>JBBQWH010000004.1:0-61965 GCA_038210785.1 Sphingomonadales bacterium | reverse complement strand
TGCCAGCATAGCTCGCGGTTGCAGCTACCAGCTCCGAAAACCGGTCCTGCCGCGATCCGGCTGAGGGGAAGGTGTTGTTCCCGCCGCCCAAGCCGCCGCCGGGCCGATCGATCGTCACGCGCCCGATATTGGCGCGCAGGCCTAGCGTCCAGTCATCACTCAGCCGGTGATCAAGCCTGAGCGAGCCGAGCTGGAACTGATTGTTACCGGTGACGGTGTCGGCGATCCCCAATGCGGGGGCATCGACCACCTGCGTGTTGCGATCACGGGTGTATTCGTAATTCGCATAGAAGAAAGTGCGGCCGCGTTGCAGTGGGCCTCCGATCACAAAGCCCGCCTGATAACGCTCGAAGCTCTCGCCCACCGGGTTGCCCGAAAGGTCGCGGCGGGGGAAGGGGGAGGGGGAATCGAGCGGCCTGCCGGGCCGAACCAATCCGTAAGCCTCTCCTGTAAAATCATTGCTGCCCGAAGGAGTGGTATAATTCACGATCCCATTGGCAGTGCGCCCGTAAGCCGCCGAATAGGAGTTCGCCAGCACCGTTACTTCGCGGGTGAAGCCCAGCGGCACCGGGAATTTGATGCCGCCGAGGAAGTTCTCGTTATTGTCGAGCCCGTCGATCAGGTAATTGGTGTCGAGCCCGTTCGATCCGTTGATGGAAATCGAAGGCGCTTCGGGGAAGAACCCGGTCGAGGGCACCACATTGGGCAGGCGGATCAGCGCACCGATCACATCGCGCCCCTCGATCGGCAGCGCGACCAGTTGCTCGCGCGCCAGCGAGGCGGAAATTTCGGCATTGGCGGTGTTGAGCCCGGTGATCGCCCGCGCGCCGGTCACCACGATTCCCGCGCTGCCCGCCTCAGCGAGTTGCAGGATCACGCTGCGGGTGAAATTCGCGCGCAATTCGAGCGGCTGTGCGGCGAGCGCTGCGTGGCGATCCGACGCCGGGACCGAGACGAGGTATTGGCCCGCCGTCGTCAATCCTTCCGCTGCAACCCGCCCGCGCGCATCGGTGCGTAAGCGGCGGGTTAGGCCGATCGCGGGGTTGGCGATGATCACTTCGGCATCCGCGACCGGCGCGCCGTCCGGGTCGACCACTGCGATCTCGATCCCGGCCTGCTGCGCCAGCGCAGGCGGTGCCAGCAGCAGCGATGCCGCGCCAAGGGCCATTGCCCCGGCGGTCGCCCGAAGGATGGTCGCAAGCATCAAGTTCCCCTGTTTGTGTGGCGCCCGCCCTGCTTTATTCGCAGCAGATCGGCCGCAAGTTACGCCTGATCCGGCCGCGCCGTCTATCCGCGCGCGCCGCTCGCGATTGTCGCATGAATGACATAGGTCAGCCAAATGGCCGAAGCCGCGCCGAAAATCCACAGGGCTTCGCCCAGCACGCCCCCCAAGGCTGACAACATCAAGGCGAAGCAGTAGAAATCGCGGCCCGTCAGATCCTTGAGCAGGCGGCCCGATCCCGCATGTATCGCCGCGACTGCGGCTTTGGCGCTGTCGAAGTGCACCACGCGCTCGCGCCGCCATGCGCTGCGGCCCAGAATGGTCAGACCTGTCACCTGCATCGCCGTCGCCGCAGCACCGACCAGCGCGGTGCTGGTCTCGCCCTGCATCAAAAAGCTGAAGCCGGCCCCGCCAAGGAAGGCGCAATTGGTGAAGGCATCGACCAGACTGTCGAGCGACGCGCCCGCCTTCGAACTGCGATGCGTCGCGCGGGCGATTTCGCCGTCGATGCCGTCGATCACCGAAGCGAGCTGGAACAAGACCGCACCCGCGATCAGCCCGGCGGGCGTGGGGACGGCGAGGAGGCAGGCGATCATCGCCAGCGCCGTCAGCGCGGTCAGCGCGGTGGCATGGGCGGGGCGCACCCAGCCAAGGCGCAGCACCAGCCCCGATACCGTTTGCGACAACGGGCGGTTGAGGCGGCGCGAGACGAACCCGTCACCCGGCTTGGCGGTGGCGCGGATGATTTTTCTCGCGGCGTCGGCGAGTGCGGCGTCGGGATTGGCGGGCGCTGAAGGGAGCGGCGCTGATCCTGCCAGCAGCGCGGCGATGGCGGCCGCATCGGGCAGCAACTCGCCTGCAATCACGCATTCCGGCTCGCCGTCCACAAGCGTCACCGCCACCCCCGGCGCGAGCCGTGCCATCTCGCCATGGGTGCGCGGTATCAGCGCTCCGCCGTCTGCGATCGTCAGCACCAGCGGCGCGCCGGGCTGCGCCTCGCCGAACGCGCGCGCCAGCCGGGCCGCTGCCGGCACGCCTGCGACCAGCCGGTTGGCAGTGCGCGCCGAGGCGAAGCGGAAGGCGAGGGTGCCCGTCATACGGCTCCGTGTGCTTGCGGATTTGCGCCGCTGGGCCGCCAACGATATGCGTGGGACTTGCGCGCGGTGGCAATCCCGTCATCGCCCTGATCGGGTGATGCGTGACGGAACCTCATGTCGCTTCCCCGCTGGCCGAGCCGCCCCGGCGTCCGCCCGAACTGGAGGACTGGCTCAACGCCCGCCTCTATCACCCGCTGTCGCGGCGACTGGCGCGGCGATTGGCGTGCACGCCTGTCACGCCCAACATGGTGTCGGCCGCTGGCGCGCTGGCAATCATGGGCGCGGCGCTCGCCTACAGTCTGCCGCTCTGGCCGCTGCACGTGGCTGCCGGGCTGGCGTTGCACATGGGCTGGCACGTGCTCGATGGGGCCGACGGCGATCTGGCGCGGATGACCGGGCGCAGCTCGCCGCAAGGGGAGCTGTTCGACGGGATCTGCGACTATGCGGGACACATCGTGCTGTATGTCACGCTCGGCTGGATCGTGGCGGCGCAGATCGGCGGCTGGGGCTGGGCGCTGATGGCGGCGGCGGGGATCAGCCATATCGTGCAGGCCGCGCATTACGAAGGCGCGCGGCGCCAGTACCAGCTTGTGGTCTACGGCACGCCGTGGATGGCGAGCGAGGCTTCGCCTGTCGGCGGCGGCAAACGTCGCCATCCTTTTGTCGCCTACTACTTGTGGCTGACCGGGATTATCGTCCCCCATGGCGCCGGGTTGGTCATGGCGGCGCAGGACCCCGCGCTGGCTGAGATGCTGCGCGAACGGATGCGCGCCAGGGGCGGCGAATGGCTTTTGCGGATCAGCCCGCTCAGCGCCAATTTTCGCACGCTGGCGGTGGGCGCGGCGATGCTGGCGGGTCAGCCCCAGTGGTATTTCCTGTTCGAAGTGGCGGCGCTCAACTGCGTGCTGGCCGCCTCGTTGATGCGGGTGCGGCGTGTGTTCGGACAGGCGCCGGATCACGCCGCACCATCCAGCACGCGGCGATAAAGCGCCAGATTGGCAGCGGCGAAACCGCGCCAGTCGAGCTCCGCCGCGCGCGCGAGGCCGCGCGCGCGCATTGCCGCTCGTAGTGCGGCATCGCCGATGACCCGCTGCAATGCGGCGGCGATCTCGGCTACGTCATTGGGATCGACCAGCACCGCCGCGCCGCCAGCAACTTCGGGCATGGCGGACCGGTCGCTGGTGATCACCGGGCAGCCGCAGGCCATCGCCTCGGCCACCGGATTGCCGAAGCCTTCGCACAGCGAGGGGTGAAGCAGCACCTCGGCGCTGGCATAAAGCTGCGCCAAGCCGGTGCGCGCCACCGCGGGCAGGAAATGCACCCGCGCGCCCACCCCCAGCCGGGCCGCCAGCCGTTCGAGCGCCGCGCCGCTGGCTTCGCGCCGCCGGACCAGCACCAGATCGGGTCCGTCCGCCCGCGCCAAACCAGATGCAAAGGCGGATGCAAAGGCGCGCAAGGCGCCCTCGTGGTTCTTGTACGGGGCGCCTTGGCCGACGATCAGGCAGTAACGCCGCCCACGCGGCACGCCGAGCCGCGCCAACGCGGCGTCATCGCGCGCGGCTGTCGCGAAATCCGCTGCCACGCCCGACCGCGTTACCGTCACCCGCTCCGCCACCTCCGGGGCATAGGCGCAAATCGCGGCGCGACTCGCTTCGCTGACCGTGGCGATTGCAGCCGAGCGGCCCAGCGCGCGGGTAATGCCGTGGCGGTAAAATTCGCGCTCGACCCGCCCCCACATGCCGGGATTGCACCACTCTGGATGCGTTAGCCACATGATGTCGTGAACGGTCGATATTGCTGGCATCTTGAGCCCGCCCGGCAGGATGTTGGCCGGGGCATGAAACAGATCGACGCCGGTCAGATCGACGGCAAGGGGAAGGTGCAACAGCGTAATCGGGCCATTGGCGGCACTGCGCACCACCACTTCGCGGACATTGGGCGCCGCGCTCAGCGGCGAGGCGTGCAGAGGACTGCGCAGGAACGTGAATTCATATTCGGGCGCGCGCTCCGGCAGATACCGTACCAACGCCGCAACGGCTTCGCCAATGCCGCTCGGCCGGGGGCCGAGATAGCGGCAATCAAGCGCGATCCGCCGGGGTCTGTGATGTTTCAATTTTTCATACACCCCAGAAACTTGATCCAACTCGGTTGTTAGTGGATTTCGAGCGAACCGCGGTATGTGCGAAGGTTGCCCGCAAGGTCCGGCTAGTCCCGGACTAGCCCTTAAGGAGTAACCCTAGAGAGCACTTCGGAATTGGCAGTATCCCGTAATTCTCGGCTTTCAGTTTCACAACTTTTTTCCAGTCACTTGCGACAGAGCAATCAGCTTCGCATTCGTCGGCGAAGGGTTTCTGCAGTAAAATCGTTACTCGTGATACGACCTCGTATTGTAATATTGAACCAAGACCTATGAAAAAGGTAATTCGGATGAGTTGCGTACGGGTTGCAATCGTAGGTATCGGAAATTGCGCTTGCTCCCTTGTTCAGGGAGCAGCATACTACGGAAAAAACCAGTCGAGTAGCGGTCTAATTTTTGAAAATGTTGGTAGTTATACGGCTCGCGACGTCAAGTTCGTTTTAGGTATTGATGTCGACCGACGCAAAGTAGGGAAATTTCTTTCTGAAGCTGCCTTTGCGGCACCCAATAATACCAAAGTTTTTGAATCTGACATTGATACCGGGCACGCAAGGGTGATGATGGGTCGGGTGCTCGATGGCATCGCGCCGCACATGGCTGAAGCAGGCGAGCGCGGCTTTATCCGCGCCTGCGATCCCGAACCGACCAAGCAAGATATTGTCGATGCGCTGCGGCGCGAACGGGTCGATGTACTGGTCAATTTCCTGCCTGTAGGATCGCAACTGGCGAGCGAATTCTACATGGAATGCGCGCTTGAGGCGGGGGTCGGCGTGGTCAACGCGATTCCGGTGTTTATCGCCAGCAACCCGCAGTGGGAAGCGCGGTTCCGCCAGCGCGGCCTGCCGATCGTGGGGGACGACATCAAGGCGCAGGTCGGCGCGACGATCATCCACCGCACGCTTTCAAGCCTGTTTTCGACCCGCGGCGTCACGGTTGAGCGGACCTACCAGCTCAACACCGGCGGCAATACCGACTTTATGAACATGCTCGACCGCGACCGGCTGAGCCACAAGAAGCTGTCCAAGACAGAAGCGGTGCAGGCCGCGCTGGCCGAGCGGCTCAATGACGAGAACATCCGCATCGGCCCAGCCGAATATGTGCCGTGGCAAAAGGACAACAAGATCTGCTTCCTCCGGCTCGAAGGCACGGGGTGGGGCGGGGTGCCGATGAACCTCGAACTGCGACTATCGGTCGAGGACAGCCCCAATTCCGCTGCCTGCGTGATGGATGCGGTCCGGTTCTGCAAGCTTGCGCGGGACCGCGGCGAGGGCGGGACCTTGATCGCCGAATCTGCCTATTACTGCAAACACCCGCCGCACCAGATGAGCGAAGATGCCGCGCTGGCGCTGCTGGATACTCGCGCGCTAGCGCAACTCGATGCTGCCGAATGAGGCCACGCCCGGCGCGGGTTGTCCCGCCGCCGCTTGCTCACTCCACCTGAGGTCGCGCTCACCATGGATGCACTGATACTTGCCGCTGGATATGGGAGCCGCCTTGCTGCGGTTGTGCCTGCACCCAAGCCGCTTGCCGCCGTTGCGGGCGTAACGCTGCTCGAATGGTCGGTGCGGCAAGCGGCCTGCACCGGCGTGCGCCATGCCGTGGTGGTCACCGGCCACCGCGCCGATGAAATCGAAGCCCGCCTGCCGGGCATCGCCTTTCGCACCGGCGTCACGCTGGAGCCATGCCGCCTGTCCGATTGGTCGCGCCCCAATGGCCATTCGGTGCTGGCCGGGGCCGCGCGGCTGCCTGGCAATTACCTCCTGATGATGGCCGATCACCTGTTTGAGGCGGCGCTGCTCGCGGATCTGGTGCGCGGGATTGGCCGCGCGGGCGGCGCGGCGCTGGCGATCGACCGCAATTGCGCCGGCCCCGCCATCGATCCCGATGGTGCGACCTGGGTCAGCATTCGGCCCGATGGCACGATTGCCGCGATCGGCAAGCACATCACCGCCTATGACGCGGTCGATTGCGGCGCCTTCATCGCTACCCCCGATCTGGCTGCAGCGATCCGGGCTGCGATTGCCGAAGGCGCGGCGGGCAGCCTGTCGGACGGGATGCAGCGGCTGGCAGTGCTACGCCAGGCCGACACGGTCGATGTCACGGGTCGGTGGTGGATCGATGTCGATGACGCACGCATGTTCGCGCTGGCGCAGCAGATGGCGCCGCTCATTGCTGGCACTGCCGGCGCTTTCCCGGCTGAGCCCGTATCGCACCGGTCCGCTGCATGATCGCCGAACAACCCTTGCTGCTCGATTGCACCCGCATGGTTGCGCAGCGCTGGACCGGGCGGCTGCCGACGGGGATCGACCGGGTGTGCGATGCCTACCGCGCCCATTTCGCCGTGCGCGCGCAGGCGGTGGTGCAACTGCGCGGATGTGCGCGGGTGCTATCGCGCAGCCAGTCGGAACGCCTGTTCAGTCTGCTCGAAACCCCGGCAACCGGGTTCCGCCGCCGTTTTGCTGCGCTCGCTGCGCTGGTCGGCAGCACCGCGCGCGGGCGGATCGATGCGGATGGTGCGATCTACCTTAACGTCTCGCACACCGATTTCGATCTCGACAGGCATGTGGGATGGGTGCGCGCAAGCAGGGTGCGGCCGGTGTATCTGGTGCATGACTTGATCCCGATCGAACATCCTCACTGGACCACTCCGCACAAGGCTGCGCGGCATGAAGGACGGGTGCGCAGCGCGTTGGCGGCGGCGAGCGGGATTATCGCCAATTCCCACGCCACAGCTCGCGCGATCGATGCCTTTGCCCGCGCTGAGGGGCTGGAAGCACCGCCGATCCTGGGCGCTCCGCTCGGCGCGCCGACCCTGCTGGCGGGAAACGTGCGCGGCGCGGCGCGGCGCGCGACGTTCGTGTGCGTAAGCACCATCGAAGCGCGCAAGAACCATATGCTGCTGCTTGATGTCTGGCAGCGGCTGATCGCTCGCTACGGCGAAGCTGCGCCCCGGTTGGTGCTGATAGGGCGCTGGGGTGTGGGCTCGCAGGGCGTGCAGCGCCGTTATCTTGCCGATCAGCACCTGCGCCGGTTTGTTTCGGTCGAAAGCCAATGCGACGATGCCGACATCGCGCGCCACCTGCATTCGGCCCGGGCGCTGCTTGCCCCCTCGCGCGCCGAAGGGTTTGGCCTGCCGGTGGTCGAGGCGCTGAAGCTTGGCGTGCCGGTAATTGCCAGCGATCTGCCCGCCTTTCATGAGGCTGGCGGGGCGGTACCCACCTTCCTCGATCCCACCTCGACCGAGGCGTGGCTGAGCGCCGTTCGCGAATTTGCGGCAGATGGGCCTGAACGTCAGCGGCAGATCGCCGCGCTCAAAAGCTACCGCGCGCCCGATTGGAGCGATCACTTTGCGTTGGTCGAGAGCTGGCTCGGCACACTGCCGCTCACCGCTGCTGGAACGGGCGTAGGAACGGGCGCGGGCGCGGGTCTGCGGCTTGCGGCCAATGGTGACGGAGCCGGCCCGCGTCTGGCCGATGCATTGGCTGGGGGATTGGCATGACGCGGATGGAACAGATCTCCGATCCGCAACTGGCGGCGCCTGCCGAACTGGCGCATCCCGCTCGCGTTCCCGCGCGCCGCAGCCTGATCGCCCGGCTGCACGCGCTCGATCCGTTGTTCGCCGCGTTGGTGATCGCGCCGACCCTGCTCGCCGCCATCTATTTCGGGTTCCTGGCGAGCGATGTCTATGTCTCTGAAAGCCGCTTTATCGTTCGCAGCCCGAGCAAGCCCAATCTTTCGCCGCTGGGGGTGGTGCTCGGCAGCAGCATTACAGGCGCGAGCGAGGAGAGCGAGGCGGTGACCGAATTTCTCGGATCGCGTCAGGCGCTCGGCGCCATAGATGAAGATGGCTCTGCCAGCGGCGCGTGGGGCAATAATACGATCTTCGTCTTCGACCGCTTCGGCGGGATCAGCGGCGACACGCGCGAACAGCTGTTCGATTACTACCGCGACAAAGTCACGGCCGAGGATTCGACCACCACCATGGTCACGGTGCTGACGGTCAAGGCGTTTGACCCGCAAAGTGCGCAGACGCTCAACCGGAGGCTGCTCGAACAATCCGAAGTGCTGGTCAATGAACTGTCCGAGCGCGCGCGGCGCGACGGGATCGAATTTTCCGAGGCCGAGTTGGCCCGCGCGCGGGCAGCAGCGCAAAGCGCTGCGCTGGCGCTGGCGGCGTTCCGCGACAGCGAAGGCGTGATCGACCCCGAACTACAGGCCAGCGCGGGCTTGCAGATGATCTCCAAATTGCAGGATCAACTGATTGCCGCGCAGACCCAGCTGCTGCAACTGCAAACCTACACCCCGCAAGCCTCGCAGATCCCCTATCTGCGCACCCAGATCCGCAATCTTGAACGCGAAATCGCCGCACAGACCGGGATGTTGGCCGGCGGGCGCGGCTCGCTGTCGTCGTCATCGGCGCGGTATCAGGAATTGCGGCTGGCGTCGGAATATGCCGAAAAACAGCTCGGCATCGCTCTGTCCGCCTACCAAGAAGCGCAGGCCGAGGCGCGGCGCAAGCAGGCCTATGTCGAGCGAATTTCGCAGCCAAGCCTGCCTGATTATGCCGAATACCCTAAGCGGCTGCGCAGCATTCTGGCAACCTTCGTGCTCGGCCTGCTGGCCTGGGGCGTGGCTGCGATGCTGCTGGTCGGCATCCGCGAGCATCGCGATTGAGCATGGCCAGCTACGCCCAAACCTCGCTGACCCATCCCGCGTTGATCGCCAGCCTCAAGGTGCAGCGCCGCGTGATCGGCGCGCTGCTGATCCGCGAGATGCTGACCCGTTATGGGCGGCATAATATTGGGTTCCTGTGGCTGTTCGTCGAGCCGATGATCTTCACGCTCGGGGTGACGGCGCTGTGGACCGCGACCAAATCGGTCCACGGCAGCGATCTGCCGATCGTCGCCTTCGCGCTGACCGGCTATTCCAGCGTGCTGTTGTGGCGCAATATGCCGGGCCGCTGCATCGGCGCGCTGATGGGCAATATGGCGCTGATGTATCATCGCAATATCAAGCCACTCGATATCTACGCATCGCGCATCATGATCGAGTTTGCAGGGGCAACAATCTCGTTCTTCACGCTGGGCCTGTTCTTTATCACAATTGGCTGGCTGAACCCGCCGGAGGATTTCCTCAAGGTTGCAGGCGGCTGGCTGCTGATTGCCTGGTTCGGCGGGGCACTGGCGATTGCTTTGGGCGCATTGTCGCACGAATATGAACTCGTCGACAAACTCTGGCACCCTGCATCCTACCTGATCTTTCCCCTGTCGGGATCAGCCTTTCTGGTGTCCGCCTTGCCGCCCTTCGCGCAGGAGACCGTGCTCTATATCCCGATGGTTCACGGGGTCGAACTGGTGCGCGAAGGGTTTTTCGGCAGCAAGGCTAACGCGATCTATGATCTGGGCTATGTCATCCCGTTTTCGCTGGTGCTGAGCGTGATGGCGTTGATGCTGGCGCGCTGGGTGCAGGGCCGGATGGTGCCTGAGTGATGCAAACCTCCGCCCTCGACAAGCCTCGTGCAGATAGTGCTGCAACCACGCCGGTCGGGGGCGACGGCTTGCAGGTCGCTGCGCTCGAAAAGGCCTATCCTACGCGGTTCGGTACCAAGCAGGTGCTCAAGGGCGTGAGCTTTGAACTGCGAATGGGCGAAAGGCTTGGGATTCTGGGCCGCAATGGTGCGGGCAAATCCACCCTGATCCGGCTGGTCAGCGGGGCGGAGCGGCCCACTGCTGGATCGATCACCAGCAATATCTCGATATCTTGGCCGCTGGCATTTGGCGGGGCGTTCCAGCCGCAATTGACCGGCGCCGACAATATCCGCTTCATCAGCCGCATCTACAATCAGGATGCCAAGCGCAACCTCGACTTCGTCGAGGAATTCGCCGAACTCGGGCCATACTTGCGCGAGCCGGTGCGCAGCTATTCTTCAGGAATGCGGGCGCGGCTTGCCTTTGCCATTTCGATGATCACTGAATTCGACTGCTTCCTGATCGACGAGATTGCCTCGGTCGGCGATGCCCGGTTCCACGATCGCTGCAATCACGAATTGTTCGAGAAGCGCGGCGAGCGGGCGATGATCATCGTGAGCCACGACGCTGCCTATATCCGCGATCATTGCAACCGCTGGGCCATCCTGCACGATGGCCAATTCGTCCCCTATGACGATTTCGAGCTTGCTTACACGATCTTTAAAGACCTGATCGGTTGGAAGCCCCCGCCAGGCTGGTCGCCGCATGAACCAACCACAGCCTGAAAGGCGCAGACGCATGTGGAAGTCGCTCAAACTTGCTGCTCGCGCTGCTGCGCCGGTGATTGCGCCAGTGACTGGGCCAGTGACTGGGCCAGTGTTTGGGCCAGTGTTTGGGCCAGTGTCTGCACCGGTCTTGCGCGATCCGCGGTCGCAGGCCTGCACCCAAGCGCAAATGGAAGAGCGCGCCTATGCCTATTGGTGCACGGCGATCGGCGAAGTGCCGCGCTACCACCGCAAGCAATGGGAATTCTGCTACATTCTGCAGGCGCTGGCGCGGCACGGAATGCTGGCACCGGACATGCGCGGACTGGGCTTCGGGGTTGGGGAAGAGCCGCTTGTCGCCCTGTTCGCGCAACGCGGCGTGCAGGTGATGGCGACTGACCTCGATCACACCGCAGCGCAGGCGCTCGGCTGGGTTGCAACCGATCAACACGCAGCGAACAAAGCCGCGCTGAATGGCCGAAACCTGTGCGAGCCGGAAGCTTTTGAGCGTCTGGTCGACTTCTGTGTGATGGACATGAACGCGGTCCCAGCCGATCTTGCTGGACAGTTCGACTTCTGCTGGTCGGCCTGCGCATTGGAGCACCTTGGCTCGATCGCACAAGGACTGGCCTTCATCGAACATTCGGTCGAATGCCTCACGCCCGGCGGGGTGGCAGTCCACACCACCGAGTTCAATTGCAGTTCGAACGACGACACGCTCGATCACGCCTCCACGGTCCTGTTTCGCGAGCGTGATTTCCAGGCACTTGCGGCCCGGCTGCGCGCAAACGGGCATATCATCGAGTTGACGTTCGATCTGGGTGACATGCCACTCGATCGGCACATCGACATCGCGCCCTATTGCGCTGACCAACATCTGAAATTGCAGATCGAGCGATGGGTAACGACATCCTTCGGCCTCATAATCCGCAAGGGAGGGGCATGATGGTGTCGGTGTTCGATGGGAATGCCATGTGCGTGTTCGCAGATGTCGCACGCGGCGATGCCCGCGGCAATGCCGCCGCCCAATTCGGAACAGACGCGCTGATGTTCCGCGACCGCGACAGCACCGTAAAGCCCCTGACTCGCGCCATCGCCGAAACCCGACAAAGGGGTGAGGACTGGCTGGTCTGCGGCAATCTTGGCCCGGCGGCGGGACCTGTTGGTGCCAGCGCCGGGGCCGATAACGGAGACAGGGCATGAAGTCAGGCAAGGACATGTTCTCGATCACGCGGCCACGCGTGCCACGCACGAAACTCTCCCCGCCCACCCGCGCGCCGGTGCTGTCGCGCAGCAGCCGGATGGCTTTGTTGCAAAGCGCCCATGCCGCCGCGCTGGCCGATCCCGCCTTCCGCGCGCTGACCGCGCAGGCCGATAGCCTGCGCGACACGCAGCAGTGGCAGGGGGCGGCAGATGCCTATGGCCAGGCGCTCAAGCTCTACCCCTATGAACGCAGCTATTGGACGCAGCTAGGGCACATGCTCAAGGAGCAGGGCTTTTTCGCCCTTGCCGAGATCACCTATCGCACCAGCGCCGCGTTCGGCTGCGAGCCGCAGGATGTCAGGCCGCATCTGCGTTTCGTGATGGAGCGGCAGGGCGTGTCCGAACAGCAATTCCCAATTCGTTTTTTCCAGACAGCACCAACGTTTCGCCAAACCCCGGGTCGCCCCGACATGCTGGCATTTGGTCGGCTGCTGTGGGGCGTGCACGATATCGATGATGCCGAACAGCTTGGCATGCTGCGCAGCTGCGCCAGTCTTGATGAAATGGTGGCCGCAATGATCCGCGATCCTCGCTTCGAGAAGTCCAATCGCCAGTGGCTCGAACTGGTGCGTGAGGACGAGCTATGACCCGCTTTCTACCCGATAATCAGTCACCGCCGATTTCGGTGGTGATCAACACGCTCAACCGTGCCGTTTTGCTGGATGACGCAATCACAGGGGTGATGCAGCTCGATTATCCCAATTTTGAATTGGTGGTGGTCAACGGGCCATCGACCGATCATTCGGAAGAAGTGCTGGCACGCTGGGCGGGCCGGATTAAGCACCTGCACTGCGACCTGCCCAACCTTGCGGTATCGCGCAATGTCGGGATTGCTGGTGCATCGGGCGAAATTGTGGCCTTTCTGGATGATGATGCGGTGCCGCATCCGCTTTGGCTGCGTTATCTTACGCGCAATTTCGCCGATCCGGCGCTTGGCGGGGTCGGCGGGTTCACGGTCGATAACACCGGGCAGCGCTGGCAAGTGCGAAAGACGGTATGCGACCGCTTTGGCAATGCCCATTTTCCGCCCGATTCGTTTGACGAGCGGGTGTTGAACTGGCCCGGCACGCCGCTTTATCCCAGCCTTCTGGGCACCAACGCCAGCTTCCGCATGGCGGCGCTACGCGACATCGGCGGGTTCGATCACGCATTTGCCTATTTGCTGGACGAGACCGATGTCTGCCTCAGGCTGATCGATGCCGGGTGGAACGTGGTCTATGAACCAGCGGCGCTGATCTTCCACCAATTCGCAGCCAGCCATATCCGGTCGAGCACGCGCAAGGCCAAGACGCTCTACCCTTCGGTGGTCAGCAAGACCTATTTTATCAACCACCACGGCCGCACCGAAGGCTATGGCAAGGTCGCAGGCGCGCTGCAGGATTACCGCGAGGAATTGCTGCGCGCCAATGCCTGGCTGGCGGAGCATGGCGAGATTTCGCCGCATCACCGCCAGGCGCTCGACAGCGATGTCGAAGCTGGGACCGAAGCTGGGATGACCGCCAGCAGCCGCGCGTTGATTGATCTCAAGACCCGCGGCGATCTCGAATCGGAGCCTACGCCCGAACCGTTCCTCGCGCCTGGTCATCCGCGCCCGCTCAGGGTCGCGCTGGTATCGCAGGGCCTGCCGCCCGATAACGAAGCGGGGATCGCGCGCTGGACGATGCTGCTCGCCGAAGGGCTGCGCGATCAAGGGCTGGCGGTCCACATCATCACCCGCGCGCGGGGGCAGGCCAGCCGCCGGTTTGTCGGAGGGATTTGGTACCACGCGATCACTACAGCCGGCGAAAGCGCCGATGCGCTGGCGGCCAATTACCGGGTTCCGCGCGCCGGAGTGGCTGACTGGATGGCCGGGGTGATGCGCGAGATCGCGTTTCTCAAGACCTTCGGGCTTGATCTTGTGTCCTTCCCGATCTGGGATCTTGAAGCCCTGCCGGTGTTCGATGATCCTGATCTGACCGCAGTGATGAGTTTGCACACCAGTTACAAGTTGGCCCGCCCGTTCAAGCCGGAATGGACATCGCGCGTGATCTATGGCCGCAGCTTTGTCGACCCGATGATCGCAGCGGAAACTGCGGCGCTGGTGCGCGCTCCGCATATTCTGGCCAACAGCCACGCCGTGATCGACCAGATCGAGCGTGAATACGCTGTCACGCTGGGCGACCGCGCAAAGATCGTGCCGCATGGCACCTCAGATATTCTTGCCGGGCAGGGGCGGACGGTGGCCGATAAGCTGGCGCGTCAGCGCAAGGGTGGGCCGCTCAGCGTACTATTCGCCGGGCGGTTCGAACCGCGCAAAGGCTATGATCTGGCGCTGAAGGTCGCAGCGGCGTTCCGGGGGGACGCACGCATTCGGTTCGATTTCGTCGGGGGCACGCCGGATTCGGCGTTCCTCGATCAGGCGCGCGACGAATTCGGGCTTGATCCGGTACGCGACCACGGGGTGAAGTTTCACGGCGAAGTTGATCGCGCCGCGCTGGATGCGCTCTACTACGCGGCCGATGTGGTGCTGATGCCGAGCCGGTTTGAATCCTTCGGCCTTGTCGCGATTGAGGCAATGTCGGCCGCCACGCCGGTGTTTGCGCTGGCCGAAGGCGGGCTGGTCGAGGTGGTCGAAGATGGCATATCGGGCGTCCTGTTCGCCGGCGAAGCCGATTACGTCGCTGGTAGTATCGAGCGCCTCGGCGCGCTGATCATCGACCGTGCGATGCTGGGAAAGCTGGCCGAAGGCAGCCACGCAGCTTTCACCCGCCGCTTTTCCGATACGGTGATGGCCCGCGAGGTGGCCCGCTTTTACCGCGCGATTATCGCTGACCAAGGAGGCTGCAATGATTGACCCCGAATGGCTGATCCATGCCGGGATGATGGCTGACGCACCGGTTGCGGACGGCGATGCACAGCGCCTGACGCGCGAGTTGGGGGAAGAAGCCGAAGTGCTGCCATGGCTGTTGGTGATGCGCGGCGGCTTTGCCGAATGGCCCGCCGCTCGCGCTGCGCTGAAAGAGGCAAGCACAGCGGTGATCCGCCCGCGCGCCTTGGCGCAGGACGCCCGCGCATCGGGCGGCGCGGGACAGCGCGATGCTTGCCGTCAGGCGCTGCTGCGCGCCATTGCGGTAACGCAGGAAAGCGACCGCTGGGCGGTGGACGAGATGAACCACCTGCGCCAGCACATCTCAAGCCGCCCCCAACCCAATCATTTCATTGCGGTGAGTTGAAGATGAGCCAGACACAACAGCCGGATTTGATTCCAATGCTGGCGGCCATCAGCCAGCGTTTGGATAAGCTGACGCAGCTTGTAAACGAGACCCGGCAGTTGGTCGGCCCGTTTGCCGTGCCGTTTCCCGACGGGTCCTTGCTGACCCAGACGATCCACGGTCTGAAGTATTTCGTCGACCCTCACGACCTGATTATCGCTCCGCAAATGGTGGTGTATCGCCAGTGGGAGGCTGATGTATCGCAATTGTTCCGATCGCTGTGCCGACCGGATTCGGTGGTCGTCGATATCGGGGCCAATTTTGGCTATTTTTCTGTACTTGCCGCCAGTCTGATTGGCGCGAGGAGCGGCGGGCAGGTGATCTCCTTCGAGCCCAACCCTGGCCTGTGCGAGCTGTTTCGGCGCAACCGCGAGATCAACTGGTCGATCGCCCCTGTCACGCTTCACCAAATAGCGCTCGGCGAAAGCGAGGACGATCTCATCCTTCACGTGCCCAAAGCGCACGGCGCCAATGGCAGCCTGTCAGCGCCGAGCGGGATCGAATGCATACAGATCCCCGTCACAGTAAGGCCGCTTGACGCGGTGCTGGCGCATAATCTTGCCGTCGACATCATGAAAATCGATGTCGAGGGCCATGAGGCAACAGTCCTGCGCGGCGCGCGCGCGGTGATCGCGCGCAGCCCGAACCTGCATCTCATTCTTGAATGGTCGAAAAAGCAGATGTCGCAGGCAGGGATCGCGCCCGAAGCGGTGCTGGCGCTGCTCGAAGGGTTTGTGCCGCACCGGATCGTGCTCGGTTCAGGGCCACTCGATCATCCTGAAACAACGCAATGGTTGATGGATCAAGCCTACACCGACGTCCTGTTTGTGCGCCGATGACAAAGCAGTTCAAACCCGATCTAAGCCGGGTCACGCCGCTCAAGCGGAAGCAGGCGCCCGCTGTGTCGTTGTCTGACAATGCGGGCTTTAACCTGACCGCGCATGCACTCAGGCCACTGAACTCGCGTGTCCGGTTGTTTCGCGACGCTTTCGCCGCTGCCGATGTCCGACATTCGCTCCTGCTGGCCAGCACGTTCCGATCCGGCAGCACCTACGTTGCCGAAGTGCTGCGTCATAATGGGCTCGATGGGCTCAGCCTCGAGAAGTTTAACGACATTTGGCAAAGCGCCACCAATCCTGACCGGGCGTTTCGCAAGGCCGTGTCGGAGATCTTGCGAACCAGCGAGACAGGGCTGTTTACCAGCAAGATCATGTGGTCCCACCGCAATGATCTGGCAAAATGCCTGCGGCTTGAGCGCGGCGATGCGGGCAGTCTTGCGGAGAGTTTCCCGCAGGCGCGCTGGCTGTGGGTCAAGCGCCGCGACAAGGTGCGTCAAGGCATCAGCTATTGGCGCGCACGCAAGACCGGCCGCTGGCACGTGTTCGACGACAGCCCCGAGCCCGATATCGGATATGACTTCGACGAAATCCGCGAAAGCTATGCCGAATTGCTGACCCACGATGTCTGCTGGGAAGACTTTTTCGCTCAGACCGGGATTGTGCCGCTCGTGATCGATTACGACAGCTTCTGCGAGGATGTGCCTGACCAGTTGCGCAAGGTCTTGCGGTTTATCGGCAGGCCGGCCGGTAAGGACATCGCCACGGCAGTTGCGCTCAAGAAACAGCGCGATGCCTTCACCGAGGAAATCTACGACCGCTTCATGAACGACTGCCACCGGTATGGGTGATCCGCTCGGCCAGACAACCATGGGACCCCGACAGATGATTAGCATGAAGCTTACTGAAATTGAGAAAGCGATTACGGCGGGAGAAATCAGCCAAGCGCATCTGCTTGCCTTTCCCATACCCATGTACGAAATGCCGCCGGGGTGGCTGACTGTCGCGGAAATGCAGGTGCTCTACTCGCTCGCAGCTTTGTTGCCTGGGCCAATCCTCGTGTTCTGCGATACGCTCCACGATGAGCGCGAGGGGCGCGAATATGGCAGCTTTCTCAATGGCCGACGACGTGATTGACGACGGGCTGTGTGACATTCTCGAAGAGTTCATCGATTTCAATCTGTGGTTCTTCACAAATCCGATCGATCAGTACTCGAAGGTCGGTGTTGGCCGTAAGAAGCTCGGATAAAGCCATTATTTTGCAACTATTGGCAAAAAATTTGATGAACGATTATATTTTTCTTCAATCTGATGAATCTCTGAATGGAGATACTGACTGATGGCGCGATTAATCCTCGACGCCTACAATATCGCCCGCCCGGATGGCACCGGGGTGGCGACCTATGGCCGCAACCTTGCGCGGGCGGCGGCGGGGTTGGGCTACGATATCGGCCTGTTGTTCGGCACCCGCGCGGGCCATGCCAAGCTGCCGCTGCTCAATGAAATCGCGCTGGCTGAAGGCGAGGAGGCGCCAGCCGATGCCCCCAAGCGCGGGGCAACGGCGCTGCCCGGACAGGTCGTGAAAGCCGCTGGCGGCATCCTTTCCACCAGACACGCGCGGCAAATCGTGCTGTCGGGCGAGGTAATCCTGCCACAATCACTGGGCCTGAGCGGCGCGTGCTACTGGAATGCACCGCAGCTCTATGGCCTTGCGCATGGAGCCTTCAAGGTTGCGGGACGGTTGACGAAGGTGGATGTGCCGGGGACGGATATCGCCCATTGGACTTATCCGTTGCCGGTCAAGGCGCGCGGCGCTGCCAATATCTACACCTTGCACGATCTTGTGCCGCTGCGCCTGCCTTACACCACGGCGGACCGCAAGAAGACCTACCTCGCGCTGTGCCAGCGCATTGCGCGCGAGGCGGATCATATCCTCACTGTCTCGGACCATTCGCGCGCCGACATCATTCGCATCCTGGGGGTCGAGGAGAGCCGCGTCACCAACCTCTACCAATCGACCGATATCGCGGCGTTGATCGCAGGCGTTGGGCAAGATCAGATCGCGCGCGAGGTCGAAGGGCTGCTGGGGGCTGCGATGCGCGGCTATTACCTGTTTTTCGGCGCGATCGAGCCCAAGAAGAACCTCGCCCGCTTGCTCGAGGCGCATCTCGCCAGTGGCACCCCGTATCCGCTGGTGATTATCGGTGCCCCCGGTTGGGGGAGCGCGCGCGATGTCGCACTGATCGAGCAGCTTGCCGCGCTTGATGAGGACAAGCGGATCAGGTGGCTCGGCTACCTCCCGCGCCAGACGCTGGCGACCGTGATTGCAGGTGCGCGAGCGGTGGTGTTTCCCTCGCTTTACGAAGGCTTCGGCCTGCCGGTGCTGGAGGCGATGGCGCTGGGCACCCCGGTGATCACCAGCAACACCTCATCTCTCCCTGAAGTGGCGGGCGAGGCGGCGCTGCTGGTCGATCCGCTGGACGTCCGCAGTATTTCCCGCGCGATCCGCGCGCTCGACGGGGACGAGGGCGCTGTGGCGCAGATGTCGCAGGCCGGATTGGTGCAGGCCGAACGTTTCAGCGCGGCCGCCTATCGCGCGCGGCTCGCCGGGTTCTACGCTCGTCTCACCGGCACCGGCACCGTCACCGGCACCGCCGCCGAAGCGCCGATCCCGGTGGTCGATTCCAAGCAGGCCTCACCCGAAAAGGCAAAAGCCGCATGACAGTTTCCGACCACCCGCCCGCCGACACCGCGATGCGAGCGCTGCTCGCCTCCGTGCTGGCGATCCTTGGCACCGGCCTTACCACCGGCTGCACCTCACTGGGCGCGGCCGGGCCTTCGGCGGGGCAGATCAACCGGATCGAAGGGCAGGAATACGCGGGCGACCGGATCACACTGATCGATCTTGACCCGCAGACTCGCCAGCGCGTCGCCGCCTACGAAAATTCGCTCGGGCTGGCCGAACGGCTGGGCGCACTTGGGGGCGGCGACAGCCCCGGGGCGTGGCTGATCGGGCCGGGCGACGCGCTCGACATCGCGCTGTGGGAAGCGCCGCCAGCGGTGCTGTTCGGCAGCGGCGCGGTGATCCCCGGGCTCGATGGCGGCGCGCAGAACCGCACCGTGGTGAGCCAGGTGGTCGATGGTGCGGGCGCGATCACGGTGCCGTTTGCGGGCCGCATCGAGGTGGGCGGACGCTCGCCGGCTGAGGTCGAGCGCGCGATCGTCGCACGGCTCAAGGGCCGCGCCAATGATCCGCAGGCGACGGTGCGGCTGGCGCAGAACGATTCCCGTAATGTCACCGTGCTGGGCGAGGTCGCGGCGAGCCGCCGGGTGCCACTGGGCCCGCGCGGCGAACGCCTGCTCGATATTATCGCCAGTGCAGGCGGCACGCGCGCACCGGTGCATCAGACCACGGTGCAGGTCAGCCGCGGCGCCGCCTCGGCGACCATGTCATTGGAAGCGATCATTGCCGATCCGGCGCAGAACATCCGCATGCGGCCTGAGGATGTGGTCACCTTGCTGCACCAGCCCTACAGCTTCATCGCCCTGGGTGCGCTCGCCCGGAGCGCCGAGATTCCGTTCGAAGGGCGCGGCATTTCGCTTGCACAGGCGCTGGCGCGGGTCGGGGGGCTGCGCGACGACAAGGCCAACATCCGCGGAGTGTTCGTGTTCCGGCTGGAAGATCCGGCGGCGCTCGATCCGGCTGCCCGCGCTGCCACCACTGCGACAGGCGACGGGCGGGTGCCGGTGGTCTACCGGCTCGATCTGGCCGACGCGCGCGGGTTCTTTGTGGCGCAGGATTTCATGATCCGCGATTCCGACGTGATCTATGTCTCGACCGCGCCGGGGGCGGAATTGCGCGAGTTTCTGGCGACCGTCACCAGCCTTGCCTTCTCGGCCATCGCGATTGGCAACGTGATCGCTACCGACGGCGGGTTAGGTCCGTAACAACCGTTCGGTGATGTAAGTTTCGAGCCGCGCTGTTTCGGCGGCGGTGAAATGCAGGCCGAGCTTGGTACGCCGCCACAGCACATCCTCGGCCGTGCGCGCCCATTCGCGGGTGATCAGGTAATCGACCTCGGCCGCCGTCAGCCCATGGCCGAACGCTTCGCCGAGATCGGTAGGCGCGGCGGCCTCGCCGAGGAAACCCGCCGCCAGCGTGCCGTACAGCCGGACCAACCGTGCCGCTTGCGCCTCACCCAAGAAGGGATACCGCGCCGCCAGATCGCGGGTGAGCGCAGGCGCGTCAAAACGGCCGAAATCGCCGCCGGGCAGATGAGCCGCGCCGGTCCAATCGCGGCCCGCCAGCACGGGGCAGAACGGTGCAAGCTGGCGGATCGCCTCGGCGGCAAGTTCGCGGTAGGTGGTGATCTTGCCGCCGAACACCGACAGCAGCGGAGCCTCGCCGTCCGCGCCGCCGTCCAGTTCGAAGCTGTAGCCGCGCGTCGCCGCCTCGGGCTTGCCCGATCCATCATCGACCAGCGGGCGCACCCCGGAATAGGTCCAGACGACATCAGCAGGCGTGATGGGTGTACGGAAGTATTCAGAAGCCCCGGCGCACAGATAGGCGATTTCCGCGGGGCTGGCGCGCACATCGTCGAGCCCGCCTTCGTGATCGACATCGGTGGTGCCGATCAGGGTAAAATCCTGTTCGTAAGGGATGGCAAAGAAGATCCGCCCGTCGGGCAGCTGGAAGAAATAGGCAAAATCGTGGTCGAACGCCTTGCGCACCACAATATGCGATCCGCGCACCAGCCGGACGCGTTGCGTGGTCGGTTCGCCCGCGCGGCCCAGCAGTTCGAGCACGCGCGGCCCGGCGGCGTTGACGATGGCGCGGGCGCGGAAGGTCTCACCGCCGGCGTCGATCCGCCAGATGTCGCCCTCGCGTGTGAGCTGCGTCACCTCGCAGCGAGTGCGCACCGCGGCGCCTATGTCCGCCGCGTCGCGGGCGTTGAGCACCACCAGCCGCGCATCATCCACCCAGCAATCCGAATAAGCGAAGGCGCGGGTGTATTCAGGCTTGAGCGGCGCGCCCGCCTGATGCTTTGCCAGCATAATGCTCTCAGCCGGCGGCAAGTGCTTGCGCCCGCCGATATGGTCATACAGGAACAGGCCAAGCCGCAGCAGCCAGCGCGGGCGCAGGCCGGGGCGGTGCGGCAGGATGAAGCGCAGCGGCCAGATGATGTGCGGGGCGATCCCCCACAGCACCTCGCGCTCGGACAGCGATTCTCGCACCAGCGCGAATTCGTAATGCTCAAGGTAACGCAGCCCGCCGTGGATCAGCTTGGTCGAGTTGGACGAGGTGCCTTCTGCCAGATCGCCGCGTTCGAGCAGCAGCACCCGCGCCCCGCGCCCGGCCGCATCGCGCGCGATTCCGGCGCCGTTCACGCCGCCGCCGATCACCGCCAGATCGAACACCTGCTTGCTCACCATTGCTTGCCTCTCGTCGGGCCATTCGCGCCACTGCCACAAGCCCGGCTCATGCAAACAGTTCCGCATCCTTGTCGCGAACGCGGCGGATTTCGGGCAGCAGCCACTGGAACCACGCCAGCGCGGCCAGATAGGAACCCGCGGCGAACAGGAACAGCCCGCTGAAGCCAAATCCCGCATCGAGCACCCGGCCCGTCACAAGACTGATCGCCACCCCGCCCATATTGCCCATGAATGCGCCAAGCGCCGTGACCCGTCCGACCTTGGCGTGCGGCACGACATCGGTGATGGTCGAGAAGATCGAGAGCGAAAAGCCCTGATGCCCCGCCATCACCACCCCGATCATCACCGCCACCGGCCAGAATGAATTGAGCTGGACCACCAGCGGCAGCGGCGCGACCAGCAGCGCCGAGGCCAGCATCACCCCCTTGCGCACCCGGTTGACGCTCACGCCGCGCTCCAGCAGCCGGGTCGACACCCACCCCGCCAGCAATGCGCCGAGGCCCGATCCGGCAAAGGCGAGCCCCAGCGGCACCGCCAACTCGAGCGTCGAGAGGCCGAAGGTCTTGCGGTAGTAATCCGCCAGCCAGAAATTGATGAACCACCAGGTCATGTCCGATAGCGCCTTGGCGCCGACGATTCCCCAGGTCTGCCTGTTGGCGATAATCGAACCAAAGGCTTCCCCGGCATCTTCGCGCTCCCCGCCATGCAGCCCGGCGGCGGCGGTGTAGGCGCGCAATTGGGTCAGCCCACGCGCTAACCATATCCACGCGAGCAGCGACACCAACCCGCCAATCCCGCCTGCGACCAGCGCCCCGCGCCAGCCGACCGCCATTGCCAGCGCCGGGATCACAAAGGGCAGCGCAATCGTGCCCGCACCCGCCAGCAGGGTCGCAAAGCCGAAAGCGAATGAGCGCTGGTCAGGAGCAAACAGCGTCGCAACCGTCTTGATGGTGAGCGGGGTTTGCATCGCCTCGGTCACGCCGAGCCCGACCCTTGCGGCGACCACCTGCGCGGTGGTGAGCGCCCAGCCATGCGCGATCGCGGCCAGACTCCACGCCGCAGCGCCGACCTGCATCGATCGGTTCACCCCCAGCCGATCGACCAGCCAGCCGGTGACGAGGAAGGCAAAGGCAGCGGAGAACTGGGTGACGGCGGCCAGATCGCCGAAATCGCTGTCGCTCCAGCCGAAGTCCTTCATCATGTCGGGCTTGAGGATGGCGATGATCGGGCGGTCCATCGCGTTGAACACCCCGGCGATGCACAGCACCGTGAACAGCGACCAGCGCAAACGGCCGGAAAGAGCCGGGGGCGTACGGATTGGGGGCATGGGGGTGGGGAACGTGGCGGCCATCACCGAGCCCTAGCAAGCAGGCGCGGTAGGGGGAAGCGGCAGCGGGTTGCGGGGGCCCGCGCGACCTGCCAAGCGCAGCCAGACAGCGAGGATGGACGGGAGAACGGCGCGGCGATGGTGCAGGTGGCGGCAATCGACGGCGGATTTGACCTGCTGCTGGCGGGCCGGATCATCCTCAGCCACAGGCCCGATCGGGCTGCGGTGACGCTGGCTCGCGGCGCGCCCGAGGTCACAATGGTGCGCGGCAATTTCCGCCTGACCGATACCCCGCTGCCCGCTCCGCCGCTGGCCTTGTGCGACCTCACCGGCGAGGGCGAGGCGGTGCTGGCGAGCCGCGATGGCACGGCCAAGGCGGCGCTTACGGCGAACGGCGCGCGGGTGACGCTCACCGCGCTCAGCCCGCATGACCGCATCACGCTCGATTTCGCGCTCGGCGCGGACGATATGCTGTGGGGCGGGGGCGAGCAGCTGAGCCACCTTGCCCTCAACGGCCGCCGCTTCCCGATCTGGACCAGCGAGCCGGGTGTGGGGCGCGAGCCCGGCACTCCGCTGACCGATATGGCGAGCGCGGATGGCTCGTTTGCGGGTGGGGATTACTGGACCACCAACTATCCCGAGCCGACCGTGCTGTGCTCGGCCGGATGGGCGCTGTCGTTTGCCAATGCCGATTACTGCGTCTTCGATTGCACCGAGGCCGGGCGGCTGCGGGTGGAGGTGTGGGCTGGCGCGGCACAAATCGACCTGTTCACCGGCCCGCCCGCGGAACTCACCCGAGAGCTGGGCGAACGCTTCGGCCCGCGCCCGGCCTTGCCGCAATGGGCGCTGGGCGGCGCGATTGTCGGGCTCAAGGATGGGGCACGTTCGTTCGCCCGGCTCGAAGCGCTGATCGCAGCGGGCGCGGCGATCTCCGGCCTGTGGTGCGAAGATTGGGTCGGCATCCGCCAGACCAGCTTTGGGCGGCGATTGTTCTGGGACTGGCAGTGGAACGCAGACCGCTACCCCGAACTGCCCGCGCGGATAGCGGCGCTCAAGGCGCGCGGCATCCGCTTTCTGGGCTATGTGAACCCCTATCTCGCTGCTGATGGCTCGCTGTTTCCCGAGGCGGCAGCGCAAGGCTACCTCGCCCGGCGGCTGGACAGCGACGCGCCTTACCTCATCGATTTCGGCGAGTTCGAGGCGGGCGTGGTCGATTTCACCAACCCCGCCGCCGCCGACTGGTATGCGGAAGTCGTGATCGGCCAACGGATGCTCGATTTGGGGCTCGATGGCTGGATGGCGGACTTCGGCGAATATCTGCCCGTCGACCTGCGCTTGCATGATGGCGACCCGATGGCCGAACACAACCGCTGGCCGGTGCGCTGGGCCAAGGTCAACGCCCGTGCGGTCGCCTCCAGAAACAGGGGGGCGCGCGGCAAGACCGGCGATGTGTTGTGGTTCATGCGCGCCGGGCACACCGGGGTACAGGCGCATTGTCCGCTGCTGTGGGCGGGCGACCAGTCAGTCGATTTCAGCCGTCATGACGGCATTGGCACCGCGATCACCGCCGCGCTGTCATCGGGCCTCGTCGGCAATGCTTTCAGCCATTCGGATGTCGGCGGCTACACCAGCCTGTTCGGCAATCGGCGCACGCCTGAGGTCATGCTGCGCTGGTATGAGCTGGGCGCGTTCAGCCCGGTGATGCGCACGCATGAGGGCAACCGGCCAGAGGACAATCTTCAGATCGACAGCACCCCCGAACTGATCGCAGGCTTCGTCCGCTGGAGCCGCATCCACGCCGCGCTGGCGCCTTATGTTGAGCACCTGATGGCCGAAGCGCAGGCGAGCGGGCTCCCCGCCCAGCGCGCGCTGTTCCTGCATTATCCCGATGACCGCGAAACCTTCACTATTCAGGACCAGTTCCTCTATGGGGCCGATCTGATGGTGGCACCGGTGATCGAGGCGGGAGCAGTGATCAGGCGGGTCTATCTGCCGGGGACAAGCGGCACTGTGTGGCGGCATCTTTGGTCGGGGCGCGATTATGCCCCCGGCTGGCACGATATAACTGCACCGATTGGCGAACCACCGGTGTTCAGCCGCCAGGGCAGCGAATTTGCCGCGCTGTTTTCCAGTCTTGCCGCCGACTCACCCTTTCGCAAAGGAACACCAGATGAGTGAACTCCCCCTTCCGCCCCCCAAGCGCGTGCTAGGAAACAGCGAGATTGCGGTCTCACCGCTGGCTTGGGGGATGTGGCGCCTCGCCGAGAATGGGCGCACGCCGAGCGAGGCTGCGCGGCTTGTGCACGCGGCGCTCGATGCCGGGATCACCTTGCTCGATACCGCCGATATCTATGGCTTCGACGGGGCAGGCGGTTTTGGTGATGCCGAAGCACTGCTGGGCGCGGTGCTGGCCGCAGAACCGGGTTTGCGCGCACGCATGGTGCTGGCGACCAAGGGCGGGATCATGCCGCCGCTGCCTTATGATCAAAGCGCGGACTATCTGCGCAGCGCAATCGACGCCTCGCTGACCCGCCTCAAGGTGGATAGCGTCGACCTGTGGCAGATCCACCGCCCCGATATCCTTGCCCACCCGCAGGAAGTGGCGCGCGTGCTCGATGACGCTGTGACGAGCGGCAAGGTGCGCAGCCTTGGCGTGTCGAACTTCACTTGTGCCCAGACAGCAACGCTCAACAATTTCCTCGGGCACAAGCTGGCGGCGACCCAGCCCGAGATCAGCCCGCTGCGGATTGATTGCTTTGCAAACGGCGAGCTTGATCAGGCGATGATGCTGGGGCTGACTCCGCTGGCATGGTCGCCGCTGGGCGGCGGACGGCTGGCTGTGCCTGAAACGCTGCGCGAGCACGCGGTCGCCGCCGCGCTCGATGCGGTCGCGCAGGCGCAGGGCGTCTCGCGCATGGTCGCCGCCTTGAGCTGGCTAATGGCGCACCCCGCCGGGATCATCCCGATCATCGGTTCGCAGAATTCTGACCGGATCGCGGAAAGCGTGGCTGCGCTCGGCGTGCGCTGGACGCGGACCGATTGGTATGCGGTGCTGGTGGCAGCGCGCGGAGAGAGGCTTCCCTGATGACCGAGACCCAACCCACCGGCCAGCAATGCGAAATCGCGTGGTTCTCCGCCCTGTGCGATGACGACTACGAGTTCCTCGGCGTCCCCGACCCTGCGCTCCAGTCAAGCTGGGAGCATTGCCGCAATATCGTGCTGCGCGCCGAGGAAGGCGGGTTCGACAATGTGCTGCTGCCTTCGGGCTATCAGTTGGGGCTGGACACCACGGTGTTCGCGGCCGCCGTGGCGACTGAGGTCAAGCGGATCAAGCTGCTGTGGGCGGCGCGCATGGGCGAGGACTGGCCCCCGCAACTCGCGCGCCGGATCGCGACCTTGGACCGCATCCTCGGGCCGGATGCGGCGGGGCGGGGCGGGCGATTGAACGTCAACATCATCGCCTCCGATATGCCGGGGCAGACGCTCGCCAGCGCGGCGCGCTACCGCCGCGCGGCCGAAATCATGACCATCGTGCGCACGCTGCTGAACGGCGCACACCTCGACTTCGCCGGCGAGTTCTACACCCTCAAGCTCGATCCGCCGCGCATCACCACGCTGTCGGGCACCTGCCCGCCGTTCTATTTCGGCGGTCTCAGCCACGAGGCGCGCGAATGCGCTGCGCAGGCCGCCGATGTCTACCTGATGTGGCCCGACACGATGGACAAGGTGCGCGAGACCGTCGCCGACATGAAAGCGCGGGCGGCGCGGCGCGGACGCGCACTGAAGTTCGGCTACCGCGTCCATGTGATCGTGCGCGAGACCGAGGACGAAGCGCGCTCCTATGCCGACCGGCTGTTGTCGAAGCTCGATGACGACGCGGGCCGAGCGATCCGCGAGCAATCGCTCGATGCCGGGAATTACGGCGTGCAGCGCCAGCAGGAATTGCGCAGCGCAGCGGACGGCGACGGGTTCGTCGAGGCAAACTTGTGGACCGGCATCGGCCGCGCCCGGTCAGGATGCGGGGCGGCGATTGTCGGTACGCCGGATCAGGTGCTCGCCAAGCTGCGCGCTTATCAGGCCGAGGGGATCGAGGCGTTCATCCTGTCAGGCTATCCGCACACGGTCGAAGCCGATCTGTTCGCGCGCCATGTGCTGCCGCAGATCCAACACGGCCCGCTGGTGATGTGACAGTTTGGTGACAGCGGAGTGATTCTAGACCCCCGCTAGCCTGCTCCAGACCCCCTCCAGACCTTTTCTGCCCGCTTTTGCGATGTTTCACGTGAAACATGACGCTACTGCGGGGCCGCTTGTCCGTGCAGGCTTGCGATTGCCTCTTTTCGCCGCGCGCAGGCCATGACAAGAGACTCCGCAAAGACTGCCATAGAGGAGAGCTAAGCCCATGAACCTCGAATTCACCCCCGAAGAGCAGGCGTTCCGCGACGAAGTGCGCGCCTTCATCGCAGCCGAATATCCCGCCCATCTCGCCGACTTCGGCATGCGCGAAGACATGAGCCGCGAGGACTTCCTCGCTTGGCACAAGGTCCTCGGGCGCAAGGGCTGGTCGGTCCCGGCGTGGCCGACCGAATATGGCGGCACCGGCTGGAGCCCGACCCAGCGCTACATCTGGTCGGAAGAAAACGCCCGCGCCAGCACCGTCATGCCGCTGCCCTTCGGCGTCGCGATGGTCGGCCCGGTGATCTACACCTTTGGCAGCCCCGAGCAAAAGGCGCAGCACCTGCCCGGCATCGTCAGCGGCGAAGTGTGGTGGTGCCAGGGCTACTCCGAACCCGGCGCGGGCAGCGACCTTGCAAGCCTCAAGACTACCGCAGTGAGGGACGGCGATCATTACGTGATCAACGGCCAGAAGACCTGGACCACGCTTGCCCAGCACGCCGACTGGGGCTTTTTCCTGTGCCGTACCGATCCCGCCGCCAAGGCGCAGGAAGGGATCAGCTTCATCCTCGTCGACATGAAGTCGCCCGGCGTGGAAGTGAAGCCGATCAAGCTTTTGGACGGCGGGTACGAGGTCAACGAGACCTGGCTCACCGACGTGCGCGTGCCGGTCGAGAACCTGGTCGGGGTGGAGAACAAGGGCTGGACCTATGCCAAGTTCCTGCTTGCCCACGAACGCAGCGGCATCGCCGGGGTGGCGCGTTCCAAGCGCGGCGTTGAAAAGCTGCGCGAAATCGCCGCGAACGAAAGCCTCGATGGCGCGCCGCTGATCAAGGATTACGATTTCGCCCGCAAGGTAAGCCAGCTCGAGATCGATCTTGCCGCGCTCGAAATCACCGAACTGCGCACGCTCGCGGGTGAGCAGGCGGGCAAGGGGCCGGGGCCGGAAAGCTCGATCCTCAAAATCAAGGGCACCGAAATCCAGCAGCGCCTCACCGAACTGACGCTGGAGGCGGTCGGCACCTATGGCGCGCCTTATCACGGCGGCATCTCGAACGATAATGGGTCGAACGAACATCCGGTTGGCCCCGACTATGCGAGCCATGCCGCGGCGGCCTATTTCAACATGCGCAAGACCTCGATCTATGGCGGATCGAACGAAATCCAGCGCAACATCATCACCAAGATGATCCTCGGGCTGTAATAAGCGCCGGGACGGGAGAGACCACGTGGATTTCAACTTCACCGAAGAACAAGGCATGGTGCGCGACGGCCTCTCGCGGCTGGTGCGCGAGCAATACGGCTGGGAAACCCGGCGCAAGGCGATTGCCAGCGCTGAAGGCTGGCGGCCCGAGGTGTGGGCGCAGCTGGCCGAGCTCGGTATCTTCGGCATGCCGTTTAGCGAAGCGGACGGCGGCTTCGGCGGCGGCGCGGTCGATGCGATGGTGATCATGGAAGAATTCGGCAAAGGCTTGGTGGTCGAACCGTTCGTCCCCACCGTGGTGTGTGCCGGCGGGTTCCTGAAACACGCTGGCACGGCGGCGCAGAAGGAAGAACACATCGGCGGAATCGTTGCGGGCAGCGCCGTGTTCGCCTTCGCCTATGCCGAGCCGCGAGGGCGGTTTGACTATGCGGACCTTGAGACCACTGCGAAGAAGGATGGCAGCGGTTACGTCCTCAACGGCCACAAGGCGGTGGTGATCGGCGCGCCGTGGGCGAGCCACCTCGTCGTCACCGCGCGCACCGGCGGCGAGCGGCGTGACCGCGAGGGCGTGTCGGTGTTTGTAGTCGCCAAGGACAGCGCCGGGATCACCACCCGCGATTACGAGACGGTCGATGGCCGCCGCGCTTCCGAAGTCTATTTCGAGAATGTCGCGATCCCCGCCGAAGCGCTGATCGGCGAAGAGGGCGCTGGCCTTGCGCTGATTGATGTCGTCACCGATGAAGCCATCGCCGCACTGTGCGCCGAGGCCTGCGGGGCAATGAAGGTCGCCCACGCGATGACAGTCGAATATTCGCGCCAGCGCAAGCAGTTCGGCGTGCCGATCGGCAGCTTCCAGGTGCTTCAGCACCGCATGGTCGATATGTACACGGCCTACGAACAGGCGGTTTCGCTGACCTATCTTGCCACGCTGCGGCTCGGTTCGGACGAGGTAGAACGCAAGCGCGCAGTCTCGGCAGCCAAGGTCGGGGTCGGGCAGGCGGCGCGGCTGATCGGGCAGGAAGCGGTGCAGATCCACGGCGGCAACGGCGTGACCGATGAATATGCAATCGGTCACTATTTTAAGCGGCTCACGATATTCGATGCCGAATTCGGCAATGTCGATCACCACCTCAAGCGGCACGTTTCGCTGGGTTGAGGCTGCGAGCAGCGAAGCAACAGACCCCGTTCCCGGCAACCCGGGAACGGGGTCTGTGCATTTGCGCCGGGTATCCTGCGAAAGACGCGCTTTTCCAAAGCCATCATGTAACCGGACGCGCCTCGCCCGCGAACCGTTAGCGATGACAGGCGCACCAGCACGAAAAGGGGCGCAGGATGATTATTGACAGCGACACTGGTGCAATGTGCATCGGAAGCTTTGAATGAGAGCGGATGAAACAACCTTGGCACGGCTGATGACGCTCTCGCAGCAGGGTGACAAGCAGGCCTATACGGCGCTGCTGGAGGCCTGCCAGCGCTGGCTTCGCGGTTATTACAGCCGCCGCATTGCGCCCTCCAGCCTCGATGATCTGGTGCAGGAAACGCTGATCGCGCTTCACACCAAGCGCGCCTCTTGGGATAGCGGCCGCCCGTTTCTGCCGTGGCTGGCGGCGATCGCGCGCTATCGCTGGGTCGATCACCTGCGCCGCGTCTACCGCGCTGACGAACACGAATTGCACGAGGAATTGATCGGCACCGATGACGAATCGGCGATCGCCGCACGGATCAGCCTCGACCGGCTGCTCGGCCTGCTGCCCGATCCGCAGGCGCGCGCGATTGCGCTGGTCAAGATCGAAGGCCTGAGCATTGCCGAGGCCTCGCAGGCAACCGGGCAGAGCGAATCCCTGATCAAAGTGAACATCCACCGCGGGCTTAAGAAACTGGCCCACATGATCGAGAAAGACTGAGATGATGGCGCGCAATTCCGATGCTCTGATCGCCGAATTGGTTGGCGGGCTCGAACCGGTCAGGCCGCTGCGGTTTGGCGAGGGGCTGGCGCTGGCGCTGGCGGCGGCGGGGGTCTCGGTGGTGCTGGTGGCGGGTCTGTTGGGCCTCCGGGCCGAATGGCTGGCGGGCAGCGTCAACCCGATGCAAATCCTTGCTACCGGGCTGTTTCTCGGGCTGGCACTGGCGGCGACGGTGACGGTGGTGGTGATGGGCCGCCCACAGGTCGGCAGCGATAATAGGGGCTGGCGCTGGGCGGCGGCGATGGCAGCGCTGCTGCCTCTGGCCGGAGCGATCGTGGCGATGAGCCGGGGCGCGGCAGCGATGTCGTACGAGAGCATGGCCGCGGGCGCGGAATGTTTTGCGGTCGGCGCTGCGGCTTCGCTGATGGTGTTTGCGATGCTGGTGTGGTGGCTGCGCCGCAGCGCGCCGACCGCGCCAGGCCGCGCCGGGCTGGTTGCAGGGGTCGCGGCAGGCGCTTTCGGGATCTTCGCCGTCTCGCTTCATTGCCCGGACAATGACATCGTCCATATCGGCATCTGGCATAGCGCAACCGTGCTGGCGATGGCAGCGGCCGGGCGCTTGTTGGTGCCGCGCCTGATCCGCTGGTAAGGGGTTAGCTGCGGCCCTTGGGGTTCGGACCGGATTGGGCACCGGACTTGCCACCGGGTTTGGCAAAAGTTTTGGGCTTTGGCTTGAACGGGGGTTTGCCCGGCCGCGGTGCTGCCCCATTGGGCTTGCCGCGCTTGGCATTCTCGCGCGCGGCCATGCGCGGCGGTTCGTCCGACTGCGCAATCGCAACATAACCCCCGTTCTCTTCGCTCCCCGCAGTCGCCGCAACCGCTTCGGCAAACTTGCCGGCAATCGCGCGCGGCACCTGGAAATAGGTTTCCTGCTGGCCGATCCGGATCGCGCCGATTTCATTGCGGGTGATGTGGCCGCGGCGGCAGATCAGCGGCATCACCCAGCGCGGGTCGGCATTCTGGCGGCGGCCGATGTCCATCTTGAACCACACGGTATCCTCAAACCCCTCGCGGTGCTTGTCCTGATGCGCGCTGCGCTGCGCCTCGACCGTGGCGGCGAGCAGTTCTTCAGGTTCGGGCATGCTGGCGCGGTGGGCCTGTACCAGCATTGCAGCGATTTCCTGCGGCGAGCGTTCGGCGAGCAGCTTGTCGGCCAGATCGCGGTCGGCATCGGTGACCTCGACCGGCTGCATCAGCTTGTCGAGCAAGCGCACCCGGTCCTGCGCAATGATCGAATCGCGGTCCGGCGCGGAGATCCATTCGGCGTTGATCTTGGCATGGCGAAGCATCGATTCGATCCGCTTGCGGCGCGGGTAGGGGACGATGATCACCGCCACGCCCTTTTTGCCCGCGCGCCCGGTGCGGCCCGAACGGTGCTGCAAGGTTTCGGCATCGCGCGGGATTTCGACATGGACGACGAGGCTGAGCGAGGGCAGGTCGATCCCGCGCGCAGCCACATCGGTTGCAACGCACACCCGCGCGCGGCGATCGCGCAGCGCTTGCAGCGCCTGATTGCGTTCCTGCTGCGAATGTTCGCCCGACAGCGCCACCACGCCGAACCCGCGTTCCTGCAAGGTTGCGTGGAGGTGGCGTACATTGTCACGCGTGGCGCAGAACAAAATCGCGGTCTCCGCTTCGTGGAAGCGCAGGAGGTTGACCACGGCGTTCTCGATTTCGGACGGCGAAACGGTCACCGCCTGATAGGCAATATCGCCATGCCCGCGCTCGCTGCCGCCGGTTTGAATCCGCAGCGCCTCGCGCTGATAACGCCGCGCAAGCGCTTCGATCGGGCGCGGCATGGTGGCCGAGAACATCAGCACGCGCCGGTTGTCTGGCGTGGCGTCGAGGATTTCCTCGAGCTCTTCGCGAAAGCCCATGTCGAGCATCTCGTCAGCTTCATCGAGCACCGCCGCGGCCAGCGACGACAGGTCGAGCGCGCCGCGTTCAAGGTGATCGCGAAGCCGCCCTGGTGTGCCGACCACAATGGTTGCGCCTGCTTGCAATGCGCGCCGCTCTTGCTGCGGGTTCATGCCGCCGACGCAGGTGGCGATGCGCGCGCCTGCCGAATGGTAGAGCCACTCCAGTTCGCGCGCGACTTGCAGCGCCAACTCGCGCGTCGGCGCGATCACCAGCGCGAGCGGCCCCGCGCCGCGCCGCGCTTTCCCGTCATCGCCCAGCACCTGATCGGCAAAGGCCAGCCCGAAAGCGACAGTCTTGCCCGATCCGGTTTGTGCCGATACGACCAGATCGCGGCCCTTGGCTTCGGGCTCCAGCACGGCCGTCTGCACCGGGGTAAGCGCGGTATATCCGCGTGCGGTAAGCGCCTCGGCAAGGCCAGCGGGGAGATCGGGGAAAAGCATCGAGGCGGGACTTTCAGGGAATCGCGAACGCCGCAGCGGACGAACGGTGGGGGATTTGGGGTTGACCCCTAAGGGCGCAGTGCAAGGCCCGGTTGCGGGCGCACCATTCCCACTCTCATACACAATCAAAGCGCATTTGGCTTGCGATAAATTGCGTTGCCCCTCTCGCGGCGGTCTACCCCAGCGCCGAGCACGAGGAAAACGCGGCGGCGGCGCGTTTGCCAGAATTCTTCACCGGGCTGCTTGCCAAGGATTAGCGCAGTGCGAAGGCCGCGCGCGCCAGCTTTTCGATTGCGGGCTGATCAGGCGCCCCCTTGGGCGATACCCAGCTGCCGCCGACGCACAAGACGGGATCGAAGGCGAGCCATTCGGCGGCGTTGTCTGGCCCGATCCCGCCGGTGGGGCAGAACCTGCATTGGCCAAACGGCGCGGCGAGTGCCTTCAACGCAGGCAATCCGCCCGCCGCCATCGCCGGGAAGAACTTGAACCGCTCAAGGCCCATATCGAGCCCGCGCATGATGTCGCCCGCAGTGGCGATGCCAGGAAGGAACGGGATACCCGCCGCGATCGCTGCCATGCCGAGCGGCTCGGTGAGGCCAGGGGCAACGATGAACCCCGCGCCCGCCGCCAGCGCTGCGTCAAGCTCGCACGGGTTGGTGACGGTGCCCGCTCCGACAATGGCGCCGGGAACAGCTCTCATCGCGGTGATCGCCGCCAGCGCCGCCGGGGTGCGCAAGGTGACTTCAAGCACCCGCAAGCCGCCCGCCACCAGCGCCTCAGCCAGTGGGACGGCGTGGGCGACATCCTCGATCACGATCACCGGTATCACCGGGGCGAGGCGCATCAAGTCGTCGATCGTCGCCACGTTCACATCCCCCCGGTGGCGAGCATCGCGCTCGCGCCCTGTTCGGCCCCGTCGGCGAAGCGGCGGAACATGCCGAACAGCTCGCGCCCGGTGCCAAGGTCGGGGCGCGGATCGGGAACGGGTTCGCGCGCATCAAGATCGGCGGTGGTAGAGAGCACGCCGGTGACCGCGCAGACCCTGACCATGTCGCCATCGCGCAGCCGGGCGAGCGGGCCGCCACCAAGCGCCTCCGGCGTGCAATGGATTGCCGCGGGCACCTTGCCGCTCGCGCCCGACATTCGCCCATCGGTGACCAGCGCGACGCGGTAGCCGCGATCCTGCAACACGCCCAGCGGCGGGGTCAGCTTGTGGAGTTCGGGCATCCCGTTGGCGCGCGGTCCCTGAAACCGCACCACCACCACCACGTCACGGTCAAGCTCGCCCGCCTTGAATGCGGCGGCAACGCTGGGCTGATCCTCGAACACGCGGCACGGGGCTTCGATGGTCCAGCGTGTCTGGTCAACCGATGAGGTCTTGAAACAGGCCCGTCCAAGATTGCCGGTCAGCAGCCGCATACCGCCATCGGGCTTGAACGGGTCTGAGACCGGACGCAGCATTGCGGGATCGCCAGCCGCGCCGATGTCTCGCCACACCAGCACCTCCCCGTCCAGCCCCGGCTCGCGGGCATAATCGCTGAAATCGCCGCGCCCTACGGTCAGGATATCGGGGTGGGCCAGCCCCGCTTCGAGCAATTCGCCGATGACATAGCCCATGCCGCCCGCCGCGTGGAACTGGTTCACATCGCCCGCGCCATTGGGGTAGACCTGTGCGATCAGCGGCACGGCGCCGGAGAGCTCCGAAAGATCATCCCAGTCGAGCATGATCCCGGCGGCGCGCGCCATCGCGGGAAGGTGGATCGCATGGTTGGTCGAACCGCCGGTCGCCAACAGGCCGACGGCGGCGTTGATCACCGCTTTCTCGTCCACGCACTGCCCAAGCGGGCGGTAATCCTCGCCCTTGCGCCCCAACGCCGCCACGCGGTGCACCGCCTCACGGTCCAAGGCCTGCCGCAACTGTGTGCCGGGCTGGATGAAGGCGCTACCGGGGATGTGTAGCCCCATCATCTCCATCATCATCTGGTTGGAATTGGCGGTGCCAAAGAAGGTGCAAGTGCCGGGCGAGTGGTAACTGCCCATCTCGCTCGCCAACAATTCGGCGCGGGTTGCTTTGCCCTCGGCATACAGCTGACGGATCCGCTGTTTTTCGCGGTTCGGAATGCCGGTCGGCATCGGGCCTGAGGGGACGAAAATAGTCGGCAGATGGCCGAAACGCAGCGCCCCCATAAGCAGGCCTGGCACGATCTTGTCACAGATGCCGAGCATCAGCGCGCCGTCGTACATTGCATGGCTGAGCGCGACTGCGGCCGACAGCGCGATCACGTCGCGGCTGAACAGCGACAGCTCCATCCCCGTCTCGCCCTGCGTCACTCCGTCACACATCGCCGGAGTGCCGCCTGCAACTTGCGCGGTGGCGCCGACCTCGCGGGCGTAAATCTTCAGCCGGTCGGGGTAGCGGCCATAAGGTTGATGCGCCGAGAGCATGTCGTTGTAACTGGTGACGATCCCGATATTCGCGCCCTGTCCTGCGAGCATCGCCGCCTGGTCCTCCAGCGCCCCGGCATAGGCATGAGCAAGGTTGGAGCATGACACCGCGCTGCGCTCGCCCATGTTGCCTGCTTCGCGGGTGATCAGATCGAGATAGGCGGCGCGACTGGCGCGCGAGTTGGCGGTGACGCGCTGCGTCACCTTGTGGAGGGTGTCATTCATGCCACGTCACTCCGTCGCGCTCCGCCAGCGCGATCGCTGCGCTCGGGCCCCAGCTTCCTGCGGTATAGGTCTTGGCGGTCAGGCCGTCCGCCTCCCAGCCCGCGCGGATCGCATCGACCCATTCCCACTGCGCCTCAACCTCGTCGCGGCGCACGAACAAGGTTTGATCGCCCTCGACCAGATCGAGCAGCAGCCGTTCATAGGCGATGCGTCGCACCGCGCCGCTGAAAGCGTCTGGCATCGCGATGTTGAGCGGCACTTGCCGCAGGCGGATGCCTTCGCGGTCCAGCCCCGGCACCTTGGTCATCAGCGACAGGGTGATGTTCTCTTCGGGCTGGATGCCGATGACGAGCCGGTTTGGCTGCATCGTTGCGCCTTTTCCGGCGAAAATGCTGTGCGGTACGCAAGCAAACTGGATGATAATCTCGGTGACCCGCTTGGGCAGGCGCTTGCCGGTGCGCAGATAGAACGGCACGCCTTTCCAGCGCCAGTTATCGACATGGGCCTTGATCGCGACGAAGGTTTCGGTGCCCGACGGCCCAAGCCCATGTTGGCCCAACTCCTCGTCATAGCCCGGCACCGCAGCGCCAGTGATCGCGCCGGCACGGTATTGCCCGGTGACGGTTTCGCCCGCCGCCGCCTTGCGCAGCGCGCGCAGGACCTTCACTTTCTCGTCCCGCACCGCTGTCGCATCGAAATGCGCGGGCGGCTCCATTGCGACCAGCGCGAGCAGTTGCAGCATATGGTTCTGCACCATGTCGCGGATCGCACCTGCATCATCGTAAAAGGCGACGCGCCCTTCGAGGCCGACGGTTTCCGCCACCGTAATCTGAACGTGATCAATGTGCGCCGCGTTCCACAACGGTTCGAACATCAGGTTGGCAAAGCGGAGCGCCAGCAGGTTCTGCACCGTCTCCTTGCCGAGATAGTGGTCGATCCTGAAGATGCGGCTTTCAGGAAAGGCGGTTGCGACCGCGTCGTTGATATCGCGGCTGGTGGCAAGATCAGTGCCGAGCGGCTTTTCGAGGCACATGCGCACGTTCTCGCCTGTCAGCCCGGCCGATTGCAGGCCCTTGATGGTCGGGCCGAACAAGCTCGGCGCGGTCGACAGGAAGATCGCGAGGCCGCGCGCGGGCTTCCCGACCTTTTCGGCTAGCGCGCCGTAGCCTTCAAGCGTGGTTGCATCCAGCGTCTGATACGCGAGCCGGTTGAGGAACTCCGCCATCCTGCCGCGCCGCTCGGCAGGGAGATGCTTCTCCAGCGCCGCGCGCGCGAAATTGCGGTATTCGCTGTCGGACATTTTGCTGCGGGCAGTGCCGATGATCTTGAGGTCCGGCGCAAGCAGCCCATCGGCGTCAAGCGCGAACAGGCTGGGCAGCAGCATGCGCTGGGCGAGGTCGCCGGTAGCTCCGAACAGCAGCAGGCGGTCGGCGGTGAAGCTCATGGCGGTGCCCCTTCTTGCGTGCCCTACCTAGGCACGAGCGGCCCCCGCCGCCAGTCTTGTGCATACTTTTTCGGATAGGTAGGTGTCCGGCGCAGGCTGCCGGGTGTAGGAGCCAAAGGCGGTGATTTGGGCCATAGCAAGCCGCCGGCAACGAATAGCCCGGGATGATTTGCGATTAAAATTCGCCCGCAAGGTCAATTGCGACAGCTGCGCAACGCGATCACCACCCTGCAAGTCATCCTGCAAGATAGCCCAAAACACACGCATTTCAGCGTCGAGCGCCCATCCTGACGCCGACACCTGCCCCGGACGATGCCGTGGTCAAGGGCGGGGCATAAGAAAGGCAACTGCCCGCCAACTAACCATGCGCGCCAAATTCGTTGGCGATCGCGGTGGAGATCCGCAGCGACAAATCCTGCGCCCGAGCGATCGGCGTCATGAAGTCGCGCTCAATCGCGCCATAACCTTCCTCTCCGCCATCGGGATAGTCTGACGGCTCATCCAGCGGAAAGTCGCGGGGGCCGGGCACCCTGACAGGGAAAGCACGGCGCAGTTGGCCCAGCGCCTCGTCGATGCGCAAGGTTAGCACCATCTCGATCACATCGGAGCGGCTGATGTCGTCAGCGCGGCTGAACGCCGGGACCGCGACCGCCTTGAGGAAGATGTGCTGTAGCAGCGCCAGCCGCATTGCCTGCAGCACCCCGATGCGGCGGCGCACATTTTCGCGTGCAGGATTGGGCGGGTCGTCACGGATGAGGTCGGTCAGCCGGTGGAGTTTGAGCGCGTCGATCCTGAGCCGCGAGGCGAGGCGGCGGAACACCCCGGTGCGATCATCGCCGACGAGATATTCCGCCAGCGCCGCGCAGGCCCCAGCCAGATGATCTTCGGTCCCGCGATAGGTGCGGCTGGCCCAATAAGCCGAGTTGAACAGTTCGCCGAACGCCGCCACGGTCTTGATGCTGGCGAGCGCGTTGGCGGCGCTCAGCAGCCGCAAGATCTGCCGCCCGCGTGGCGACTCGGTCAGCAGCGCGGCGATCTCTTCGCGATTGCTATCGGACGCGCTGCCGAGCCCGGCGATGACGTTGACCGGATAGCCGAGTTGCTGGAGGATCGCATTGTGCGGGATCGCGCGGATCTGGCGCAGGCTCAGCTCGCGGTCGGCGCCCAAATCGCTCTGGCGGCGCGCAACGCGGCTGCCGGTGGGGTTGAGCAGGCCCAGCCCGAACGCCGTCACCGCGCGGGCATAGGTGCGGCTGCCGAGGTGATCGCCCTGATGCTCTTTGATCGCGCGATACAAATCCAGGCTGATGTCAGTGCGGTGGTAGAACGGATCGGCGGGCGCGGCCAAGTCGGCTTCGGCCGGGCGCAGTTCGGCAATGCGGGTGAGCGTGGCGAGCGCCAGTTCAGGCGTCGCAAAGAACAGATAGCCATCGCCGCCTTGAAAGCTGACCTCAGGTTCGAGCCGGATGCGCGCCCGCGCAAACCGCCGCCGCGCCCACGGCGACAGCGGCCATTCGAGCCGGTCGCGGAAGCTGGCCGGATGCGCGCCGCGGCCCATGCTTTCGCCGTGGGTGTTGAACACCAGCGCGGCCACATCGCCGAGGCCATTGGCCGCCATCGCTTCAGCTAGCCGCCCCTGTAAGCGCTCAATCGCAAGGCTTGCGGGGATTTGCCCGACAAACCGCCCGGCATCCGAAAATCCGGTCTGCACCGCCACGCGGCCGCGGGCGCGGGCGTAATCGCGGTAGGCAGGCTCAGCCAACAGCGCATCGAGGAACCGCCCGCCGTGCTCCAGCGCGGTCTCGGTCTCGAACAAGGGCGAGACATCGACCTTGCCTTCCACCCCGAACAGCTTGGCGAAATACAGCGCGGCGAGCACGGTGGCGGGCTGTTCGCATTCGGCCACCAGCATCCGGATCGGCGCGTCGGCGTCGATATGCTTCAAGATCTGCGCCATCGCGATGAACTGGCGGATCGCGGTTGAGCTTTCGGTGGCGAGGGCTGCAAAATTGGTGTGCAACGGGCGGGCGTTCTCGACCATTGCGCGCAAGGTTGCGAGCGCGCTTTTGCTGGCGAGTTCGATTCCAGCGCCATCGGGCAGCCTGCGGCGGACTGCGTTGTGAAGCTGCTTGGCGTTCACCCGGAAATGGATCCAGCCCATCCCTAGCCCATCGGCGCGCATCGCGGCAGCCAGCGTGAGCAGGCGTATGGTGCGGTCGGACGCAGCGCTCTCGGCCTCGGTTTCGAGCGCTGCAATCAGCGGGGTAAGCGACAGGAGGTTGTCGGGACTATGCGTGGTCAGCCGGTTGGCGGCTTCGGCGAGCGCCTTGGCAAGCGACAGGTCTGCGGAGAAATCCTCCGCCCGCGCGGCGGCGAAGGCAGTCGCGGGGCGCAGCGCGGTAAGCAGCGGGTGGGCGGGGTCGATGCTTTCGAGGCTGGCGGTATAGCGCGCCAGCCGCTCGGCCTTTTCCGCCAGCCGAAAGCCGATCGAGGTGTGCCAGCCGATATCGGTGCGCCCATCCATGTCGTATCCGACCCAGCTGGCAAAGCGGAACGGCAGCGGGCGCAAGCCGCGCCAATCCTGCGGCCAGCGGATGCGCGCTTCTTCGAGCAACCGCGTGACGACCGCATCGCGCGCACCCTGTGCCCGCCCCATCGCCGCTATTGCCGCGCGGTGTTCATGGTCGAGCGTAACTGCGCCGCGCGCGGATGGAACCGCGCACACCGTGTTGTCGATCTCACCCGGGGCCGACGCCGCCGCAGCCACCGCTTCAGCCTGCGCGGGCGCGAGCAGGAAGGTCGGGTGGGCGGTGAACACGGCGTGCAACTGCGGGCGTTCCCAGCGGGCGCGGAAGGTGGCGAAATCCTCGGCCTCGCCAACCAGCGGGGCCGCGCCACTAGCGGGCGGGGCAACCAATGTGCGAAGCCGTCCCGCGCGCGCCTTCAGCCCATTGCATTCGAGTTCGGCGACCATCCCGGCCAGATCATCGAGGCTGAGTTCACCTCCCTCGAGCGCGCGCGACAGATCGAGCGAGAGCTGGAATACCGGGTTAAACAACGGGGTCTCACGGGTGCGCTCGTGCAACGCGCCCAGCCGCGCTTCGCAATCGGCGATGGACTTCATGGCGCGTCACCCAGAACCGGCAGATGCTCGGCGGCGAAGGCTGCGGCGGCGCCGAACAGTCCGGGTTGCGGGTGGACGATCAACTTGACCGGGATCGCCGCCATCAGGCTTTCGAACCGCCCTTTGGCCTTGAACCGCGCGGCAAATCCCGAGGCCAGAAGCGTCTCGCGCAGCCGCAAGCCGAGGCCTCCGGCGATCACTACGCCCGCAAACCCTCCTTGCGCCAGTGCCAGATCACCCGCCACCGATCCCAGGGAGAGGCAGAACCGGTCGACTGCCGCCGCCGCCAGACTGTCTTCGCCGCTGGTGCCGAGCTCCCAGATTTCGATCGCATGGCGCTCCGGCTCGGAGCGGTGTTCGAGCGCGGCGAGCGCCTGATAGATGTCGGCGATTCCGGGGCCGGCGACCACGCGTTCCACCGAGACGCGGTTGTAGCGGCGACGCAAACGGGCGAGGATCGCATCCTCGATGCTGTCCAAAGGCGCAAAGTCGATATGCCCGCCTTGGGTTGCTTGCACCCGGTAGGTGGCTCCTGAGCGCCGCAGATGCGAGACGCCCAGCCCGGTGCCGGGGCCGATCACGCTGATCGTGCCCTCGCGGCCCAGCGGCGCATCCGGCCCGGCAAGGTGCAGGAACTGGTTGTCATCGGCGCGCGCGACCGTGTGGGCCACTGCAGCAAAATCATTGACCAGCGTGAACCGCTCCACTCCCAGCTTTTCATTGATCAGCGCCGGGCGAATGATCCACGGGTTGTTGGTAAAGCGGATCACGGGCGCGAGGTTGCCGGGTCTGTCGACCGTCGCGGCAATCGCCATGCTTACCGCCGGCGGGAGCGTGCCTCCTTTGCGGGTGCGGAAAGCCTCCCAAGCGGTCTGAAAGCTAGCATGTTCGGCGGTGCGGAGTGTCTCAGGCGCATCGAGGCTGATCGTGCCATCCGCGCCGATCCTGGCGATGGCAAAGCGGGCATGGGTCCCGCCAATATCGGCCACCACCAGATCGCGCATTGCTCTCTCCCCGTCCGCTACCGTCAGCAGCGAGGCTGTAACAGGCGGCGCGCGGGAATCCCACGCGCCGCATACAAATTCAGATGTTACTTGGCAGCGACGCCCATTTCCTTGAGCAATCGGCCAGCGCCGTCGACCTTCTCCATCGTCCACAGCATGAAGCGGCTGTCGACGTGGATCGTGCGGTTGATCTTGGGATCATACATCCAGTCGGACACCACACCTTCGATCGTGCCGTCAAACGCAAGGCCAACGAATTCACCGCGCGCGTTGAGGGTCGAGGAACCCGAATTGCCGTTGGTGATGTCGACGGTCGACATGAAATCGACCGGCAGCGTGCCCAGTGCGGGCGCCGCGAAGCGACCGTAATCCTTGGCCTTGATCAGTTCGACCATTGTGTCCGGCGCATCGAATTCGCCGCGGCCGGTGTGCTTGGCCACAAGCCCTTCGGCGGTGGTGAACGCAGGCCAGATCTGGCCGTCGACCGTCTTGCCGGTGACTTTGCCGTAGGTGAAGCGTAGCGAGCCATTGGCATCGGGATACATCGTCTTGCCCTGTGAAGCAGCATAGGCGAGGCGGGCTTCCATGACCTTCGAACGCGCCTTCTGGACACGGCCCGAACGCTCCTTGTCCTCGGCCTCGTTTGAAATCGCTTCGTCGTATGTGGCAACCGCGAGCTGGATGAAGGGGTCCTTCGAGGCCTTGAATTCGGCCACCGGCTTGCCCAGCCATTCCATCCGCTTGGCCGTGGTGCCGAGCTCGGTCCCGGCATAGAGCGCGGCGAGCTCGCGGCCTTCCATGAAGGTATCGAAGCTCTTGTTGCGTTGTTCGGCAGACAGGGTGCGGTATTCGGCCATGCCGTCTTCCCACAGCGCCTTATCGATCTCGGGAACGTAACGCCGCTCGATGCGCTGCATCCCTTGCGTCATGAAGGCGCGGTCACGCTCCTGAAAGCCGGGCTCGCGGTCCTTGTCGGGCTTGGCTTGTTCATTGGCCCAGCGATAGAGCGAGCGCGCCGCGCCATAGAGCTGCCCGCGGCCGAGCAGCCCCTTCTTGGCATCGGCGAGCGCTACGGCGTTGCCTTCCGCGATCAGGCGGTCAAGCTCGGCCAGCGCCGCGCCGTACCGCGCCTCACGCTTCGGATCGGCTTTGACCCAAGCCCGGAAACCGGCTTCCTCGGCCACTTTCTTGTCGATTAAGGAGATCGCGTCGGCCCCTGCCATCTGGCCGGCAATCTTCTTTTCGTAGTTCTCGATGCCCTGCAGTGTTGCGGCGTAGGCGATGGTGGCAGCTTGATTGCCTGCGGTCAGCGCGTCGATCAGGTTGCCATAATCGGTCAGGCCCTTTTGTTGATAGGGGTAGAGTTCCTCATACGAGAACCGCGCTTCCGCAGCGGTACGCAGACGCTCGGTGGTGCCGGGGAAGCCTGCGACCATGATGAAGTCGCCGTCCTTCACGCCGTCCTTGGCGATCGGCAGCCATGCTTTGGGCTTGAACGGCACGTTCTCCTTGGCAAACGGCGCAGACGAGCCATCGGGTGCGACATAGGCACGGTAGAACGCAAAGTCCCCGGTATGACGCGGCCACATCCAGTTGTCCTTCTCGCCGCCGAAATTGCCGACCCCGCCAGCAGGCGCATAAGCGAGGCGCACATCCTTGATTTCGAGCTGCTGCTGGAGCCAGTATTGCTGGCCGCCGAAATAGGCGCGCACATCGCAGCGGCGGTTGGCCTGCTTTTCGCACGCTTCGATCAACGCGGTGCGGTTGGCCTGAAGGCGGTCATAACGCGCGCGGCCCTCAAGCTTTTCGATACCCTTGAGCATCGTGGCGGACACATCGCGCAGATCCTCAATCACATAGACCCGACTGCCCGGCACAGCGGGCAATTCATCGGCGAGCGTCACGGCAAGGAAGCCGTTGGTGAGATAGTCTTTCTCGGGCGAGGAATTGTACTGCAGCGAGCCCGCGACGCAGTGGTGGTTGGTCGCCACCAGACCCTCGGGCGAGAGAAATGCGGCCGAACAGCCGCCCAAAGAGGCAATCGCGGTCAGCGGCGGGCGCTGGAGGTCGCCAAGCGTCTTGGCGTCGAGTTCAAGGCCCGCAGCTTTCATCTCGTCGGCGATCGCGCCGGTCTGGCTTGGCAGCCACATGCCTTCATCGGCACTGACCACGGCGGGCGCGGACAGCATCATCGCGCTGGCTCCGGTGAGGAGAATCTTCTTCATGGCCTGCATCCTCTTGGTGTTTGCCCCGCGATCCCGGTGCCCGGGCATGGCGGATTTGTGATCGCCCGGTGACAGGCGGATTGCGGCTGTTAGGCCACTTCGCCGCCCGGTGAAAAGGGCAATTTGCAGCATTGGCGACACCTGAACCGAAAATCGCCTCTTGCGAACGATTATCATCTGCGCCATGTGGCGACCGGAACGCTTTTCCCACTTCCAGCAAAGGACACGCCGCGCGATGAACAGCACGCTCAAACTCTGGACCCAGCTTGGCCTTGGCACGATGTTGGCAGGCGGGCTGCTTGCGGCTTGCGGCGGCGAGGCGGGGGGCGAGGGCGATGGCACGCAGGCGGTCGCCCCGGGCGAAAGCGGCGCAGCGGCGGGTGAGGGTGAAGGCGGCGCTGGTGCCGGAGAAGGCGGCAGTGCAGCGACTGGCGGCGAGGGCGAGGGCGGCGTTGCGGTTGCCGACGCTGCCACCGATCCTGTCGCATATGGCATTGCGCTTGCGGTCACCGAGGCGCACGTTGTCGCTGCCCGCGATGCCTATGGTTCGGGCAAAAAAGACGCTGCGGCCGAAATGTTCGCGCACCCAGCCGCCGAGGTGCTGGTCGAAATGGATCCGGTGTTCGCCAAGCTCGGGGTCAAGGATTTCAAGCCGCTGCTAACCGATGCTTCGGTCGCTGCGTCCGAGGGCAAGAGCACCGCCGAAGTTGGCAAGGCCTATGACAAGATCATCGCCGCGCTGCGCGCTGCTGCCACCAAGGCACCTGCCACCGAAGCCAGCGCCGCCAACGTCGCCGCCAGCGTTATCGCTGACATGATTGAGCGAGCGAGCGCGATGTACCGCGCGCTACCCAAGGATGACAGCTACGAGCCCTATCTTGACGGCTATGGTTATGCCCATGTCGCAGCCAGCGCCTTTGCTGCCTCGGGCGCGGCGATCAAGGCCGAGAACCCAACCCTGCACGCGCGCATTACCGATGCGCTGGGGCTGCTCATGCAGGCCTATCCCGCCGCTGCCCGCCCGGCCAAGCTGGCGGTCGATCAGGGCGCGCTCTCGGGCGCATCTTCAAAAGTGATGCTCGCCGCCGCCAACTGAGTGCTGGGACCGCGGCGCGGCGCGCGGTCAAGCAACCGCCACCCTACTTGTGCAAATGCGACAAATTCCCCGGGCAATTGCCTGAAGCGGCTTTGCGAGCTTGTGTTTGCGGCTTGGCCGCGTAGTGTCCCGCGCCAAGGGGTCGGGGTTTGCACCGGGTTGATGCGCGCAGGCATCGGCCTTGGCAAGCCACGAGAAAAAGACAGTCGAACGTTCAGCGCCGCCGGTGCTGAACGCAAGAAAGTTTTTTGGGGGGGACATTGCAGCATCTTAACACCAGTCCGCACTGCGCGCACGATGGGCTTCCAGTCGTCCGCCGGCGCGCTCGCTCCGTTCGGAGCGGTGCGCTGCAATTGGTTTCTGCCGCCGCGCTATGCGCTGGGCTGTGCAGTGCTGTCCAGCCTGCGCTGGCGCAGCAAACTTCGGTGCAGCCGGGCATCACCCCGCCCAACCGCAGCGACCTGATCCCGCCCGAATTGCGGCGCGAGGAGCGCAATGTCACGCTGACGGTCGATGGCGATTTCGAACGTCCCCCTTGCGCGCTCGACCGGGCCGAATTTGCCGACATCCGCTTCACCGTCAAAGGCGCGCAGTTCAACGGGCTCGAGCGGGTGCCGGGCCTGTCGCTGGACGGCGCCATTGCCGATTATGTCGGGCGCGAGTTGCCGGTTTCGGTGCTGTGCGACATCCGCGCCGAGGCCAATGCCATCCTGCGCAGTCAGGGCTATCTCGCCACCGTCGAAATCCCCGAGCAAAACCTTGCTGACAATGTCCCCGATTTCACCGTGGTGTTCGGACGGCTGACCGCGGTTCGCGTGCGCGGCGAGGCGGGGCCGTCGGAACGGCTGGTGGAAAGCTATCTTGAGAAGCTCACCCTGCAGGATGTGTTCAACACCAACACCGCTGAGCGTTACCTGCTGCTCGCCGATGATCTGCCGGGGCTCGACGTGCGTCTGTCGCTGCGTCCCGCCGCGGGCGGCGCGCCGGGCGAGTTGGTCGGCGAGATCGCAGTGCTGCGCCAGAAGGCGATGATCGATTTCAACGTGCAGAACCTTGGATCGGAGGCGATCGGGCCGTTCGGCGGCGTGCTGCGGGCTGAGATCTATGACGTTACCGGGCTGGGGGATCGCACCTCGGTAGCGGTGTTCAGCTCGCTTGATTTTGCCGAACAGCAGACGCTCCAGATCGGCCACGATTTCCGGCTCGGGAGCGAAGGCCTGCGGATCAGCGGACAGTTGACCCTCAGCGCGACCCAGCCTTCGACCGGGATTGCCGGCTTCAATGTCGAAGCCCAGACGGTGTTCGCGAGCCTCTCGGCGAGCTATCCGCTGATCCGCACGCGCAAGCACAGCCTCTATGCCGATGCCGGCTTCGATTACGTCGATCAGACCGTGGAAGTAAACAATATCGCGCTCACTCGTGATCGGGTGCGGATGGCGTTTGCGCGAATGGCTGGCGAATTGATCGACCAGCAATCGGTGCTGCGCGTCGGCGGTTATACCCCGTACGAGCCAAAGGTCCGGCTTCGTTACGGGATTGAAGCGCGCCACGGCCTAGATGTGTTCGATAGCAGCCCCGATTGCCGCCCCAACCTGTCTGCCTGCCTGTTCGGTACGACCGCCCCGCCGAGCCGGATCGAGGCCGATCCTACGCCGCTGCTGCTGCGGCTCAACGCCGATATCGAATACCGTCCGGTGCCGCTGATTGCCTTCGTGCTCAGAAACCAAGGTCAGATCAGCGGCGACGCGTTGCCCTCGTTCGAGGAGATTGCCGCGGGCAGTTTCTCGATCGGGCGCGGATATGATCCGGGCGTGGTGCTGGGCGACAGCGGGATCATGAATTCCCTCGAACTGCGCTACGGTTCGCTCGTGCCGCAATCTATGACGGCGGTGGCGGTGCAACCCTATCTGTTCACCGATCTTGCCCATGTCTGGAACGAGGACCCGAGCCGCCGGGCCGGCAACCCTGATCGGTTGTGGTCGGCGGGCGGCGGCGTCAGGCTGTCCTGGGGGCAGGGCGTCCAAGGTGACTTCCTGATTGCCGTGCCGCTCGAACGCCCCGATCTCGCCGCCAGCAAGGGCGATGTGCGCTTTCTGTTTACACTGACAGCCCGTCTGTTCCCGTGGAGATTTTGATATGACCCAATCGCTCCGCAAGTTCGATCGGACCCGCCTGATGCTCGGCTGCGGCAGTGCTGCGCTAGCGATGGCAATGTCACTCACCCCGCAGACCGTCGCTGCGCAGGGGATCCAGGCAACCCCGTCGGTGGTCACGGGCTCGGCCAGCGTGTCCTCGCCATCCGCCAACACCACGCGCATCGACGTGAGCACGCAAACGGCTGTGATCAACTGGACCCCGCAGGTCGACAATAGCGGCAATGCGCTCGCGTTCCTGCCCACTGGGTCAACCGCAAACTTCCGCGGCAACGCTGCCAATTTCGCGGTACTCAACCGCATCCTGCCGACGACCAACAACAACATCGCGGTGATCGATGGCAGCGTTATCAGCCAGTTTGTGAATCCTGCCGCCGGGATTGCGACCGGCGGATTTATCGCCTTCTATTCGCCGACTGGGATCCTCGTCGGCGCCAACGCCCGGTTTGATGTCGGCAGACTGATGTTGACCACGCTCGACACCACCCCTGCGAATTTCACCAACTTTGCGAACGGCGGCACTATGTCGCTTCAAGGCCAGGCGGGGTCGCGCGCCACAATTACGGTGAGCCCCGGCGCGCAGATCACCGCGACGCCGGCCAATGCCTTTTTTGCGGTCATCGCTGCCGACGTCGATATGCGCGGCACGGCCACCGTCAACGGCAGTCATGCCTACGTGGCGGGTGAGGTTGTCGGCCTGAGCTTTTCAAACGGCTTGTTCAATATCTTCGTTTCGACTGGCACGGCAGCTAGTGGCGAGGTGGTGACGCTGAACGGCAATATCGGCGGCCCATCGAGCACCGGGGTTGGCGACAACCACATGATCTACGCCGCAGCGCGCGCAGCGGCCGACCCGATCAGCATGCTGCTGAGCGGCAATATCGGGTTTGCGCCGGCCCAGAGCGCCGGGATCGTCAACGGCGAGATCATTCTCGCAGCCAATTACAACGTCTTCGGGCGCAATGTCGCAGGCGGTGCGATCGGGCAGGACATCAACACGGTTACGTTCAGCCGCTCCAACGCAACCACTGCCATAGGCGGCGACATCACGCTGCAGGACTTCAACGCAAGCTCGAGTGTGCTGGCGATCGGCAACGGCCGCACGCGCGCCGCCAGCGTCAATGCTAACAGCAACGTGACCGGGAACCTCATGCTGGTCGGCCGCCAGTCCGCTGTGCTTGATTCGCAGGGGCCGCGCAGCTTTACGGTAAGCGGCGATGTGCTGGTCGATTCGCGCGATTTCGGTGTGGTCGGTTCGGGCCTGCAATCGCTCGACGTGATCAATGCGGCAGCTGGCAATGCTTCCATTATTCAAACCGGCAGCACCATCAATATCGGCGGTAACGCGCTGGTTGCAGCTGATGCAATTGCAGGAGCCGACAATATCGCCCGCATTGCTGGCACCGCAGTGGCCGGAGCAGCTACCATCATATCACTCGGCGGTACGCTAACAATCAATGGCAATGCCACTGTCAGCGCACGTGGCATCGGCACCTCGTTGCTCGATATCCAGACCGGAGCGACGGTGCGCGGCGGAACGGCGCTGTTCAATGCTCAATCGGGCGGCTCTCTCAATCTGGGCGGCAATCTTAACATCTCGGCTGATGCGGTCGCGTCGCAAGGTTCGCTATTCAGCCCCTCAAGCGTGTCTAACGCGTACGGCGGCAATGCACAGATCAACACGTTCGGGACCGGCTCAAGCGTGACGGTCGGCGGTGACGCGACCATTACTGCCAGCGCCTTTGGGGGCGATTCGAACAATGCCGGGGCCGGTTCGATCGGCGATGCCGGGATTGCGTCGGTGGCTACCCCAGACGCCCCGGGAACTATCATCATCGCCGGCGCGCTCGCGCTGGTAGCCAACGGCATCGGAGGCAATAACGGCGCGGGCAGGGGCGGACCGGCGTTTGGGGGACGCGCCTCGGCCGCCACGTTCCAGGGCGGCCGGATAACGGTGGGAGGCGAACTCACGGCGCTCGGAAGCGCATCGGGCGGTAACGGAACCAGCGGCGGCGATGCTTTTGGCGGGATCGCCGGGGCCAACGCAGTGACCGGCATTATCGAGCTGGGGGGCGCGGTGTTGGCCGATACCTCAGCGAACGGCGGTTCTGCCAATTTCGGCAATGGTGGCAATGGCGGGATCGGCCGCGGCGGCAATGCGTTCTTCCAGGCCGACGGCACCTCCAGCACGGCTGCCCGCTTGACCATCGCCGGCAACGCTAGCTTGAACGCCAACGGCTTCGGCGGCGGAGGCGGGCAAAGCGATGGTTCGGCCATCGTGGCCGGCAGAGGCGGGGACGGTTTTGGGGGGATATTCAGCACCCCCAATCAGGCCGATCCAAACTTCGGCAGCGGCGCGTTTTTGCTGGCAGGGGGCGATTACGGCACGCTCAGCGTGGCCGGCACTTCGGAGGTCTTTGCGCAGGGCTCAGGCGGACAGGGCGGCTCGGCGAGGGGCCTGCTGGTCGGCGGCAGCGGCGGCAACGGCTTCGGCGGCCTTGCGCAGGCTGGCCTTACACTGCTCGGCGGGCCGGGTACGGTGGGCGGGGGTTCTGCGACATTTTCGGGCGATCTGCGATTGAATGCGCCGGGCGTCGGCGGCGATGGCGGGTTTGCAGTCAATTCCGAAGATCCGGGCGGCCCGGGCGGCAATGGCACCGGAGGCGCTGCGTTTGTCACCGTGCGCGCAGGCGATGTCGTCGCGGGCCTGGTCCAAACCCGCGCTGATGGCAGTGGCGGGGACGGCGGCGGCGGCAATGCCGGCGGCGATGGCACCGGGGGCACCGCCGGGCTGATCGGCAGCCTCGATGGCAGTTTCACGTTGGCCGCGTTCGAGGCGATTGCACGCGGGCTAGGCGGCTTTGCCGGGAGAGGCACCGGCGGCAACGGGTTCGGCGGTACCGCCGCGATCGAGGGTGACCTGATAGACGGCAGTATCAATGGCAACGCCTTGCTCGATGCCAGCGGCATCGGGGGGTCGCCCGATGATGGTGCAGGCGGCAACGGCGAGGGCGGCGAGGCTTATATCGAAATCAGCGGTATCGGCGGCCTCGATATCAGAGGACATGGCCAGATTTTCGCAAATGGCGTGGGCGGCAGCACGGTGACGGCTTTCGGCGGCAGCAATGGTTCTGGCGGGGAAGCCTATATTCATAGCCTGAACGGCAGCGGCACTTCGCTGTTTTCGGCGCAACTGGCAGCGATCGGCAGCGGCGGTTCGGCCCTCGTGCATGAAGGTGGCGATGGCTTTGGCGGTCGCGTCGAACTGCTCGCCGAAGTTTCCGCATTATTGTCCATTTTGAATGGTGTCCCAACCGCTTTCACTTCTTCGATCGCCGGTGCGGCAGTGCTCAATGCCGAGGGCCGCGGCGCCAACACCAATGGCGGCACGGGCCGGGGCGGCGAGGGACGCGGCGGGCAGATCAACGGGCTAGCCCGCAACGGAGGCGGCATCCTGTTTCCGTCCGATCCGCTTAACAACCCCGGTGTGGGGGAAGTCCAGATCACCACCCGCGGAATCGGTGGCGGGTCATCGGTTGAGGGTGGCACAGGCGGCGCGGGCCTTGGCGGCAGCGCCCTGATCGAAGCTGACGGCTCCAATTCTGGCATCGTCTTGACCGACGCCAACTTCACGGTGCTTGCGCAAGGCGGGTCGAGCCTTGTCTCGACCCGCAATATCACCGGCGGGGCAGCTTTTGGCGGCCGCAGCACCATCCGTGTGCTGAATGGCGGCGAGATTTCGTTGATCCGGGTCGGCGGCAATTCGGGCGGCGAAGGCGGCGATGGCTCGGGCACCGGCAATGGCGGCAGCGCGCAGGGCGGTAGTAATGGTGTGGAAATCAACGGCGGCACGCTGAACTTCACCGGCATCCTTGCGCTTCTTGATGAAGCGACCGGCGGTACGGGCCTGCGCGGCGGCGATGCATTTGCCTCCGGCGAAGGCGGCGGGGTCGCGTTCATCGCAAACAATGCGACCATTACACCGATCTTCGGCGGTCAAAACACTACTACCGGTATCACGCTCGATGCTATCGCGACCGGAGGCGCAGGCGCTACGGGCGGTAATGCCGAAACGAGTGCGGTGATATTCAACCTGTTGAACACCAACATCAACAGCTTGACCCCCAATCTGCGCGTGCGATCGGCGGCGACCGGAGGCAACGCCACCGATCCGGCCGGCAGGGGCGGCAACGCGATTTCCGGGCCGGTCAGTGTCCGCCTCACCAACGCCGCTCTCGACTTTGGCGAGATGCTGTTTGCCTCGGATGCAAATGGGGGCGACGGCGGTGGGGTTTCCGGCACCGGAGGCAATGCGCAAAGCGGCATTGTCGACGTGCAGATGACCGGCTCCTCTTTGACGAATTCCCTCAGTCAGTCCCTACTATTCGAGGCGCGCTCACGGGCATCGGGCGGCGGCGGCACGATCGGCGGGAACGGAACATCGGGTCAGAGCACGTTGAGGCTTGCCAATTCAGCCATCACTGGCGCGCGCAACGTCACGGTTAGCACCGCAGCATTCGCCACTCGCGGCGGCGGGGGAATTGCGATTGCCGGAGACGCAGGGATCGACATCACCGGCACTGGTGGGGTAACTGCCAGCGACGGTATCGCGGTGTTGGCCAATGCCGAGGCTCGTGAAGATACGAAAGCCGGACCGGGAACCGTGTCGTTTCGGATTGGAAGCGGCAGCACGGCAGTGGTCAATGCTGGGTTCCTCGAACTGAGAGCAAACCAGCAATCGCAGACTTCAGGTACAGGGCCAGGAAATGGCTTCGGGCAGTTCGCAATCGATATCCTTGGCGGCAGCCTGAACCTGCAAAGTTTGATCGCTGCCGTTAGCGGGTCTGGAGACGTCAACAGGCAGACCTCTCGCCTCGTTGCAAATGGTGGAAACATAAATGTTTCTAACGATGTGCGGGTATTCTCTCCTCTCGATATCGAGGTGAGGACCGGCTCCGGGAGTATCATTGGCAACGCCGTACTTACCGGGAATACCGCGATATTCGAGGTGGAAGCCGGAGGTCAGATCCAGATTACCGGCGATGGCAGCGCAGGCACCGGCCTTTTCGGGCAGACGTTCACGATCGATGCGGGCAATTCGATCCTGTTTGGCGGAAACCTCACAAGTCGTAACGGTGTGGTCACGCTGACCTCGCGTCCCTTCGGGTTGCCGCAAACACGCGGCATCACCATGGCATCTGGCACCCGTATCGACGCCGGCACGGGGACGGTCACGGTGCGCGCGGCGGATGGCACGATCACCTTGGCCAACATCGCCGCAGGCCGGATTGACGTGCGCAATCTCGGATTGCTTGCCGGCAGTGACATCACTGTGCGCGCGGGGAGCGTACTGACTGCATCCGGCACCGGCCGCGCCATCGACCTCGCCTCGCTGGGCGGCGAGGTGATCAATCTCGCCGGAGACGCGGGCCTCGTGCTGACCGGCGGCGGGCATTACGGCATCTTTGCCGCCACGCCGACAGGGTCGCAGATCGGTAGCTTTGCCAACTACGCGCGGCGCTACAATGTCGCCAATGCGGCGGCATACGACACGCTTAATCCCGGCGGCAATTTCGCTGCGTTCCGGATCACGCCAGTTCTCACTGTCACCGCCAATGCTGTCTCGCGCTTCTATGGCAGCGCCAATCCGGTGCTCACGGCAAACTTTGCCGGCTTTCAACCGGGCGACAGTATTGCCAACCTGTCGGGCGCGCTGCAGTTCACCACGGCAGCCAACCTCACATCGAATGTCGGGACCTTTGCGATCAACACCGCGCTCGGCTCGCTGCTGAGCCAGCAGGGCTATCAGTTCACTTTCAATCCGGGCGTTCTGACCATCACAGCGCGTCCGATCACTGTGATTGCGAACAATTTTACCCGGGTGTACGGCAATACCAATCCGGCGCTGGCCTTTGGCATTGGCGGCGAGGGTCTGGTGAACGGCGATCAGTTGACAGGGGCATTGGCGACAACCGCTGGCGTATTGACGGGTGTTGGCAATGTGCTGATCACTCAAGGCACGCTGGCTGCGAGCTCCAATTACGCGCTGACTTTCGTCGATGGGCAACTGAGCATCACGCCGCGTCCGATCACTGTGACGGCGAGCAATCTGACGCGGATTTACGGCAATACCAATCCGGCGCTAACTTTTGCCCTCGGCGGTCAAGGTCTCGTGAACGGCGATCAGTTGACAGGGGTCTTGGCGACGATCGCTGGCGTATCGACGGGTGTTGGCAATGTGCTGATCACCCAAGGCTCGCTGGCGGCGAGTTCCAATTACGCGCTGACCTTCGTCAATGGGCAACTGACCATCACCCCGCGTCCGATCAGTGTGACCGCGGACAATCTATCGAAATTGCTTGGCGAGCGCGATCCGCTCTTCACATTCACGCTTTCCGGCGATGGACTGGTCAATGGCGACCAGCTGTTGGGCAGTCTGGTGCGCGATCCGGGCGAGTCGATTGCCTCCTTTGCCATACGGCAGGGGACATTGAGCGCCGGACCCAATTACGCGATCACCTTTGCCGATGGTTCGCTGGCAATCAATGCCCCGCCGTTCCCGCCCGCGATCACCAATGCAACGTTTATCGATCTCCCGTTCCTCGCCGATGAAGGACTGGCCTCGTCCGAGGACGAGGACGAGGAGCGCTACGGCGTCGACTTCCCCGATCGGCCCGAAACGCCGCTGATCTCGGAAGATCCGCTGCTTGACGATCCTGTCACCAGCGGCGGCGATGCCTCGGTTTACGGGGCCAGCACGCCGCCTGCCGGTGGGGGGAAGTAAAATGACGCAGTCACGCCGCACTTACCATTCGGTCACGCACTCCCGCGCCCGCAGCGCGCTGTCGGCGGCGGTCGCGTTCGTCGCCGCCACAGCGCTGCTCGGCGCTGTGCCCGGCATCGCCAGCACGGCTGAAAACAGCACCAGCTTGGCCTTGCGCGATACTTTCCCGATCGGCAGCAATGGGCTGTGCGAAGCGCAGATTCTGGCGCCCGAGCCCGGCGCGGGGCTGTTCGATCGGCGCTATTCGGTGATCTGCCGCGATTCCGCCGCGCCCGTCGGCACCTTGTGGGTCATCAAAACGAAGGACGCCGCGACCAGCCCTCAACGCTTTGTCGGGGCCGATGCCAAGTGCCTTGAGGTAGCCGCCGCGCCGGGCGATCTGCCTGGGCTCCCCGCTGCCCGCCGCATCAACTGCAACGGTCCAGAAACCGTGCTGCGAACCGACCTGCTGATCGGCAACCGCGGCGGACGCACCTACGCCGCCACCGGGCTTTCAGCCTATGCCAAGGCGCTTGAACTCGGGATCGCCTCGCTCGCCAGTGACGAAGTCGTGCCCGGGACGGTCGAAATCCCGCTCACCAGCACCACCGATGCGATCGCCTTTGCGCGCCAGCAAGCCGAGGCGATCGCCGCCGATCAGGCGCTGGTCGAGGCCTATCGCCGTTCCAACGCCGGCAATTTCGCAGAAGCCGCCGAGTTCTTCGCCGCCTCTGCCGCCGCGCTCGCGGGAACCGGCGGCGCCGAAGCGCAGGTCAACGAAGCGTTGCAGCAATCCAACCTCGGCAACTTTGCGGAAGGCCGGCGGCTGTTCGCCGCCAGCCGCTCGGCGAGCGGGTCAAGCCCGCTACTTGCCCGGTTGCAGCGCAATTACGAGGGCATGGATGCATTGAACCAGCGGCAGCCGGGCCGCGCCTTGGCGCTGCTCGATGCGCCGCTCGCGGTCGAATTTGCCGACAGCGAGGCGTTGCGTTTGCTCGCGATCGGCCCGGTGCTGGCGGGCCAGCTGGCCAGCGAGAGCGGGCGGATTACCGGCGAATATTCGCTCAGCCTCACCCCGCTTGAACGCGCCACCCTGCTCGATGGGCAGCACGCCTTTCTCAAGGCCACTGCGCTGCGCCAGCTCGGCCGCACCGCAGATGCCGCCGGGTTCCTGCGCGCCGCCGAAGCCTCGTTTGGCACGGTGCGCGGCGGGCGAGTGGTCTCGGTCGCCTGGTTGCGCGCGCAGGTGCTGGGCGAGCTTGCCGAGGTGGCCGAACGCTCGGGCCAGCCGAGTGAAGCCGAAGGTCTGCACCAGAGCGCGATCGCGCTGCTTGAGGCGACCTATCCCGGCACCCCGGCGCTTGGCAGCGCGCGCGCGCAGCTGGCCGGGTTTTATGCCCGCACCGGCCGGCGCGGTGAAGCGCTGACGCTCTACCGCAGCATCATTGCCGACGCCAAGGGGCGTCCGCTGCCTTCGCTCAAAGGGCTCATGACCCCCTATTTCGCGCTTTTGACTGATAGCGCAGCACCCACCGCTCCGGCCGATCTGTTCGCCGCCAGCCAGCTGCTCCAACGCCCCGGGCTTGCGCAGACCCAGGCGGCGCTAGCGCGGGAGCTTTCGGGCGGAAGCGACGAGGCGTCGCAATTGTTCCGCACCGCCACCAATCTCGGGCGCGGGATCGAGCAGCTGCGGGGGGCGCTGCTCGAACTTGAAACCCTGCCCGAGGCGGAGACCCGGCTAGCGGCGGATATCGCGCAGCGGCGCGAGCGGCTTGGCCAGTTGCAGCAGCAGCAGGCCGAGGTGCTGCAACGGCTTGCGGCATATCCGCGCTACCGCGCAGTCAGCGGCGAAGGTATCGCGCTGGCCGACTTGCAGGCGATCCTCACCGATGGCGAAGCCTATGTGAAGCTGGTGACGCTCGAAAGCGATGCCTATGTTGTCTATGCCACCCGCGATAGCGCGCGGGTGTGGCGCGCCGATGCGACGCCAAAGCAGCTTGACAGTCTGGTGAGTCAGATCCGCGAAAGTATCGCGGTGGTCGAAGGCGGGCAGGTACTGACCTTTCCTTTCGACATCGCCCGCTCGCGCGAGCTTTACGTGCGGCTGTTCGCGCCGGTGGCCGATCTGTTGCCGCAGGCGCGGCACATCGTGTTCGAACCTGACGGCGCCCTGCTCAAGCTGCCGATCAACCTGCTGGTCACCGACGATGCCAGCGTTGCCGCCTATCAACAGCGCCAGACCCAGCCGGGCGCGGACGAGTATGATCTGCGCGGCACCAAATGGCTCGGCCGGACGACGCAGATCAGCACATCAGTGGCGGCAGCTGCGTTCCGCGATGTGCGCGCGGCGCGGCCTTCGGACGGGAAGCAGGCCTATCTCGGGCTGGGCGAGAATGTGCCGATCGGCAATGCCTCGCCGGGTGCAGCGCGGACCCGCGCGGCGCTCGAAGGCGGGGACAAGTGCCTGTGGTCGCCCAACATCTGGGCCAATCCGGTCAAGGCCGACGAACTGCGCGAGGCGGCCGCGCGTTTTCCCGGCGGGGCGCAGGTACTGACCGGCGCGGCGTTTACCGACAGCGCGATCGAGGGGATGAGCGACCTTGGCGAATACCGCATCCTGCACTTTGCGACCCACGGTCTCGTAACCGCGCCGCAGCCTGAATGCCCGCCGCGCCCGGCGCTACTCACCAGTTTTGGTGAGGGCGCGGGATCGGACGGATTGCTCAGCTTTGCCGAGATCTTCGGCCTTCGGATCGATGCCGACTTGGTGATCCTTTCGGCCTGCGACACTGCCGGCAGCGCCACGGTCGGCGCGACCCGCGAGGCGGGGGTGACGAGCGGCGGCGAATTCGCGCTCGATGGGCTGGTGCGCGCCTTTGTGGGCGCGGGCGGACGCACGGTGCTGGCGAGCCATTGGCCGGTGCCTGATGATTTCGACGCCACCGGCAGGCTTGTCTCGGGCCTGTTCGCAGAAGACGGGCGCGCGACCGCCGAGGCGCTGCGGCAATCGCAGCTTGGCCTGATGGACGATGCCCAGACCTCGCACCCGTTCTATTGGTCTGCCTTTGCTGTAGTCGGCGACGGCGCGGCGCGCCTCGCGCGCTGAAACGGGGCGGGGGCACGCGATGGTGGAGACTGGCAATCGCCGTTCCTCGCCGCTCGGCTGGATTGTGCGCGGCTGGCGTAACGTCCGCGAGGCAGGCGGGGTGCAGCTTACCGCGACCGTAGTGGTGCTGTGCGCGGCGTTGTTCATCGCGCGCTTCAGCTGGGTGCTCCCCGATGGCAGGGTGCCCACGCCGCTCACGGGAGAGGCTGAGCGCGCGCTGTATGATCTGCGCGCCTATTACGCCGCCGATCTGGTGGGCCAGGACAACCGCATCGTCCTGGTGGTTTATACCGATCAGACCCTGATCGCGGCGCGCAAGCGCTCGCCGCTTGATCGCGGGTTGCTGGCGCGCACGCTCACGAACCTCGATGGCATGGGGGCAAAGGCGATCGGGATCGATATCCTGTTCGATCAGCCGCAGGACGAGGATGCCGCGCTCGTTGCGGCGCTGCGCGGCATGACCACGCCGGTTGCACTTGCCTATGCCAATGTCGCCACCAATCAGGACGACGTGATCTACGAACAGCAGCAATATCTCGAAGCGTTTCAGGCGCAATTGGCGGGGAGCAAGTCCCGCCCGGCGAGCATCCGTCTCGACAACACTTTCGGCGCGACCCGGGTGTGGCCCAATCTGGTCGAGGGCTTGCCGCCGCTGCTGGGCCGGGCAATGTTGAGCGATGCAAGGGAGAACATCGGGCGGTTTGCGCGGTACGAAGGCGCGCTCGATTACCGGCGGCCCCAATTCATCGACGAGCCGCTGTTTGCCTCGCTCCAGATCGACCTTTTCGCTGATCCCGATCCGGCGGTGCTGCCCTTCCTCGCTGAGCAGATCCGCGGCAAATATGTGCTGATCGGCGGAGACATCGTCGACTATGACAGGGTCGAGACGACGTTCACCTCGATCAATGGGGAAGTGCCACCGGGACTGGCGGTGCATGCCGAGATCATCGCGCAGATGCTCGATGACCGTGTGCTCGCGCCGATCCCGCCGTGGACTCTGTGGGCAATGGCGGTGCTGGTGGTTATGAGCGCTGCGCTGACCGGGCTGCTCGAATGGCCGGCGCGCCGGCTCGCGCCGTTCCTCGTAATGCTGGTCGCCGTCTTCGGCGGCATCCCAGCGCTGCTGCAATTGCGCAATGTCGATACTTACGGCCTGCCTGCCGTCGGCTGGCTGGTCGGCTGGATTATCGCCTTCACCGCGGTCACCGCCGCCGCGCGCGCATCGGGCGCGGTGCAGCGCAACTTCGCCGCCGGGGCGCTGGGCAAATACATCCCGCGCGACATCGCCCAGGCGATCATCGACAAGCCTGAATTGTTGTCGCTGGGCGGGGAAAAGCGCGCCATCTTCGTGATGTTCAGCGATCTTGAGGGGTTCACCAAGATGAGCCACGCGATCGCGCCGGAAATGGTGGCAAAGTTGCTCAACCGCTATCTCGATATGCTGAGCCAAGTCGTGCTCGACCACGGGGGCGTGATCGACAAGTTCGTCGGCGATGCGGTCGTGGCGTTCTGGGGCGCACCGATTTCGCGGCCTGATGATGGGCTGCGCGCCGCGCGCGCAGGCTATGCGATGTGGCAGACGGGCGAGGCGTTCCGGCGCGAGGTGGCGGCGATGGACCCTGCTTTGCCGCCGATCGGCAAGACCCGCGTGGGCCTCCACTATGGCGAAGCAGTGATCGGCAATTTCGGCGGGGCGACCCGCATCCAGTACACCGCGCTGGGCGATTCGATGAACACCGCCGCGCGGCTCGAATCCGCTAACAAGGCGCTCGATTCGGCGGTGATGGCGAGCCGTGAATTCGCCGAGGGATCGCAGCTCGAGTGGTGGCGCCAGATGGGCCGGGTGCAATTGCGCGGCCGCGCAAAGCCGGTCGATCTCTTTGAACCTGCACCCGATTTCCCGGCTGAGGACCGCGCCGCGCTGGCCGAAGCGAGTGCGCTTGCGGTGAGCGGGGGTTCGGGCGACCGCGCAGCTGCACTGCGGCTGGTCGAAAGCCTTGTGGCTCGCCACCCGAATGATTCAGCGCTAAGCAATCTTGCCCGGCGTATCGACGCCACGGACGAGGGAGGAACGTATGTTCTGGGATAGAATCAAGGCACCGGTGGTCGCGCTCGCGCTGGCAGGTGCGGCGCTTGCGCTACCGGCGGTTGCAATGGCCGGCGTAGTGGTCAAATCCACCGGCCCGTCCGCGACAAGATACCCGGTCGGCACCAAGCTTGATGACAACGCCTCAATCACGCTGAAGGCAGGCGACGTGGTGACGGTGCTCACCGCCGACGGCACCCGCGTGATCAAGGGTGGTGGCACATTCCGCGTAGGCGACCGGCCGCAAGTTGCCGCCGATCGTTTCGCCTCACTCACCCGTAAACGCGCCGCCACCCGCGTGCGCACCGGGGCGGTGCGCGGCGAGGCTGTCGACACGGTGACCAACCCGAACCTCTGGTATGTCGATGTTACCCGGTCGGGCACGATCTGCCTTTACGACCTCGCTACCGTGCGGCTGTGGCGTCCGGGAACCGAAGGCACCAGCACTTACGCGATCGCCGATCATGCAGGCTCCGGGCAGGCAGAAATCACCTTCGACGACACCGTCACCGTCGCCGCGCTCGATCCGGCGCGGCTGCCGATCGCCGAAGGCGGACGTTACGTGATCACCGCGCCGGACGGATCGACCACGGCGCATGTCAATTTCGTCTTGCTGGCCGAGGATTATGCGCAGCCCGATGCGCTGGCCGAGGCGTTGATTGCCAAGGGCTGCAGCGTGCAGCTCGAAGCGCTCGCCTCCAGCCTCGAAGCTTCGGTTAACGCGGCGGGCGGGTAAAGCGGCAAGTTGAGGGCACGCGGCCGTCGGCGCGGATTGCCTGTTGCATCGCGGCCCGACAATTGGGACAAGGGCTGAGCGTCCGCCGGGCGGGGAATCGGTAAGGCGGAACGCGGGACGCTGGCGCAGCGCTTCAGGCATCGCATAGGACGCGGTGCCAGGCTGCTACGGGGTCTAAAGGGGCTGCGGTGAAGAGCATCTCGGGGGGATGGGATGACGCGAGTTTGGGGGAATGTGATTGTTGGCCTCGCACGCAGGCGCGGGTTAGTCCGCGCGCTGGCGGTCTTGGTGCTTGTGGTGCTTTATCCGGCCTCGGGCGCGATAGGTAATGGCACTTTTCAAGGCGTGGCGAGCTGCGCCGGATCGACCTGTCACGGCCGCGCCGAGGGCAACGGCGCAGTGGTCCGGCAGGACGAGATCGCAACCTGGCAGGAGCCGTCCGCACCCTCGGGCTCGCACAGCCGCGCCTATGCCGTGCTCGGCGGACGGCGCGGGCAGCAGATCGCCGCCAGTCTCAATCTTGGCGATGCACAATCGGCCCCGGCATGCCTCGGTTGCCATTCGACCTATGCCCCGGCCGGACAGCGCGGCCCGAAGTTCACGCTGACCGACGGCGTCGGGTGCGAAACCTGCCACGGCGCGTCCGGCGGCACCTGGCTGGCCGAACATTATGCGCTGCCCGCCACCCACGCCTCGAACATCGCGGCAGGTCTCACCCCGCTCGACATTCCCAAGGTGAGCGCGGGCGTGTGCCTTGATTGCCATTACGGATCGTCCAAGCCCGGCCAGTTCGTGACCCATGAAATGATGGCGGCGGGCCACCCGCGCGTATCGTTCGAGCTCGATCTGTTCAGCGCGCTGCAACAGCACCACAATATCGACGGGGATTACGCAGCACGCAAGGGTACGCCCAACGCGGTGCGGTTTTGGGCGGTGGGTCAGGCCGAGGCGGTGCGGCGCGCAACCAGCCTGTTTGCGCAGCCCAAGTTCGCAATGCAGGGTGCCTTCCCGCAGTTCTATTTCTACGATTGCCATTCGTGCCACCGCACCATCGCCGATGGACCGCAGCGCAAGCTCAGCTTCGAGACCAATCCTGGACGCAAGATCCCGTTCGGAAACCCGCCGTTCAATGACGAGAATATCATCATGCTTTCGGCCGTGGCGGGCGCGTTGGTGCCGGGCGAGGCGGGCGCGTTCCAAGCTGCGAGCCGCGGTTTCCACGAGGCGATGGGGCAAGGGCCGACCGAAGCGCGCGCCGCCGCGCAGGCCTTGTCGGCGCGGGCAGGTGCGCTGTCAGACGCACTTTCGGGCCGCGCCTATGCCGGGGCCGATGCCTTCAAGGTGATTGCGATCATCGCCGGCGAGGCGACGAGCCCACGCTTTACCGACTATGCCGGATCGGTGCAGGCGGTGATGGGGATCGACACGTTGCTCAACGCGCTGGTCAAGGAAGGCCGGGTGACGCAGGGTGCGGCGGCGGGCATCCGCGCCGATATCGCGCGCGCTTACAAGGCGGTGGATGAGCCCAATGCCTACCGTCCGGCGGATTTCCGGGCGGCGCTGAAAGCGGCCGCAGGCGCGATCGGCAGGCTGGCCTAGCGATGCGAAACTGGGGGGGGTCATTGCTGGCGGCAAGTGCGCTGCTGCTCGCTGCGTGCGGCGGGGATAGCCCGCCCAGCAATGGCGGCGCGACCGGTGCCAGCCCGCCGCCACCGCCCACGCCGCCGCCTGCGGGCAATGTCTTCTCGGTCCCCGCGGCCGAGAGCCTGAGCGCCGCCGAAGTCGGCACCATCATCGCCCAAGCCGCGGCAGAAGCGCGCAGCCGCAATGCGGTCGCGACCATCGCGGTGACCGACCGCGTCGGCAATGTCCTTGGCGTGTTCGCCATGCCCGGCGCGGGCGCCAACGCGCGCATTCCATCGGCGCGCGATGGCAGCAACAACGACGCGCAGGGCCTCACCATTCCCAGCGCCGCGGCGGCCATCGCCAAGGCAATCACTGGCGCCTATCTATCGAGCGGGGGCAATGCCTTCTCCAGCCGCACGGCTAGCTTCATCGTGCAGGAGCATTTCCCGCCCGCGCCGACCACCGCAGGCCTCGAAAGCGGCCCGCTGTTCGGGGTGCAGTTCAGCCAATTGCCGTGCTCTGACCTGTCCGCCCGGGCGAGCGACGGGTTGATCGGGCCCAAGCGTTCGCCGCTCGGCCTCGCAGCCGATGCCGGGGGCTTTCCGCTGTATCAGAACGGGGTTGTGGTGGGCGGCATCGGCGTGATTGCCGATGGGGTTTACGGCTTTGATCCCAACGTGCTCGACCGTGATACCGACGTTGACGAGGCGATTGCGCTGGGCGGCACGGTGGGCTTCGAGGCTCCGGTCAACATCCGCGCCGATCGCATCACGGCCGACGGCACATCGCTGCGTTACACCGATGTCGAATATCCGCAGATCAGCGCGGTGGCTGGCGCGAGCTTTGTCGGGACGGCAGGCGCGCTGGTGTCGGTGGCGGGGTATTACAGCGGCGCGGGCTTGCTGGCAGGCAGCACCTACGGCACCGAGGCTTCGGGCGTGCGCGCTTCCACGGCAGCGGAGTTTGCGAACCGCGATGCTTTTGTGCTCTCGAACGGGGCGGGCGCAAACCGTTACCCGGTGCGCGGCGGGACAGACGCGGGCGATGTTGCCGCGCCGCTCACTGCTGCCGAGGCGCGCGCGGTGCTCGAGGAAGCCTTCACCGTGATGAGCCGCGCACGTGCGCAGTTCCGCCAGCCGTTGGACTGCCGCGCGCAGGTGACCATCAGGCTGGTCGATACGCGTGGGAGCGTGCTGGGGATCGTGCGGTCCCCC
>JBBQWH010000003.1:0-62098 GCA_038210785.1 Sphingomonadales bacterium | reverse complement strand
TGCGGCGCAAGATCTGCGCCTCGTGGTATTTCACCTTGTCCGCCATGAAGCCGAAGATATCCTCGGCCACTTCCTGGACCGCCTGGACGAATTCGGGTTGGAACGGATTGCGCCGGTTCACCCCTTCCATGAATTGGTTGAGGTTGACGTGATCGCTAATGGCCATGTAAAATTTCCCCCCTAAAATTGATCAATGCGCCCGACTGAGACTCCGTTTTTTGTGCTGCGGCTTATCAGCGCAAAGTGCAATTCTGGCAAGACAGATCAGCGCCAAGGACGGTGGGCGGCAGCGGGCCAAAGTCGCTCCCGTTCGGCGGCGCGAACGGCGCGCCTGTCCGGGGGATATCGTGACGCACGCAGCTGCGCTAAACGCAGGTGATGGCCGATCCTCGACCCGATGCCCCTGCTGACAGACCATGGCTGGCCCGCCTCGGCAGCACAATCGCACCGCCGCGGTTCCTGCTCTTTCTCGGCGCGCTGGTGGTAGGCCTTGGCGTAATGATCCCGGTGCTGGGCGCGGCCCGGGGCATAATGGCTGGTTTCGATATCGCGGGCGCTGTGTTCCTCGCCGCAGCCGCGCCATTGTTGCGCAGCGAAGCGACCGCAATGCGCCATCACGCGCGCGACAACGATGCCAATCGCGGATGGCTGCTGGCCATCAGCACGCTGGTTACACTGGTCATCCTGGCGTTGGTCACGAGCGAAATGTCCGCCATGAATAGCCCGGTCACAGTCGCCCTAGTGATCGCAACGCTTGTGCTGTGCTGGTTGTTTTCCAACACAATCTGGGCGCTGCACTATGCTCATCTCTATTATGCCGGTGCCAATCATGGAGGCGATCATGGCGGCTTAAGCTTTCCGCAATCCGATGAACCCAATTACTGGGATTTTGCCTATTTCAGCTTCACCTTGGGAATGACCTTTCAAACGTCCGATGTTTCGATCACAACCACCGCGATGCGCCAGCCGGTGATTGTCCAGTGTCTGGCGGCGTTCATCTTCAACATCGGCGTGCTCGCGTTTTCGATCAATGTGCTGGGGAGCTGAGCGCGGCAAGGCTGGGCGATCTCGCGCCTGAAGCTCGCTTGACCCCCCTTAGACCCCAGCTTGCCCGCTCCAGACCTGCCGAAGCGCAATGTTTCGCGTGAAACATTGGTCTGGCGCTGCGGGTTGTGTAGATCGGCGCTGATCAAGGGAGAAAGTTCATGAGCAACGCCGTCACGCGGCCCCGTCCCGGCACGCCCACGCACTGCACCCCTGAGCAATATGAGGCGCTGTATCGCGCCTCGGTGGAAACGCCCGATGCCTTCTGGCTCGAACAGGCGCAGCGGCTCGACTGGGTGCGCCGGCCCACCACCGGCGGCGAATGGTCCTTTGATCCGGTGGGGATCACGTGGTTCAAGGACGGCACGCTCAACCTGTGCTACAATGCGATTGACCGGCATCTGGCGCAGCACGCGGAGCGAACCGCGCTGATCTTCGAGCCCGATGATCCCGCCACTGCCAAAGACCATGGCGTCCGCAGCCTCACCTACGGCGGACTTCACCGCGAGGTGGTGCGGATGGCCAATGCGCTCAAGGCATTGGGTGTGACCAAGGGCGACCGGGTGACGATCTACCTGCCGATGATCCTCGAAGGGGTGGTCGCGATGCTCGCCTGCGCGCGGCTGGGCGCGGTGCATTCGGTGGTGTTCGGCGGCTTCTCGCCCGAGGCGCTGGCCGGGCGGATCGAGGATTGCGGCAGCCGGTTCGTCGTAACCGCGGACGAGGGCCTGCGCGGCGGCAAGCGCGTGCCGCTGAAAGCCAATGTCGATGCCGCGTTGGCCGAGCCCGACCATGACACGCCGGTCGATGGCGTGCTGGTGATCCGCCACACCGGCGGTGATGCCGCTATGCAAGAGGGCCGCGACCATTGGCTCGATGCTCTCGCCAGCGGTGCCGATTGCCCGTGCGAAGTGATGGCGGCGGAAGACCCGTTGTTCATCCTCTACACCTCCGGCTCGACCGGCAAGCCCAAGGGGGTGCTCCACACCACCGGCGGTTACGGCGTGTGGACTGCGGCGACATTCCATTACATCTTCGATTACCAGCCCGGCGAGGTGTTCTGGTGCACCGCCGATATCGGCTGGGTTACGGGGCACAGCTACGTTGTCTACGGTCCGCTGATCAACGCCGCGACTGCGGTGGTGTTCGAAGGCGTGCCCAATTATCCCGATCATGGGCGCTTTTGGGACGTCGTCGACAAGCACCGCGTCAACATCATCTACACCGCGCCAACCGCGATCCGCGCGCTGATGCGCGAGGGCGACCAGCATGTAACCAGCCGATCGCGCGCCTCGCTGCGCCTGCTCGGCAGCGTCGGCGAGCCAATCAATCCCGAGGCATGGGTTTGGTATTTCGAGGTGGTGGGCGAGGGCCGCTGCCCGGTGATCGACACCTGGTGGCAGACCGAAACCGGCGGCTGCATGATCACCACACTGCCGGGCGCGCACGACATGAAACCGGGAAGCGCGGGCCTCCCGTTCTTCGGTGTGCGCCCTGAGTTGGTCGATAATGACGGCGCGGTGCTGGACGGCACAGCGGAAGGTAACCTCACCATCACCCACAGCTGGCCCGGTCAGGCGCGCACGATCTACGGCGATCACGAACGCTTCGGGCAGACCTATTTCAGCACCTACAAGGCCAAGTATTTCACCGGCGACGGGTGCAAGCGTGACGCTGACGGATACTACTGGATCACCGGCCGGGTCGATGACGTCATCAACGTCTCGGGCCACCGGATGGGCACCGCCGAAGTTGAAAGCGCGCTGGTGCTCCACCCCAAGGTCGCAGAGAGCGCGGTGGTCGGTTATCCGCACGATATCAAAGGACAGGGCATCTATTGCTACGTCACGTTGAATGCTGGGGAGGAAGGATCGGACGCGCTGCTGGGCGAATTGCGCAACTGGGTGCGCAAGGAAATCGGCCCGATTGCCACGCCCGATATCATCCACTTCACCGATGGCCTGCCCAAGACCCGCTCGGGCAAGATCATGCGCCGAATCCTGCGCAAGATCGCCGAGAACGCGTTCGACGCATTGGGCGACACCTCGACGCTGGCCGATCCCTCGCTGGTCGAGCGGCTGATCGAGGGCAGGCAGAACCGCTGAGCTGGCAGCGCTGACGACGGGTCGGCGATCTGCACAAAAAAGGCCGCCGGAGCGCGAACTCCGGCGGCCTATTGAAAGCCACTATGGCGAAAGCCTTTAGCCCTCGCGGGTGCCCGACAGCGGCATCGCGCCGAAGGCCCCTGCATTGACCGAACCGGTCAGCGCGTCGCCATCGATGGTCGCTTCGCAATCGAGCGTCATCGGCATAGGCACGACCATGTTCATCTTCCACGAGATGGTGTTGCCGCTCACGGTGCCGCCAGCAATATCCATCGAACCGAGGCTGCCGATCAGCGAGCCGGAGAAGGTGTCGCCGTCGGGAACGACGGTGAGGGTGCCGGTCTGGTCGCCCATCGGGCTCTTGACGATGGTCTTGTAAGTACCTGCAACAGACATAATCGAACTCCTCGGCTCATTTCCGGACCTTGGGAAGCGATCCGGTTCCACAGGCCGGGCTAATTGCACTTATGTCAGCGCGCTTCAACCGGATTTGGATTGAAGCGCGCTGCACATTGCCTATTCGCCGGCTTCAAGCTCGCGCTGTTCGATCGGCAGGCCGAGCGGTTCGAGCTGAGCGCGCACCTTGCTGGCATCGCCGACCACCACCCACACGAAAGTGTCGGGATTGATCGCGGCGCGCGCGGCGGCATCGAGGCTTTGGATGGTCTGCGCGCGGTAGATGCTGGCGAGCGTTTCCTGGTAATTGTCAGGGCGGCCGAACAGCGCATTGCCCTGCATCGCGCCAAGCACTGCGGGCGAGGTTTCAAATCGGCCCGGCAGCGCGCCGATATCAGCGGCGATGTTCCGCTCCAGTTCTTCGGGCGTAACGCCCTTGACGGTCAGGAACTCCTTGGTCTCGCGGATCATCTCGGCAAGCGAATCGCCGGTGCGATCGGCCTGCACACCGCCGGAAATGGCGTAGACCACCGCGTTTTCGCGCGCCAGCGCCCCGCCGCCCACGCCGTAGCTCCAGCCCTTGGTCTCGCGCAGGTTCATGTTGAGCCGCGCAAGGAAATCGCCGCCCAGTGATTTGTTGGCGCTGCCAAAGGCCACGAACGCCGGATCGCTGGCATCGAGCGGGGTGATCTGCGCCCCGGTGATGAAGCTCTGCGGCGAGTTGGGCCGGTTGACGAGAATAATGCGACTGCCGGTCGTAGCGCCGCTGGCGGTGAACGTCTTCGTGCCCTTGGGTGTGGCGGGCGCCCGCCAGTCACCGAAAGCGGTGTTGAGTGCGGTGACGATTTCTGCGAGCGGCCGGTCGGAGATCACAAACACCTCGCCATTGTCAGGCCGGATCCAGCTGTCCTTGAAGGCGATCAAATCATCGCGGGTGATGCTGCTGACGCTCTCGACCGATGCGACCCCGCCGTAGGCGCTGCCTGTCCCGAACAGTTCAGGGGTCAGCGTGCGCTGGGCGATGCTCTGCGGCGACTTCATCGCTTGGCGGATGCCGGTGACGGTCTGGCTTCGCACGCGTTCAAGGTCCGCCGCGTTAAAGGCGGGCTCGCGCACGATCTGGCGCATCAAATCGAGGCTGGGGGCGAGGTTCGCGGTCAACGCCGAGAGCGTGAAGGTCGAGCGGTCATCGCCGCCGCCGACCGAAACGGTCGCGCCGAGCCGCTCGCCGGCCTCCGCGATCTGCTGCGATGTCAGCTTGGTGGTGCCTTCGTCAAACAGAGCCGTCGTTAGGCCAGAAAGCCCGTTCTTGCCCGACGGGTCAGCCGCGCCGCCTGCATTGAAGGCCATCGCCACATAGGTAGCGGGCACTGCGGTGCGGCGGGCATAGGTGACCTTCATCCCGTTCTTGAGCGTCGCGCGCTCGACATCAGGGAAATCGAGCTGCGCGATCGAGTCGATCGCCGGCTTGGGGCGTTCGAGCGAGACGGTGATTGTCTCGGCAGCGCGATCGCGTTCAGAGGCGTTCTCGCCCTCGGCCTTAACCGAGGCGGCTTCCTCGTAGGCTGCATCGCGCGCGCCCGGTTCGAGCACCACCGTCATCGCCGGACGGGTCATCCAGCGTGCCAGCGCCGCCTTGACGTCAGCCGGGGTGAGAGCGGCGAGCGTTTCGAACTCGCGCGCGTAGAATTCGGGATCGCCCGCCAGCACTGTGCCTTCGGCCAGCGTCTGCGCCTTGCCGGAAAAGCCGCCAACTTGTTCAAGCCCGCGGATCGTGCGGGCTAGATTGCTGGTGACCGCGCGGCGGACCTCATCCTCGGTCGGGCCGTCCTTGATCAGCTGCGCGACCACTTCGTCCATCCGCTTTTCCAGCGTCGCCAGTTCTACCCCATCCTTGAGTGTAGCTGCGACGCTGAGGAGGCCGATACGCTGGAACGCCGAATTGCCGGCTGAAGCGCCAACTGCGATCTGTTCGTCGCGCACTAGCACATTGTCGAGCCTGCTCGAGGCAAGCCCGCCGAGGATCGACGCGCCGACATCGAGCGCGATACGATCCTTGCCGGTCAGGCCCTCGACTGCCCAGTAGCGGGTGATGCTGGTGGCAGCGACCTGGTCCTTAAAGGTCTTGCGCACCGGCTGCGCCAGCGTCGGCACGCCCGCCTGCGCCGGATTATTGAACGGACCGCGCGCGATGGCGGCAAAATACTTCTCGACCAGCGGACGCGCCTCAGCGGCCGAGATGTCGCCGGCAATCACCAGCGTTGCGTTGTTGGGGCCGTACTTCTCGGTGAACCAGCTTTTCACGTCTGCCATCGAGGCCGAATCGAGATCGGCCATCGAGCCGATCGCTTCGTGCTGATAGGGGTGGCCTTCGGGGAACAGCGTCTTGAGCACATCGTAGAACACCAACCCGCCGGGTTCGTTATCGCCCTCGCGCTTTTCGTTCTGCACTACGCCGCGCTGATTATCGAGCTTGCCCTGCGTTACCGCGCCAAGAAGGTACCCCATCCGGTCGCTTTCAAGCCACAACGCGCGTTCGAGCGCGGGGCGGGGCACGGTCTGGAAATAATTGGTGCGGTCGAACCAAGTGGTGCCATTTAAATCGGTCGCGCCCATTTCCGCGAGATATTTGAAGTAATCGTCAGGGGCGTTTTCCGAACCGTTGAACATAAGGTGTTCGAACAGGTGGGCAAAGCCCGTCTTGCCCTTGGGTTCGTCTTTCGATCCGACATTATACCACACCGCCACGCCGACCACCGGCGCCTTGTGATCCTCGTGCACCAGCACGGTGAGGCCGTTCTCCAGTTCGAACTGTTCGAACGGGATGGTCACCTGCGCCACCAACGACGGCAGGTCAGCGGTAGCCTGCGGGGCCGCATGGTTATCGGCGAGCGCGGGTGTAAGCGGCGCGGCCAGCGCGAAGGCGAGCGCCGAAAGGCTGGCGGCAGCAAAGCGAGTGGTCATGCGGGAATGCTCCGGTGGAAGAATCAGCTGGGAAAATCAGGCCGGTCGGCGGGCGCTGGTCGGGGGACGTAGGTCAAGGGGTGTTGGTCACGACGCGCCGCTCGTTGGCTTTCGCCATCACATCATCGCGCCAGAAATAGACCGGCTTCAGCTTGTGATCGACGAACAGCCGCATCTGGTCGGTGTAATGCTTGCTGCCGGGCCGCGTGCTGGCCGCGCCGAACGGCTGGATCGAGCGCGAGGTGACACGCGCGCCGGGCTGCCATTCGATCCACATAATGAAGCTGTCACCATGCTTGAGGCTGAGGCGCCCGTCCTCATCGACATTCCAGGTGGTTGAAGCGCGCAAAGTGTCGGAACCGCCGTCGAGCGGCAGGTCGAGCTCGCCTTGCCGGAGCCGCAACAAATCGGCCATTGGCGGATCGAGCCGGCCGAAATGGGCGCCCAGGTGATCTGCAGCCGCTTGCAGTTTCTCCGCTACATCGGGGAACGGCTTGTTGTTGTAATCGGCCGCCATGAAGTCGCGGATCATCAGCAGCGCGATGGCATCGGCTTTGCCCACGTTGTCGGCGGTGAAATCCCAGCCGAGCAGCAGATCACGCGCCTGCGCCAGTTTTCCCTCAGCCTTCAACCCCTCCAGCGCATCGAACAAGCGCGCAACATAACCCTCGCGCGCATAGGCGGTGTCATATTTGATCGCCTCGAGCGCGGCGCGGTCGAGCACGCTGGCCTCGGACAGCAGTTTGTAGGCGCGGCGCGAGCGGTTGGTCTGTTTACGCTCGATCCCCAGCACCGGCGAGAACGCGCCGGGCGAAAGATCACTGCCAGCGCCTGCTGCGGTGAAGGGTTCGTTGTTTGAGTTGTAAACCCAGCCGCTGGCCGGGTTCACCAACTTGGGTAGCGCCGCGTAATCGACTGCCCCCTGCCAGATCAGGTCGGACCGGTCGCCGGGCAGCACATTGCGCCAGTCGGCCCTGATGCCCTCGGGCCGGCGCGGGATCGCGGCATTGTAAATATACGCGATGGTGCCTGCCTCGTCGGCATAGATGAAGTTGGTCGAGGGAATTGCAAGGCGCGCAATCTGCTCCTCCCAATCACCGAAGGTCTTGGCCTTGTTGATGCGGTAATAGGCGTCAAGTTGGTCGAGCCGGCCAATCCCGCCGTATCGCACTGCAAAGGCGCCCTTGGCGTTCTTGATCACCGGGCCATGAACCGAACGCAGCACCTCGCGCCGGATCGGCAGCACCACCGGGCCGATCTTGACCGGCAGCGTCACCCATTCGCTCTCCAGATCGCGCCACTTGCCGTCGAGCTTGTAGCGGGTGCCCGCCTGATCGAGTTCAAGCTGGTAGATATCGATCATGTCGGGGGTGTTGACCGTATTTGTCCACCCCAGATGCTCGTTATGGCCAAGGAAGGGGAACGGCGATCCGGGGAAGTTCGCCCCAGCAAAATGCCAGCCCTCGCCGCTTTCGACGACGAGTTCATACCACGCGACCCCGCCGCGCAAGGGCTGGTGGGAGTTCGAGATCAGCGTGGTCGGCCCGCCAGACTTCTTGGGCGCGACTGCGAAGGCGTTGGAGCCGAGATGTTCGGCGTCCTCACCCAGCGGCAGCACCATCCGCCGCGCCTGCTTGGCGGCGGGCGCGGGGGCAGCTGGGGCCGGCTGCGCGCCGGGCAGGGCTGCGCGCGGGAAGCCGGGGATGTCGGGGCCATGCTCGCGGCGCAGGTCTTCGCCTGCCACCAGCGGCCCGATCACGCTGTCGAGCCCAAAGAAGAACGGCTGGCGCAGCGCGAACCCGGCGGCAACGTCGACCCCGTTGACCGGGAACAGATTGGCGAGCTTGACCTCGCCCGGGTGCTCGGCGGCATATTGGTTGAGGCCTGCAGCATAAGCGTCGAACAGCGCGCGGGTATCGGCGGGAAGCTTGGGATATTCGCGCTCCGACGTGCCGCGCGCGTCGATCAGGTGATAGACGTAATCGACCTTGGCCCCGTCCTCGCCCGCAATCGCGCCATAACGCCCGCGTGCCATCGCGACCACGTCCTGCAAGGTGAAGAAATCATCCTCCGCGTGAGCCACGGCGACCCCGTAAGCGGTGTCGGCATCGGTCTTGCCATAGATATGCGGCACGCCGAAATCGTCGCGGATGATCTCGGCGGTGTATTTGCGCCCGTTTGCAGGGGTAGCGGCGCTGGCAAAGAACGGCTCCCACGTTGCTAGTACTGTCACCGCCAGAACCAGCACTGCCACCACCGCAATCGCGCCGCGCTTCAACCACCCCATGCCGATTTCTCTCCCAAATCTTATGGGCGCTCCATTGCGTGCGGGCAGGGAGAGGTCAAGACTTTCGCGCCTCTTGCCTTGTGCTGCGCGGCGACCCACCTAGTTGCATAATACACTTGGAAGGGGCTGATGCCATGAATCTCGAAAAGTTCACCGACCGGGCCAAGGGCTTCCTGCAATCCGCGCAGACCGTGGCGATCCGCATGAACCACCAGCGCATCACGCCTCTGCATCTGTTAAAGGCGCTGCTCGAAGATGGCGAGGGCATGGCTTCGGGCCTGATCCAGCGCGCGGGCGGCACGGCCCCGCTGGCGCTGGCGGCGGTGGATGCCGGGCTGGACAAGATCGCGGCCGTCACAGGCAGCGGCGCGCAGGCGACCCCCGGCCTCGACAATGATGCCGTCCGGGTGCTCGATTCTGCCGAACAGATCGCCGAGAAGGCACGTGACAGCTACGTCACGGTCGAGCGCCTGCTGGTCGCGCTAGCCGTGTCGCAGACCGCCGCAGGGGAGGCCTTGAAGGCCGCCGGCATCACCCCGCAGGGCCTTAACTCCGCGATCGAGCAACTGCGCGGCGGCAAGCGCGCCGACAGTGCCACAGCCGAGAACACCTATGACGCGATGGCAAAGTTCGCCCGCGATCTCACCCAGGCCGCGCGCGACGGCAAGCTTGATCCGGTGATCGGCCGCGACGAGGAAATCCGCCGCACGATCCAGATTCTCGCCAGGCGAACCAAGAACAACCCGGCGCTGATCGGCGAGCCCGGCACCGGCAAGACCGCAATCGCTGAAGGATTGGCGCTGCGGATTGCCAACGGCGACGTGCCCGACAGCCTCAAGGGCCGCACGCTGATGAGCCTCGACATGGGCTCCTTGATTGCGGGTGCGAAATATCGCGGCGAGTTTGAGGAACGGCTGAAATCAGTGCTCGACGAGGTCAAGAACGCCGATGGCCAGATCATCCTGTTCATCGACGAGATGCACACCCTGATCGGTGCTGGCGCTTCGGAAGGCTCGATGGATGCCTCGAACCTGCTAAAGCCCGCGCTGTCGCGCGGCGAACTCCACTGCATCGGCGCCACCACGCTCGATGAATATCAGAAATATGTCGAGAAGGACCCCGCGCTTCAGCGGCGATTCCAGCCGGTGTTCATCGCTGAACCGACCGTGGAGGACACGATCTCGATCCTGCGCGGGATCAAGGACAAGTACGAACTCCACCACGGGGTGCGGATTACAGACGGCGCGATTGTGGCGGCGGCCAAGCTGTCAGATCGCTACATCCAGAACCGCTTCCTGCCCGACAAGGCGATCGACCTGATGGACGAGGCCGCCAGCCGCATCCGCATGGAGGTGGAGAGCAAGCCCGAGGAGATCGAGACGCTCGACCGGCGGATCATCCAGCTCAAGATCGAGGAAAGCGCGCTTCGGAAGGAGACTGATCAGGCCTCCAAGGATCGCCTCGTCGCTTTGCGTGATGAACTTGCTAACCTCGAACAGCAATCATCCGAACTCACCACCCGCTGGCAGAACGAGCGCGACAAGATCGAGGCCGAAAGCCGGATCAAGGAAGAGCTTGATCACGCCCGGCTCGAGCTCGAACAGGCGCAGCGCGAAGGCGATCTGGCGCGGGCGGGCGAGCTGTCTTACGGTCGCATCCCTGAGCTCGAAAAGCGGTTGGTAGAGGCGCAGGGGCAGGCCGCCAACGCCATGCTGCGCGAGGAGGTGACCGAGGAGGACATTGCAGGCGTGGTCAGCCGCTGGACCGGGATCCCGGTCGACAAGATGTTAGCGGGCGAGCGCGAGAAACTGCTGCAGATGGAAGCGATCCTCGGCAAGCGTGTGATCGGTCAGTCGCAGGCGATCGCAGCGGTGTCCAAGGCGGTGCGCCGCGCGCGCGCGGGCTTGCAAGACCCGGGCCGCCCACTAGGGAGCTTCCTGTTCCTCGGCCCCACCGGCGTTGGCAAGACCGAGCTCACCAAAGCGCTCGCCGGGTTTCTGTTCGATGATGACAGTGCGATGGTGCGCATCGACATGAGCGAATTCATGGAGAAGCACGCAGTCTCGCGGCTGATCGGCGCGCCGCCGGGCTATGTCGGCTATGAAGAGGGCGGGGTGCTGACCGAGGCGGTGCGCCGCCGCCCGTATCAGGTGGTCTTGTTCGATGAGGTCGAGAAGGCGCACTCAGATGTGTTCAACGTGCTGCTGCAGGTGCTCGATGACGGACGGCTGACCGATGGACAGGGGCGGGTGGTGGACTTTGCCAATACGCTCATTATTCTCACCTCGAACCTGGGCAGCCAGTATCTCGCAAACCTGCCCGACGGGGCGGATGTGGCCAATGTCGAGAAGGACGTGATGGACGTGGTGCGCGGGCATTTCCGGCCCGAGTTCCTCAACCGGCTGGACGAGATTATCCTGTTCCACCGGCTTGGGCACGAGCACATGGCCCCGATCGTTGAAATTCAGGTGGGCCGGGTGCAAAAGCTGCTCGCCGATCGCAAGATCACGCTCGATCTTACCGATGCCGCGCTGCGCTGGCTGGGCCGGGTGGGCTATGATCCGGTGTACGGCGCACGGCCGCTGAAGCGCGCAGTGCAGCGCTATCTCCAAGACCCGCTTGCCGAGATGCTGCTGCAGGGCAAGCTGCCCGACGGCACGACACTGGGAATCGACGAGGGTGATGGGCAACTGGCGATGACGATTCGCTGATTGGCCGGCCTTCGGGCCTTTCGACCGGGATGAAATATTGTAACCTTACTTCGTTCGATATGATCAGCGCGGCGGTTTGTTGCGTGCAGGACGCCCACCGTTCTAACAATCGCAAAGCCACAATCTAACATTGTTACGACGGTTGGCTTCGGAGACCGCTGAATGTGGGATTAACGCAACACCATCCGGAAAACTTCGGGGTTGCGACGGGGCGCTTTGACATCAAACTTTCGTCATTGCACAAAAGAGTCACTGCGGAGACTGAGTTGGACAACCTTTGAAGGAAGCGGCTAACACATGGGTAACTATGTGGCGGCCCCCTTGGGTTGTTTAGCCGTCTCCGGTTTGGGCAACTGGAGTGACCATGAAGAAGTTTCACAACAACACGATCAAAGCTTTGGCCCTTTCCGCTTCCGCGATCGCTTTCGTGGTCGCCGGGCCTGCTTTTGCGCAGGACGCCGACAAAAAAGACAAAGAGCCCACCGGCGTAACCCAGGAGGACGGTGAGCAGGTCGAAGTTACCACTGACGCTGAAGGCCGTCCTGCCCAGCAGGGCAACATCACCGTGACCGGTTCGCGCCTTGTGCGCGATACCTACAGCTCGATCTCGCCGCTCCAGGTGCTTACCACCGAAAACCAGCAGGCCGTCGGTGCCTTCGACCCGGCCCAGATCCTGCAGAATTCCGAAGCAGCTTCCGGTCAGCAGATCGACGCGACCTTCCAGGGCTTCGTGCTCAACAACGGTCCGGGTTCGCAGACGGTCAATCTTCGCGGTGTCGGCGCAAACCGCACGCTGCTTCTTGTCAATGGTCGCCGTTTGGCTCCCGCCGGTGTGGAAGGCGCGCCAAGCAGCCCTTCGGTCAACCTTATTCCGGCCACGCTGGTCGACCGTTTCGATATTCTGACCGATGGCGCTTCGTCGGTCTATGGTTCGGACGCGGTCGCGGGCGTGATCAACATCATCTTGCGCAAGGACTTCGACGGGCTCGAAGTTCAGGCCGTTGGGGACGTCAACCCGGGCGGCGCGGGCGAAGATTATTCGCTGAGCGCCGCATGGGGCTTCAACACCGATCGTGCCGTGTTCGGGATCGGCGCTGAATACCGCCATCGTGACGAGGTCAAGCTGCGTGACCGCGACTTCTTGCGTGGCTGCACCACCAACCTCGAAGAAGACGCTGACGGCAACATCTTTCGCCTCGGCATTTCGGACAACCAACTGATCCGTTCGCGTACCAATAACGCCGTCGGTGCGTCGCAAAGCGAGTGCATCGTGGCCGGGATCTCGGGCCGTGTTTTCATTCCGCAAACCCGCGCGGGTTCAGTTTATTTCCCGGCCAATGGCAACATCCGCAACCTGCCGAATGATCCGGTCACCGGCCGTCCGTTCAACTTCGGCGATAATGCGAACTTTCAGGGCGTTGATCAGGATATCAACCGCGACGGGATCATCGATGTCGACTTCCAGAACGTCAACATCAACGGCAGCCCGGAAGAATTGGATCGCACCATCATTTCGGGTGAAGATCTGATCAACGTGTTCACTTACGGGGAATACACCTTCCCGGGCCAAGCGAACATCACGCCCTTCTTTGAAGCGCAGTACACCCGTTCGGAAATCAGCAACACCGGCGCAGGCAACCCGCAGTTGTTCCCGCAGGTCCCGTCGGCCAACTCGTTTAGCCCGTGTAACTTCGTGGGCAATCCCAACGGGGTCGATTGCATTGCTGTCGACCGGGCGTTCAATGGCGGGACTGCTGTGGCGCTGGGCACGATCCCCTCGCTCCAGCCGATTGTCGCGATCCGCGGCGATCGTAACAATTTTGAGGTGCTGCAGGAACAGTACCGCGGCGTGCTCGGTGTGCGCGGCGATTTGCCCTTTATCGGTTCTTCGTGGACCTTCGAAGTTGCGGGCAGCTATTCGCGTTCGCAAGGCCAGTCTTCGCGTCTCGGGATCCGTGAAGACCGTCTGGCGCTTGCGCTCGGTGCTGATCCGACCGGCGACTACAACGGGGACGGCCTCGTCGATAACGACCGTGACGGTATCGCCGACGATTACAACAACGCCATTGAAATCAGGATCGGCAACCCGCTGTTTATCGGCGCTTGCAACGTGGCGGGCCTACGCAACCCTGCGCTTGCTGCACCTGACTTGGCCCAAGGCTGTGTTCCGGTGAACCTGTTTGCACCCAGCGTGCTGACCGGTGCGGTGGGCGACTTTGCCACTCAGGCCGAGCGTGATTACCTGTTCGGCAGCCGCGACTTCAACACCATCTATGAACAGACCTTGCTCTCGGCATACATCACAGGTGACCTGTTCGAACTGCCTGCTGGCCCGGTGGGCGTGGTGTTCGGGGGTGAATATCGCGAAGACTCGATCGATTCCCAGCCAAGCTTCGTAGCCTCGAACGGCCTGTTGTTTGGTTTCTTCGCAGACGGCGGCGCTAACGGATCGAAGTATATTCGCGAACTGTTCGGCGAAATCGATCTTCCGCTTCAGGCTGGCAAGCCGCTGGTCGAAGAACTCACTGTCAACCTCTCTGGCCGTATCACGGACGAAGAGTTCTACGGGACTAATGGCACTTTCGCGCTGAAGGGCGGCTGGCGTCCGGTGGCTCCTCTGCTGTTCAAGTTCAGCTACGGTACTTCGTTCCGGGCGCCGAACCTGCGCGAGAATTTTCTCCGCGGCCAGTCGGGCTTCGTCAATGTCGCAGATCCTTGCGCAGTCCCCAACGCGGCATTCATTGCCGGTGCCTACAATGCGGCACTGGACCTGCGTGAACCGTTCATTCTGGCCAACTGCCGCCGCGAGGGTCGTGATCCGACCCGTGTCGGGATCGACGCGCTGAGCTTGAGCACCAATGGGGTGACGAATGTCGAAGTGACAACGGGCGGTTCGCTCGCCGTCGAGGCAGAAACCTCGCGTTCGATCACGACCGGCTTCGCTTTCGAAGAAGATTGGGCGAGCGGTTTCAGCGTTGCGCTCAATTTCAATTACTACGACATCAGCGTCAGAGGCGCGATCGTCGAGCCGACGGCTGGCTTTATCGCCAACGATTGCTTCCTGCGTGATGAGCCGGCGCGCAGCGAGTTCTGCGACCGTCTTACCTACACTGTGGGCGATCGTCAGCTGATCCGCGCCGTTCAGGCCGGCTTCCTCAACCGTGACGAAGAAGCGGTGCGGGGGATCGATATCAACGCCACCTTCGGCTACGATCTGCAGATCGGCCAGGATACGATCGACATGTCGCTAAACTTTGTGGCGAACAAGCTGATCGAGCGTTCGAACCTGCAGCGCACCGGGGTTGACACCTTCACCGCGAACGAGTTTGTCGACCGCTTCGGTTTCCCTGAGTGGACCGGCCGCGCGACCTTTGGCGCAGGCTGGCGGGACTTCCTCTTCACCTATCAGGTGCGTTATATTGGTGAGATCGGTAACGAGATTGCTGGCGTGCCCTTCAATGATCGCTTCCTGCTCGGGGATGCGTTCAACCGCGGGCCGGTGGGCGGTGTTCCTGCCTTCTCGCCGACCTGCCTTGGTCGCGGTTCGGCCAACGGCGTGGTGGCGGGCGACAACGTTTTCTGTCGCCCGGTCGGCACGACGGACGAATATTTCGAGCACACTGCCTCGGTCCGGTGGGACAATGGTGATCTGCGTGTGATCGCAGGTGTCCGCAACATCTTCGATACTGCGCCGCCGCGGGTGTCGCCGCGAGTGGGCGGGTTTGCGCAGATCTCGAACACCCCGCTTGGCAATGGTTACGACCTTGATGGGCGTGAATTCTTCGCCCAGCTGCTGTACCGCTTCTAAGCGACGAATGACTTGACCTGACTTCAAAAAAAGCGGTCTCCCGGCACTTGCCGAGAGGCCGCTTTTTTCGTTTAATATCGGATATGGCGCCCCCGCCTGACATGCCTTATTGTTTCAACCTAGTGTCCCCAGGAAAACACGGATTATGAAACTCCTCAAAGCCTCACTCACCGCCGCGCTCGTCGGCGTTTCTGCCATTGGTTTGGTCGCCGCCCCCGCGCCGACCCAAGCACAGGGTACCGTCCCGGTCGACGTCTGGGCGCTGCGCGATGTCGTCAACGCCGTACAGATTTCGCCCGATGGCAAGCACGTGCTGGTGCACAAGGTCGAAAGCCGTGAGGGCAATTATGTCCTCGAAATCTACGACACCGCCGATCTGTCGAAGCCAGCGCGCCGCCTTGATGCGAAACCGATGGAGATCATCAGCGCGCAGTGGGTCAGCGATGATGTGATTTTCGGCACTGCCTGGCAGGTCAACCGCAAGACGGTGAAAGGCCCAGAGGAGGACGTGCGCGATTACAAGACCTATGCTTATTCGCTGGCGGACAACAAGTTCACCCCCGTCGACGGCAATTTCGGCATCGTCAACCTGCTGCCCAATGATCCCGATAACGTGCTGGTTAGCACCGGCACGACCGTAGGCGATGGCACCGGGGTTGATCCGTTCGCCGCCTTCCGTCCGCGGTCGTACTATAAGTTCAATCTCAAGACCGGCGCACGATCGCTGGTGCTGCGCGGCGGGGGCAAATTTCCGGTTGTCGATCGCTGGGACAACCAAGGCAACCCGCGCTTTACCCAGGTGCAGGATCGCGAAGCCGGCACGGTGGCATCGTACTATCGCTTGCCTGGCGATGGCGAATGGAAGAAGTTTCAGGAATTCGACCTTAACGATCCCAAAAACCTCTACCGCATCCTTGGCGGGTTTCAGGGAATTGTCGGGTTCGATCCAACCAATGCCAATATCGGTTACCTGATCGACAACTCCGAGGGCGAAGACAAGGCCGGGCTTTACGAATTTGATTTCACCACCGGCAAGGTCGGCAAGAAGCTGTTCCAATCCGACGATGCCGATGTGATGGGTATCCAGACCCATTCGATCCCCGGCAACGATAAGCTGGTCGCCGCGCGATATTCCGGCAAGACACTAGAACGCCACTGGTTCGACGAGGAAGAAAAGGCGCTTTATCAGGCACTTGAACAGCAGATTCCCTATGCATATCAGGTCAGCATTGCCAGCCGTTCGATGGATGGCAAGTCGATGGTTGTCACCAACCGTGGCCCGCATGATCCGGGTTCGTTCTGGCTGGTCAAAGACGGCAAGCTGGCGAAGCTGGGCAGCCGCAACCCGCTGATCAATCCTGACCAATTGGCCGATGTGGAGTACATCCGCTACAAAGCGCGCGATGGACGCGTGATTCCGGCCTATGTCACCGTTCCCAAAGGCAAGGGGCCGTTCCCTCTGGTTGTCCTGCCGCATGGTGGGCCGCAGGTGAACGAAATTATCACCTATGACGAATGGGGGCAGCTGCTGGCCAATGCCGGCTACATGGTGCTCCAACCGCAGTATCGCATGTCGGTGGGCTGGGGTCAGTCGCACTTCGATTCCGCTTATGGCGAGCACGGCGGCAAGATGCAGGACGACAAGGACGACGGCGCGATGTACCTCGTCGAACAGGGGAAGGTCGATCCTGACCGGATGGCGATGTTCGGCTGGTCCTACGGTGGCTACGCCGCGTTGGTAGCGGCCAGCCGCGATCCTCAGATCTATCAATGTGTGATCGCCGGGGCGGCGGTGGCCGATGCGGAAAAGCAGTATCTGGGGCGGCGTGACCCCAACCTCAAGGCGCTGGATGAATGGTCAAAGCGGCGCGGCACGATCGGCATCAATCCGATCAATGAGGTTGCCAAGGTCAACATTCCGGTGCTGATGGTGCACGGTGAGAATGATCGCCGCGTGATGTATTACCACCTGAAGGACTATCAGAAGAAGTTTGAGGCGGCAGGCAAGACCGGCGAGTTCGTGACGCTGGAAGGCGCCGACCACTTCTCCAACACCCTGATGTATACCCACCAGCAGCAGTTCTACACCAAGATGCTCGACTATCTCGCCAACGATTGCGGTCCTAGCGGGCTGTAAGGGGTGCAGCAGCGGCACAAACAGCAAGGGCCCGGCCAGCAATGGCCGGGCCCCTTCTATTGTCTAAGATCTCAATTCAAACCTGACAAGCTCAGGAAACCCGCCTGCCTTTGACCCCGATCTGGCCGTTGATGCGCACAAAGAAGAACCCGAGCGCGGCCTTCTTAAATGTCACCGTATCGCCCGCCGTGATCGGTTTCAGTCGGCGCGGGGCGTTATTGATTTCCCAGACCGCACCCTCAGCTGTGGTGAAGCGCCAGCTTGTGGCGCTGAGCCGAGCCGCACTGGTGATCGTGGTTTCGAACAGGTCTGAAACCTCAGCCTCATTCCCGTCTTCTTTGAGGATTTCGAGTTCGGGCACGCTGATGCCGAACAATTGGCGCTTGGTCCTTCGCACCTCGGCGCGATCGAGCAGTCGCACATCGCCCGCATCGACCGCCCTGATAAAGGCGCTGACCTTTGCATCGTAACATGCCACCCGCTGGCTCTCATCGGCAATGCCGCCGCACACCTTGAGATCGCTGATATATGTCGCCGAGGGCGTTAAAGTCGGCTGTGCCATGACCGAGATTCCACCGATGAGGCAAAGCGCGAAGGCGGTGCCGCCTACGGTTGCAAAGCGCCTCATCATGCCGGTTGCCTTTCCTTGGCTATTCATATCCCGCTCTCCTATCACTCGCTAAGATCACCGCCGGAGCGGACTGCCTTTGGCTGACTGACTTATGCGTAAAGGCCCGCGTGATAAACCCCGGCGTCCCCAAGGTGTAGTCAAATTGCAACACCTCTGACGCTTCCGCGTTGTGCCCACACCGCTCTGATTGCGAAATGCGGTTGAGTTAGCCTAACCACCGGCATTGGATGCGGCGATCATACCCGCGCGGGCAAAAATAGAGGGACGTAAAATGCAACGCTTCAACAAGGCTTCACTTCTGGCGGGCACGATCATGGCGGGAGCTTTGATGGCCGCCCCTGCTTACGCTCAGGATCAGGCGGCAGATGTCGTGACCGCTGATGAACCCGCTGAGTCGACCGCCATCGTCGTTACTGGCTCGCGCATTCAGCGCACCGACCTCAACTCGACCAGCCCGATCGCGGTTGTGTCACCCGAAGAATTCCGCCTGACCGGCGCGATTAACGTCGAGCAGGTGCTGAACACCCTCCCGCAGGTTCTTCCTGGATTTACGGCGAGTTCGAACAACCCGGGTAACGGCGCTGCCACTCTGAACCTGCGCAACCTCGGTGCGACGCGCACGCTGGTGCTGGTCAACGGCCGTCGTTGGATGTTCTTTGATACCAACCAGATCGTCGACTTGAACACGATCCCGCAATTCCTGCTGGGCGGTGTCGAAGTCGTAACCGGCGGCGCTTCGGCCGTTTACGGCTCGGATGCTGTCGCTGGTGTCGTCAACTTCAAGCTGCGCGACATCGAAGGCCTCGAATTCGGCGGTAGCTACTCGCTGACTGGCCGCGGCGATGCAGCGCGTTACCAGTTCAACGCCGCCATCGGTTCTGCATTCGATGACGGCCGCGGCGCAGTGACTATGTATGCCAACTACACGCAGCGCGACCCGATATTTGCGGACGCCCGTGAGTTCTCCGAACGCGCGGCCGGTGATGGCTGCACAGTCCCAGGCAGCGCTGGCCGCGGTGACATTGGCACCCCGTTCCCAACCGGCATTGCCGTGGCAACCTGCATCGCCCGTGGCGGCCAACTCGGCTTCGTGCCGGGCGGTTCACCAACGGGCCCTGCCGGTACGTTCAACGCTGGTGCGGCGGGTGCTCAGTCGACATTTATCTTCAACCCCACTGGTGGCGGTTCGCGCCCGTTCTTGGATCCGCAGGATCTTTACAACTTCGCGCCGGACAACTATTTGCAGCTGCCGCAAGAACGTTACCTGATCGGCGCCTATGGTCACTACGAGTTCACTGATGGCATTGAAGCCTATTCTGAACTCTCCTTCGTTCGCAACGATATTAATACGGAACTTGCACCGACTCCCGCTGGCGTTTCGGCACCGCTGTTCGTCAACAGCCCGTTTTTCAACGCCCAGACCCGAGATCTTTTGCTGCAGAACCCGGTGGCGACCGCGACCGGTGCCGACTATCGCACCACTTCGGTCAATTTCCGCTTCAACGATATCGGCGGTCGCAATTCGTCGTTCGCCCGTGAGGCATTCCGCGTACTCGGAGGAGTTCGCGGTGGAATCACTGACAACATCAACTTTGACGCGTATTATTCGTACTCGCGGACGACCAACACCAACATCCAGCGCGGCAGCATCGCTCGCAGCCGGTTCATCAATGCGCTGACGGTCGAGTTTGTGCCGGGCAGCACCACCCAGTTGCGGTGCGTTGACGCCGCCGCACGCACGGCGGGCTGTGTGCCGCTCAACATCTTCGGCACGGGCCTCGCGAGCCAAGGCTCGTTGAACTACCTGTCGATCAACGCGACCAACATCACGGAATCCGAGCTGACCAATGCTGTGGGTTCGGTCAACGGCACCCTGTTCAACCTCGGCTTCGGTGCTGATGATGTCGGATTCGCTGTTGGTGCCGAATACAGGAAGGTGAACTCGAACTTCATTCCCGATACCTTCCTGTCTTCGGGCGATGTGCTCGGCTTCAACGCTGGCCTTCCGACCAGCGGTGGTTACGATGTTAAGGAAGTCTTCGGTGAAGTCCGCATTCCGATCGTCGAGGATGGCCTGATCTACGCGCTCGAAGTGAACGGGGCGGCTCGTTACTCTGATTACTCGCTCGACCGCGTCGGCGGAAACTGGACCTACAATTTGGGCGGTGAATTCGCTCCGATAAGGGGCATCCGATTCCGCGGCCAGTACTCGCGCGCCGTAAGAGCGCCGAACGTTCAGGATCTGTTCGGTGGTAATTCGACAGGCTTCCCGGCGGCGACTGACCCCTGCTCGGATCGTGGCCCTACGGCCGAGCGCACGGACGCTCTGCGTGCCTTTTGTATTGCTTCGGGTGTTCCTGCTGCCGGCGTGTTCACCCGCGGGGTGCAGCCTGCTGCGCAGATTCAGGCGGACTTCGGCGGCAACCCGAATGTGGGTGAGGAAACCTCGGACACCTATACCATCGGTGCTGTCATCCAGCCGGGCTTTGTGCCGCGTCTGAACATCACGGTCGATTATTTCAACATCAAGGTTGAAGACACAATCAACACACGTTTGGGCGGCCTGAACACCGCGCTTTCGCTGTGCTTCAACACGGTCCAGAACCTGCAAGATCCAACCTGTTCAGCGTTTGTTGGCCGGCGCAACAGCGGGACCGGCGCTCTGGGTTTGACCGCGGGTGGCCAAAACCCGGCACTGGTGCAGGACAACGTCGGCACGCTCCAAACCAGTGGAATCGACTTCCAAGTCGATTACAACCTGCCGCTGTTCAACGGCGAACTCGGCTTGTTCTACCTCGGCACCTGGCTCAACGAATTCCGCAACACCCCGGTAGCCTTGCTGCCGTTACGCGAGAACATCGTCGAGGGAACTTTCGGTCTTCCCGAATACCGTCATAATGTGCGTGTTACCTACACGCAGGGTCCGGCGCTGTTCTCGGTGCGCTGGCGGTATGAGGGTCCGACCGAGGACTTCCGCATTCAGAACACCTTCGTGGGCAACGATCGTGTGGCACCGACCACCTTGCCGCGACCGGAAATTGGTTCGTGGAACTATTTTGACCTTGCTGCGAGCATTGATCTCGATGAGCGCCTGACGATCAACGCAGGTGTGAACAACGTGCTCGACAAGCAACCCCCGGTGCTGGGTGCGCAGGCTGAACAGGGCAATACGCTTCCGAGCTTCTTCGATGTGCTTGGACGTGACTTTTTCGTGGGTGTGAACTTCCGCTTCTGATCGCGATCGCAAACGCATGACTAATGAGGCGGCGGATCACAGGATCCGCCGCCTTTTTTCTTGCGTGTATCCCTTGAGTTATGGCGGGCGGTCACGGCTGCTTCTGCGAAAGCTTGTCTAGCGAGGGGGCTTTGCGGCGACATCGAAGGCCACGGTCATCCGGGTCCCGTGATGGATGGGCCGGGTGCCGTGAAACAACGTGCTGGGAAACAGCGCCAGCGTGCCGGCGACGGGCTGGATCGCAAACAGGCTGCCGAGGCCCTCGGCGAGACCCGGCGGCGGCTTGCCGAGTTCCAGCCACCCCGCGCCGCAGGGCGTATCGGTCTCTTCGGGCACCAGAAAATAGCACGCTGACGACAGGATGCCGCGCGGATGGATATGCGCGGCGTGATGCCCCTGACCTTGCAAGCGGATCGACCAGCTGCCCGTGATTGTCCATGCATCAGCGACCCGGCTGAGCAGCGGATGGTCTGGGTCGGGCGCGGGCAGCCCAGTCCGATATTCGGCGATGGCGGCTTCGAGCGCCTGCTCTAGCCGTGTCAGCTCGGGCTCATTCCGCGCAAACAGCGCGCCTTTGGTCTGTGTTCCCTGTTTGATCGATTGGCCGATCGGCATGGCAGAATGGCGATGCAACTCGCTCAGCAGAGCGGTGATCTGCGCCCGCTCGCTTTCTTCCAGCGGCAGCGCGACCTGGCGGACAAGGCCGCTCTGGCCGTGTAGCCATTCATGCCGCGCATCTCCCCCAAGCCGCCAGCACAGATCAGCCAGCGCCCACGCAGCGACATCATCAGGGCGGGCGATCAGAACCTTGGCCAGCTGCTGCTGGGCCTTGTCGATTTCGCCGAGCCTTAACAGATTGCGGCCGTGCGCCGTCGCCCATTCCGGTGTTTCAAGGTCTGCGAACCGGCCGAGTACATCTTGCGCAGCCTCCGCTTGTCCCGCTTCTCCCAGTGAAACAACCTGCGCGAGGGCGAGATCGCTATCATCGGGCCATGTACGGCGCGCCCGTTCGAGGATCGCGGCGCTCTGTTCGGGCCGATCGACGCCATCGAGCACGGCACACCAGACGAGATAGATCGCCGGGCTAGCCTCCGGCCCCGCTGCGACCATTTCAAAGTGGTCGGCAAATCGATCGATCTCGCCGGCGGCCCAACGCAGTTCAGCATGCAACTTGAGCCCGTCTGTCCACCCCGGCAGGTGGGCGATTAAGGTGGTCGTGCATTCCAGGGCCTCTCCCATCCGCCCATGCAGCGCGAATGCCTGCGCGTAATCGAACAGCAGATTGGGGTCGCCGCGGTTCAGCGTCAGTGCCTGTTCGATATGCGCCAGCACGTCGGGATCGCTGCGTTCGAGCGAAAGCCGTGCGCGGCTGCGGGCGGTCTTGGGATCGCCTGCCGCGAGCGCTTGGGCTTTCGCCATGCTCACCTCCGCATCGCGGAAACGCTTGGCCTGACGTTCGGAATCCGCCCGGATGCGCCAATAGCCGGGCTGGCCGCTCGCCACCTGTTCGAGCGGCCGAAGTGTCGCGGCGGCCCGTTCAGGCTGGCCGAGCTGGTTCCAGGCGATCGCGGCGTTCAATCCAGCCTCCACCAGATCGGGCGCCAGTGCCAACGCGCGTTCGAACAATGCCAGCGCGCGGAGAAACCGGCCCGCCTTGAAGTGAAAATTGCCCGCGCTGTTGGCGAGCCGCGCGTCCTGTGGAAATTCGGCCAACCCGCGTTCGAACACGGCATCGGCCTGCACATCCTGCCCGTGCGTTGCCAGTTGCGTGGCCTGCTGAGCGATCTTCTGCGCACTGCTCGTCATCCTGCCTCCATCCGATCGCCTGTCACGCCCCGCCGCAAGGGATTACTTGCTCCGTAGCCATCCAGTCACTGCCAGGCGGCCCAATGGCGCAAAGGGGGGGACATAGCTGACAAGGTGCGATTGCGGCACCTTGAACAGGTTTAGCGCATTGAAGCGCGGCCGAAAGCCTTCCACCACATCGCCATCGTCATCGAGGAACAGCAGGTATCCCCCCCAGTCGGGATGCCAATCCTCCCGTGCCAGATTAAGGACATAAGCAACCTCCCAGCCTTCGGCGACATGGCTGTCGTTATGCCGCCCAAGGTAATGGTTAGGGCCGAATAGGGTCGCCTGCGCGTCGGCTTTGAACACGCTGTCGATCCCTGTGACGGCGCGGGCCAGATCGAGGAAGGGGGTTGCGTTGAGATGTTCAATCAGCACCTCGTGCGCCCCGTCGGGGTCCCAAGCTTCCTTGAGCGCGTCGAGGATTGGATAATGTGCAAAGCGAAAGCCATATTCGCCGCGCGCCGTGTGCTGTTCGGCATTGCGGGCTGCCTGTTGCAGCGCCTGCTGGCCGTGCGGGGTGCGCGTCTCCTCAGCGCGGAAGCTGGCGGGCTTTCCGGTGCCTGCGCCAACTGCCATCCCCCACGGCGTGCCCTTGGTGAGCACCAGCAGCAATTCGCGTGCGCTTTCCGGCGTAAGGAAATCGCGCAATTGCACCCGCCCAGTTTCTGCAAACCGGGCGGCAAGCCGGGGCACATCGAGCGCAGGGTTGAGTTCGAACAGGGTCTTCATGGCAGACCGCGACACTCTATCGCAAACGCCGCCCTTTGACACCCTTCTACCCGCCGATCCGCAGGAATTAGCTGCTGAACGCGCCGCTGCGGATCTCGAGCGATTGTCCCGGCTTGTGCCGCAGCCAGCGTCAGGGCACCTTGTAAAACAGCCATTCCGCGCGTTCTTATGGTGAGGATATAAATGTCCTTGGCCGGCCCGACATATTGATCGTGGTCTGAAGCGCCATCAATTTCCGTCTGCGCGGGATTTTCCTCGCTGCTGTTGCCGCCGAAGATGCCGAGATTGGGGAGCGCAAAGCCAAACGGCTCGCGTCGGGTCTTGCGCACACCCTCGCGGTCGATCACCCGCACCTCGCCCTCGCTTCTCGCCGCGACAATCGCTGCAACGGCAGTCTCATAGCGGGCGACCGAGTTCGCGCCATCACTGCCGCAGAATCGGATCGGAAATCTCTCTCCGCAAGGCCACATAGAGCCCTGAGGAGATGATCCCATAGGGATGAATATGCGCAGTATGGTGATCGTCACAGTGCGCGTCCCCTTTCGCACCCCCGTTTGTGCCCGGTCTGGGTCCCGTCAGACGCACTGACCATGATCCCTCCCGGCCTCAAGCTGATCGTGGTGGCGCAGCAGCGGGTGGATGCCGCCGTGCAAAGGTAGCCCGGCGCGAGCGGTTCCCAAGGTTGCCCGGATCGCCGCGCGCTAAGGCCTGCCGCGGCGCAATCATTTTGCCCGCTTGATTTGGGCCCGGGCCTCAAATAGGCGAAAGGCCCGCAAGCCAGTGGCGAGACGAATGTGATAGCACGGCTTTGTGCCCTGTTCGATCAGGGCCAGCCAAGGAGAAAGACATGACCACTGCCTATATCGTAGAAGCTGCACGCACCGCTGGTGGCCGGCGCGGCGGGCGGTTGGCCGGGGTGCACCCGGTCGATCTGTTGGCCCGGTCGCTCGATGCAATTGTCGCGCGCAGTGGGATCGATCCAGCCGCGATCGAGGACGTGATCACCGGCTGTGTCAGCCAGGCGGGCGAGCAGGCGTTGCAGATCGGGCGGATGGGCGTGCTCGCTTCCAAGCTGCTCCCGCAATCGACCCCCGCGGTGACAATCGATCGCCAGTGCGGATCGAGCCAGCAAGCAATCCAGTTTGCCGCCCAAGCGGTGATGAGCGGGACGCAGGACGTGGTGATCGCCAGCGGCGTCGAAAGCATGACCCGCGTGCCGATGGGATCAAACGTCACGCTGCACATGAAGGAAGGCCTCTACGCCAAGGCGGACGGGATTGAGGCGAAATTCCCCGGCATCAACTTCAGCCAGTTCATGGGCGCCGAAATGATCGTCAAGAAGCACGGTTTCACCAAGGACGACCTCGACCGGTTCGCCTTTGCCAGCCACCAGCGGGCGATTGCCGCCACCAATGCAGGTGCATTCGAGAATGAAATCGTGCCGGTTGAAATCGAAACGCCCGAGGGCGCAGCGATCCATACGGTGGACGAAGGTATCCGCTTTGACGCGACGCTCGAGGGGATCGCCGGGGTCAAGCTGCTCTCGCCCGACGGCGCGATCACGGCCGCTTCTGCAAGCCAGATCTGCGATGGTTCATCGGCGGTGCTGGTGGTGAGCGAGGCAGCGCTGAAGACGCACGGTCTGACCCCGCTGGCGCGCATCCACAACCTTACCGTGACAGCGGGCGATCCGGTGATCATGCTCGAAGAACCGTTGTTCGCAACAGACCGCGCGTTGCAGCGCGCGGGCCTCAGCATCGACGATATCGACCTCTACGAAGTCAATGAGGCCTTCGCTTCGGTCCCGCTGGCGTGGCTCAAGCACACCGGCGCGGACCCGGACAAGCTCAACGTCCACGGCGGCGCGATTGCGCTCGGCCACCCGCTCGGCGCGTCGGGCACCAAGCTGATGGCGACGCTGGTCCATGCGCTCAAACGCCACGGCAAGAGGTACGGCCTGCAGACCATGTGTGAGGGCGGCGGCGTCGCCATCGTCACGATTATCGAGCGCCTTTGAACGTCTCGGCCACCCTGAATATCGCGCAATTTGAACACCAGGAGAGAATAATGGAAGTTTCTGCCAATACCCCTGCAGTCGTCACCGGCGGTGCCTCGGGCCTCGGCGCGGCCACAGTCCGCGCGTTGGCGGCCAAGGGCGCCAAGGTCGCGATCTTCGACATGAACGAGGACAAGGGCGAAGCGCTAGCGGCCGAAATTGGCGGGGTATTCTGCAAGGTCAACGTGACCAGCGATGACGATGTTGACGCCGGCTTCGCCAAGGCCCGCGCCGCGCATGGGCAGGAGCGGATCCTCGTCAACTGCGCTGGGATCGGCAACGCGATCAAGACCGCCAGCCGGTCGAAAGAAGATGGCTCGATCAAGCACTTTCCGGTCAGCGCGTTCGATTTCGTCATTCAAGTCAACCTGATCGGCACGTTCCGCTGCATCGCCAAATCGGCCGCCGGGATGCTGACGCTCGACCCGCTCGACGAGAACGGTGAGCGCGGCGCGATCGTCAATACCGCGTCGGTAGCGGGCGAGGATGGCCAGATCGGGCAGGCCGCTTACGCCGCATCGAAGGCGGGCGTGATCGGTATGACGCTACCGATAGCGCGCGACTTGATGAATGAAGGCATTCGCGTCAACACCATCCTGCCGGGCATTTTCGACACCCCGCTGCTCGCCGCAGCCCCCCAGAACGTGCGTGACGCACTGGCGGCTTCGGTGCCGTTCCCCAAGCGCCTCGGCATCCCCACCGAATATGCCAAGCTTGCAATGTGCATGATCGAGACCGGCTATTTCAACGGCGAGGACGTGCGTTTGGACGGCGCGATCCGGATGGCACCGCGCTGAACCATTCGAGCGGCGTGTTTCATGTGAAACACAGGGTCTGGACGGGCCTAGAGGGGGTCTAGACAGGGTCTGGATCGGCTCCGACTTGGGCAGGCTCCTATAAGGAAAGCCCCCGCTTTGGCGGGGGTTTTCTTTTGGGCGCAGCATGGTCGATCAAATTGAACCGTCTCCCCATCGGCGCGGAGGACAAGCTGGCAATGGCAAAGGTCTGCTGCCGGACGCCGGGCAGCGCTTATCCCAGACCGTCGACCACCGGGTCGTGGAACAGGTCGCACAGTGGTTCGAGTTCGGCGATGCCGAAGTGATCCGCCCACCGGCTCGGTTCGACGAGGTCTTCGCAGCCGGCCGGAAAATAGTGGAAGAACAAGAGGTGGCAGAACCCGCCTGCGGTCTTCGGGTCGCGGTAATGCCACTGCGAACTGCCGTTAAACAGCAGCGCCTGATTGTGGCGCAGATCATGCGCGGCGAAATCCATCGCCGGATCGGCCTTGATCCGCTCGGGATCGAAACCCTCCCCGGTTCCCGCGCTGGGCCACTCGACGATGCGGCTGATGTGGATCGGCCAGACCGCGTCCTGCGCGATGCAATAGTCGAAGGTGTACATCGCGCTTGGATGGTCCAGGTGCAGCTTGCACTTGCCGACCGGGCCATAACGGCTGAGGAAATTGTAGCTGGATACAAGCGGTTGGCCGACAATGTCGGAAACCCTTGCGCGCATGCTCTCCTGCAAGTCGAGGAAAAGGGGATGATCCCACACCACCTCGCGCCCGAAGTCCGCGCTTTCTTTCTGCTGTTCAGCCGATGTTTCGGGTTTGGCGGCGCGGCTGGCGGCGATGATTGCATCGTGCGTGGCGGCGTCGAACACGTCATCGATCAGCGTTTCGCGAAAGTCATGCCGCGGCTTGAGCGGTGCGAAGCCCGCCTCGAAGTCTGCCAGCGTGTCGGGACGCTGCTTGGCCAGAAAGCGCTTGGCGACTTCGAGCCGGCGCAGGAAATGCGAATCATACCAGCCCAGCCGATCAACGCTGCGGATCGCGGTTGCCGCTTGCAGATGGAGAACAAAATAGCCGGGATCGCGCAGCTTTGCCCTCGCGTCCGGGTTTGATAGTGCCTGTGCGCCTGTCATCGCGCCGCTATAGAAGTGAAGCCTCGCGGTCGCAACACGCGGCGGCTGCGGCGCCTCCCGTCAAAAGTCATGCTTGTCGCTGTAGGGCCGGGGCGACTAGCGTAGTGGTGAGGTGCCTAGCCCCGCGCGAGCGGGCCACGCCGCGCCGCACTGCACAAGGAGAGGCCCCCCATGACCGACCACACCCAGATCACCGTCACCAAGGACGATGGCATCGCCACCATCACGCTCAATCGCCCCGACAAGATGAACGCCTACACCCGCACAATGGGGGCGGAGATGATCGCGGCGATGGACAATATCGACGCCGACGACAAAGTGCGCGCGGTGATTTTCACTGGCAGCGGCGAGCGAGCGTTTTGTGCGGGCGCGGACTTAACGCCCGAGGGCGGCGGGCAGGTGTTTTCCGATCCCACGCAGGTTGATGACCTGTCCGACCCGCGCGTGCGCGATGGCGGGGGGCTGCTGACGCTCCGCCTGTTCGAAAGCAAGAAGCCGCTGATCTCGGCCTGCAACGGCGTCGCGGTCGGGGTCGGCGCGACGATGCAGCTGGCGATGGATATCCGCCTCGCCAGCACCACTGCGCGTTATGGCTTTGTGTTCGCCCGGCGCGGGATCGTGCCAGAAGCCGCCTCAAGCTGGTTCCTGCCGCGCATCGTCGGGATCAGCCAAGCCTTGGAGTGGTGCTACACCGGCCGCATTTTCGACGCTGAGGAAGCGCGCAGCGGCGGGCTGGTGCGATCGGTCCATGCGCCCGAAGACCTGCTCCACGCCGCCAAGACCCTTGCCAGCGAGATTGCCGAGAACACCTCGGCGATCTCGGTCGCGATGACCCGGGCGATGATGTGGCGGCTGATGAGCGCCGATCATCCGATGGAGGCGCACAAGATCGACAGCCGCGCGATCTACCGGCTCTCGCGCGGGGCCGATGCCAAGGAAGGCATTGCCAGCTTCCTCGACAAGCGCCGGGCGGTCTATCCCGGCAAGGTCAGCGCCGATATGCCCGATTTCTACCCGTGGTGGGATGCGCGCCCCTATGACTGATGCGGGGGCAGGTGACGGGGGATCGAGTACGCCTGAAGGCGAGCTTGCCGGGTTCCTGCCCTACCAGCTCTCGGTCGCCTCCATTGCGGTGAGCGGGCTGATTGCCGAACGTTATCGCAAGCGCTTCGGGCTTAAAATCGCCGAATGGCGGGTGATGGCGGTGCTGGGTGACGGGGGTGATTGGGCAGGGGAAGGCGCGGGCACCATGACCCAGCGCGCGCTGACCGCGGCAACCCTGATGGACAAGGTGGCGGTCAACCGCGCGGTCAAGGTGCTGGAGGAACGCGGGCTGATCGCCCGGGTGCCCAATCCCCAAGATGGCCGCTCGCACCTGCTCGAACTCACGGGCGAGGGCCGCGCGATCCACGGCGAGGTGATGCCGCTGGCGCGCGCGACCGAGCGCGATCTGCTCGCGGGTCTCGCGCCGGGCGAGGAGGCGACGTTGCGCGACCTGCTTGCCCGGCTGCGCGCGCGCGCAATGCGGCTGGCAGGAGGAGCGCCGCCAGAACCGAGGCCGGACGCAGAGCCGGGACCGGGGCCGGGGGTGAGGACGCAGTAGTCCGCCAGCCGGCTTTCTGGCGGCGCCCGATCAGGTGGGCTTGTTGACGAAGTTGTCCGAGATCGCACAGGCTGCCGGGCCGAGAATCACGACGAACAGCGTCGGCAGAATGAACAGGATCAGCGGAATGGTCATGATCGCAGGGAGCCGCGCTGCCTTTTCTTCGGCGCGCATCATCCGTTCGTTGCGGAATTCGGCCGACAGCACGCGCAGCGCGCTTGCCAGCGGGGTGCCGTAACGCTCGGTCTGGACCATGGTCGTGACCACGCCCTTCACCGCATCGAGATTGACGCGGAAGGCGAAGTTGTTGAACGCCATCCTGCGCTCGTTGAGGAACGAGAGTTCGATCGCCGTCAGCGCGAATTCGTCGCCCAGTTCGGGATAGGCGCGGCCCAGTTCCTTGGCGACGCGGTTGAAGGCGGCATCGACCGTCAGGCCCGCCTCGGCGCAGATCACCAAAAGGTCGAGCGCGTCGGGTAGGCCCTTCTGGATTTCCTTGGTGCGCTTGGAAGCCTTGTTGCTGAGGTAGATCTCAGGGCCCTTGTACGACAAGAAGACGACGGCACCGAACACGACGAGCCGGAATATCGGGCTCCAGTCGGGCCAGAAGTCGACGAGATAGATCAGCGCACCCATGGTCAAGCCCAGCACCACCGGCAGGATCGCGCGCGCGCCGATGATGATGACCGCAAATTCCTTGTTGCGATAACCTGCATGCGCCATCTTTTGCTGGATCGCCTTGATCTGGCTTTCCTGCAGCACGTTGAGACGGCCGAGACTGTCTTTGATCTTGTCAGTGGCGTCGGTGCGGCGCACCAGGCTGGTGCGCTTCTTGCTCGAAGAGGTGATGATCCCCGCTTTGAGCTGTTCGCGCCGCGCTTCGAGCGCCCTGACGCGCTTGGCCATCGGATCGCGGATGGTGATCGCGGCGTAGATCGCCAGCATCACTGCAAAGGCGGCCAGTCCCGCCATCAGCGTACCGACGAGGATGACATCGAAGCCGAGCAGGCTTGGGCCGGTGGGTTGGTCGATCATTTTCCTGTGTCCCGCGCCGTCAGATTTCGAAACTGACCATCTTGGCCATGATCAGCACGCCAATGCCCATCCACACCCCGGCGCCAAGACCGGCTACGATCAGGCGATCATCGGTAAAAAACGTGGTCATATAATCCGGGTTGATGAACAGAATCGCGGCGAACACCAGGAATGGCAGCGAGCCGACGATATAGGCCGAGGCCTTGGATTCAGAGCTCATCGCCCTGATCTTCATCTTCATCTGTGCGCGCTGGCGCAGCACATTGGCGAGGTTGGACAGCGTTTCAGCGAGGTTGCCCCCCGTCTCGCGCTGAATCGCGAGGGTGATGGTAAAGAAGTTGAATTCGGGAATGCCGAGCTTGTCGCCGGTGTCCTGAAGCGCATCTTCCATGGTCTTGCCGACCTTGATGCGATCAATAACCGTCTTGAATTCAAAACCGACCGGGCCGGGCACTTCCTGCGCGACGATGCCGAGCGTCTCCGTCACCGGCAGGCCCGATCGAAGACCGCGCACGAGCAGTTCGATCCCGTCCGGAAATTTTGCGATGAAGGCATTGGTTCGCTTGCTGATAGCGCGGCCCACTATCATGTGCGGGAGCCCCGCGCCGACCAGCAGGCCAATACCCAAAGAGAGCAGCGGCGCTCTGGTAAAAACGAACATCACCACACTGATCGCCAGCGCAAGGCCAACCGAGGCGTAGATATATTGCGTAACCCTCCAGCTCTTGCCGGTGCGATTGAGCCGGACTGCCAGCGCTTCCATGCGCGAGCCTGAGCCTGCGACCTTGTAAGTCTTGGGTTTGCGCGCCGCGATCGCGCGCTTGAACTGGGCATCGACCTTGGCGTCGAGGCTTTCGGAGTGGCGATAGCGCACGGCCTGTACCCGGCGCTTTTGCGCCTTGGCCACGCCCGAGCCCGAGACCAGCGCGTAGCCCGCGATGAGCACCGCGAAAATCACCACCGTGATGAGCAGGGTTTGGAAAAAGTCCATCGCTTTGCTTCCTGCCTGGTGCAGCCGTCATCCGTCAGCCGCGTTACTGAGCCGAGGGGGCGGGGAGCGTTGTATCGCTCTCCGCGCCCGCGGTTGGTTTATTCCGCCGCTTGGGGCTCGTTCTTTGGCTTTTTGGTCAGCATCGACTTGAGGTCGAACCCGCCCAGCAGCGACTTCTTATCGCCGGTCATGGTCGCCATCTCTTCCGAGCTCACACCCATCACGCGTTCGGCGATTTGCCGGATGCTTGCGGTTGCCTTGCTCGAACGGTTGGCGTCGACGAATACCTGCCCGAGCTTGGCCGCATTGGAGGCCGCCTTGATATCGTAGGGCACCATGAAATCGATCTTTCGTTCGATTGAGGCTTCGAAATCGGCCTTGCTGATCTCGGCGAGGCTCGGCTGCACCTTGTTGGCAACAATCATCGGATGCGCATGGCTGGCGTTGGACTTCAGCCACGAAAGGATCCGGATCGTGTCGCGCGCAGAGGCCAGTGTCAGCTCACTGGCCAGCACCACCAGATTCACATCGGCGAGCAGCTGCGGGAAGTTGATCAGCATGTTGCGCGGCAGATCGATCACCGTCATTTCGAACGCCTGCCGGAACTCGTCCTCCAGCTGCACAAAGGCCGAGCCATCGGTCATCAGCGGCTGGTTGATTGGCGCTTCGGCCGACAGGATCGACAGGTTATCGCCCGCGCGCACCATCGCGCGTTCGATAAACAGCGGGTCGATGCGGCTCGGGTTCTCGATCGCGTCGGTCAGCCCGCGGCCCGGCTCAAGATCGAGCGCGAGAGCACCGGTGCCGAAATGCACGTCGAGATCGAGCAACGCGGTCGGCGCCTTGTGCTGTTCGGCAAACAGCCACGCCAGCGACGTCGCCAGCGTTGAGGCGCCGACTCCGCCGCGCGTACCGACCACAGCTGTTGAAATGTGGCGCTTGGCCGCATCGGCATCGCCTGCCTTGGGCGACATGAACACTGCCAACGCCTGGTTGATCGCATCATGCACCTGCTGCGGCGACAACGGCTTGAGCAGGTAGTCGTGAATCCCGCTCGAGAGCAGGTCGCGGTACAGGCGCACGTCGTTAACCTGGCCAATGGCAATCACCACCGTGCCCGGCTCGCACACTTCGGCGAGCGCGTTGATGTCGTTGAGCGGATCGCCGCTCTCCGACAGGTCAACCATGAGGATCGCCGGGCTGGCGCTGACCGAGAGCGATTGCACCGCGTTGCGCAGACCGCCCTTGTTGCACTTTTCCGGCTGCCAGCCGAGTTCGATGACCACCGGACGCAGCACATCAAGTGCGTTGTCGTCGCAGATATAGGCCGAAAAGGGATCGCGATTGCCGGGCAGGCCCGATTTCCAAGGAGCATTCATGGCTTAGTTACCTCCTCCGCCGCCGCCGCCGGTGGCACCAGCTTCCTGCAATCCGCCAGCACCGGTCGGCGCTGTAGTACGATAGGTTGAAATCGCCTTGTTCGATGTGGCGATTATGGTTTCGCTGTCGCCCTTCTTGCCCTCGAGCAGATCCTGCGGATCGGCCACCATTGCGGCAAGATTGCTGTTAACCGCGCAGCCGAAGCCGGGGCTGGTTGCGTTGGAGTAATTCATGTCGGATTTAGCCGACCAGTCAGGGCAGCCCGGCACGCTGGCGGTCGAACGGGTGATCACCACCCGGGCTTGGTCCGGCTGGAGATAACCGCTGGTCACCGGGGCGGTGTCGCTGATGATCAAGCCATAGCGCGCGGCCAGATCGCGGATCGCAACCGTCACCGCCGGGTTCTGGCTCGGGTTCTCGATCGCGATGCGATCACCGTAGCGCAGGTCCATCGTCTCGAACCAGCCGTTGAGGCGCTGTTGCTCGGAAACCGGTAGCCCGCCCGCCGTGGTATTGACGTCGAACACCATGTTGGTGCGCTCCACCACCGGCATCTTGGTGCTGTAAAGCGAGGTGTTGGTTGGCATCCCGCCGCAACCGGCAAGGCCAAGGCCAAGCGTCAGCGCGAAGGCGATGGCTGGCAGGTTCGCCAGCTGTTTGTGTCGTGCAATCGGCATCGTAATCACCTTTCTCACGTTAAAGGCTGAAGCCCGGGGTCGCGGCTTTGGCTTCGCGCTCGTCCTTGCGGTTCTTCTTGTCGGCGCGGCGCGGTTTTTCCGGCTGGGTCGGGACGATCGCGGCCGGATCAAGGTCGCTCACCTTGGGCTGCGGGGCATCGGGCTGGGCTGCAACCGGGGCAGGGCGCTGTTCGCCCGATACGCCGGCATTATCTTGATAGCCGAGCAGCTGCTCGAACTCGTTTGCCGAACGGAATCCGTCGGTCGGCAATTTGATGTCCTTGGCGTCGACCGGCTTGACCAGATAGGGGGTGACGATGATCACCAGCTCGGTCTCGCCGCGGCGGAATTCGCGGCTGCGGAACAGGTTGCCGAGGATCGGCACATCACCCAGTCCCGGCGCCTTTTCGAGCGAATTCTGCGAGTTGGCGCTCATCAGCCCGGCAATCATGAAGCTTTGGCCCGAACCCAGTTCGATCGTGGTCTCGGTGCGCCGGGTGGTGATCGCGGGCACCTGGAAGCCGTTCAACGTGACCGCGCCTTGGGTTGACAGCTCGGACACTTCCGGGCGCACCCGCATCGAGATGCGGCCGTTCGAAAGAACCGTCGGGGTATAGGCGAGGCTAACTCCGAAATTTTTGAACTCCACCGTCACTTGGCCAAGGCCCTGCGCGATCGGGACCGGGAACTCGCCGCCCGCAAGGAAGGTCGCGGTTTCGCCCGAAAGTGCGGTCAGGTTCGGTTCGGTGATGGTTGTGACCAGGCCCAGCCGCTCGGACAGGTCGATCGCGCCGAGCATGTCGATGCCAAACAGGCGACCGATCCCCGCGATCGTCGTGCCGCCGAGTGCCTTAGCAACTTGCGTTCCGGGGACCTCGATGAATTGGCCGGGATTGTTGATGTCTGGAACGGTAACGTTGACATCGTTTCCAGTTCCCAGTGCGCTATTCGGCCGGATGTTGTTGAAGAAGTTTTCCCGACCCGTTCCGACGCCAAATTGGAACCCGCCCGTTCCGTCAATCTGGGTCAGGTTGCCGCCGATCTCGCGAAGCAGGCTGCGGCTGACTTCGGCGAACTTGACATGCAGGCTGACCTGCAGCGGGGTCGCGGTCTTGAGGCGGCTGATGACATTGGCCCCGGTGCCAAGGAAGGCTTGCACGAGGCGTTCGGCCTCGGCTGCGTCCTCGGGCGCGCCCACGGTGCCGGTCAGCAGAACGGTGTTGGCCCCCATCGTCGATACGCTGACCTTGGCGTCGGGCATCGCCATCGCCAGCATCTGATCGATGCTGCCGATGTTCGAGCCGACCCGGATATTGGCCGAGAAGATCACATCGCCGCGTTCGTTGCTGGCATAGATTGTGGTCTCGCCGCCGGCCTTGCCGAACACATAGAGCTGGCGCTGCGACTTGACTTGGACGTCGGCGACCGAATCATTGGCGACAAATACGTCGGCCATGTTGCCCGGCACCATCACCAGCTCGCCCTTGCCGATCGACAGAACGATTTCCTGCGACGGGCTGACGACCTGCTGCGCAATTGCCGTGGTCACTGGCATCGCTGTCATCGGAACCGCGCCGAGCGCGGCCACCAGCAGCTTGATCTTGAACTTGCGTGTCATGGTTTGGCTCCCCTCGGGTTTGCCACAGGTCGCCTTGAACAAAGGCGGACGGAGCGAAATAGTGGTCGACATTGGTCTATCCCTCTCAGTTGATCACGGTCAGGCCGGCGGCGGGCAGGGTCTGCCCGGCGCGGCGCACACCGCTCGACTGGCTGGAGAGGATCGCGCCGCCATTGGCCTTGGCGCTGACGGGCGTATCGGTGGTGTCCTTGCCGCGGGTCACCCGCACGCTCGGCCCGGTGTAGACCGGCGTGCCGCCTCCACCGCCTGGCGCGGCTTGCGGAGCCGATTGGGCAGGCGCCGAAGCTGATTGCTGCGGCTGCTTGCTGGGCACGGTTGATCGCTGGAAGCGCGACACATCGGCGCCGGTGACAAAGGTCGTGCCCTTGTCGATCGGGCGCGCCAATGCTGCCTTGAGCATCTTCTCTTCCTGTTCGGGCGTGGCGCCCGCAGGGATTTGGACCTCGCCGGAAGCCACCGCGCGTTCGAGCTCGGACTGGCTGTCGGAGATCGACCGCAGCACCAAGCTGATCGTGCCGATGGTCTGCGCTACCGCAACCTTTTCCGCAATCTTGGGCGTCACTTCGAGCGTCACGGTGCGGAATTCCGCGACCACGGTTTTGCCGTTCTCGTCGGTGGTTTTTTCGGTGGTCTGATCGGTGGCGAGCACGCGCAGGTTGCGCAGCACGGTCTCGGCGGTCTTGAGCGATTCATGCTGGCCTTCGCCTGCTATGTTCTGGGTCAGCACCAAATCGACCCGGTCACCCGGGAAGATGAAGCCCGCCACTCCGGTCATTGCCGAAACCGGCACCGTGACAGCGCGCATTCCCGCTCCAAGCGCGGCGGCAAGAAAGCCGCGATCGCCCGGCGCGACCAGCGAGCCTTGCGTGACCGGTTCGCCTGCTGTGATCGGATAGCGCACCACGGTACCGAGCAGCTTGTTCATGTCGGCCTCGCCATCGATGAAATAGGCGTCCTGCACCAACTCGGAGGGCCAGGGCTGGAAGCCGAGGGCATCTGCGGTGATGATCGTGCCTGCGGTCAGAGCCCGCTTGGCGACCAGCACCCGCGGACCGTTGACCGGCGCGGCGGCCTCGGCAACCGGGGCCGCGCCTCCGGCAAAGATGGTGCGTGCGGCAAAAGCCGTCCCGATCGCAATGATCAGCGCACCGATCAGCAGAACCAGTTTCTTCCTATCCATGGCTCAATTAGCCCCCTCGTAATTGCCCGTGGGTGGATGTCGGGCAGGTATGGTTGCGATACGTAAGTCTTGACTGGTTAAAATCGGGTTCACGCGGCCTGCGCTGCGATCGCGCCCTCCGGCAGATAGTTGAACGCGAGCACCCACAGCCCGCCGAATGCGATGGCGACACCATAGGGTATCGCGAGCCTGTCCTTTTGGCGGCGCATGATGTGCCAGCACGCCATCACGACCGTCAGCACGCCGCCCGCGAGCGCCATGACCATGACCAATTGCAGGAACAGGTCAGGACGTATCCACAGCGCGAGCGCGGTCAGCAGCTTCACGTCGCCGCCGCCCATCATCTTGAGTGCGAACAATCCGGCCAGCAGGACGAAGGCGGCCAGCGCCACGCCCAGTTGCATCGCTATCTCGGGCCACAGCGACAATTCGCTCGACCACCAGAACAACGGCGCGGTCAGCGCGACCGCGGCGTTAAGCCAATTGTCGATTTGGCGGCGGCGAATGTCGGTGAACCCGGCAAAGACCAGCGCAATTGCCAAGGCGATCAGCAGACCGTAGGAAATGAAGCTCATCGACATCGTGCCCCCGGCAAGGCCGTGCGCCATGCACCGACCGTCCTTCATTGGGACACTGCTACAGACTATGACTTACCAAATAGTAACCACGCTGAGGGGGCCAGCCATTGATGATATCTGAGACCGTGGCGCAATCAGGATGGTGATTGATCGCCGGGCAATACCGCCGCTCGCGCGCGAGAGCACGTGGCAGGCGGCGGACGGTCACGCGCTGCGCCGGATCGACTGGCCCGGCGCGGGTGAGCGGCCGCGCGGGTCGATCCTGTTTCTGCCCGGGCGAGGGGATTTTTACGAAAAATATCTCGAGACGCTCGAACAATGGCACTGCGATGGTTGGCGAGTGACTGCGGCTGACTGGCGCGGGCAGGCGGGATCGGGGCGACTGGGTAAGGATGCTGTCACCGGCCATATCGAGACCTTCGATATCTGGATTGACGATCTGGCGCGGCTGTGGGCGGGATGGGTCGCCGAAACGCCCGGCCCGCACGTGCTCGCGGGCCATTCGATGGGCGGGCATCTGGTGCTGCGCGCACTGGCGGATGGCCGGGTCAGCCCCGATGCGGCGGTGCTGAGCGCGCCAATGACCGGCATCTCCGGCCCGCCGCTGCCGCTGCCTGCACTGCATAATGTCGCCAAGCTGATGACCGCGGTCGGCGAGCCCACCCGGCAGGCGTGGAAATGGAGCGAAAAGCCCGGCGAACTGCCGAAGGAGCGCGCGAATCTGCTCACCCATGACCCGGATCGTTATGCCGACGAACAGTGGTGGCGCGACCACCGAAGCGAACTGGTGATGGGCCCGGCAAGCTGGCGCTGGGTCGAGGCCGCTTATGCCTCGTGGCGCAAGCTCGAGACGCCGGGCGCACTGGAGGCGGTGGCGGTGCCGGTGCTGTTCCTTTCGACCGCGTCCGACAAGCTGGTCAGCCACCCCGCCAACCTCAAGGCGGCGCGCCGCCTGCCCAAGGGCGAAATGATCGCCTTCGCCAGCGAATCGCATCACGAGATCCTGCGCGAAGTCGATGCGGTGCGCGACCGGGCGATGGCGGCGATCACCGAATTCCTCGACCGGGTGGCCCCGGCACGATGATTTACGACGTCGCGGTGATCGGGGCCGGGATGGCAGGCGCGAGCATTGCCGCCGAACTCGCGCCCCATGCCCGCGTGCTGCTGCTCGAGGCTGAGGATGCGCCGGGATATCATGCCACCGGGCGATCCGCCGCGTTCTGGGAGGAATGCTACGGCGGGCCGGGTGTGGTGCCGCTGACGCTCGCGTCGGGCGGGTACCTTGCCGAGCACGGCTTCCTCACCCTGCGCGGCGCGCTTTATATCGGGCGCGGGGAGGACCGCACGGCGATGGACGCTTTCGTCGCCACCTTTGCCGGAACCGGCGTGACCATCGAACGCCTCACATCCGAGGAACTGGCGGGCAAGGTGCCGCATATCCGCCCTGACTGGAGCGAGGCACTGCACCAGCCCGCCTGCGCCGATATCGACGTCGCCGGTCTGCATCAGCATTATCTCGGCAACGCGCGGCGGCATGGGGCCGCGCTCGACTGCCGCGCGCGGGTGGCGGGGATTGTGCGCGAGCGCGGCGCGTGGACGATCACCAGCCAGCGCGGCGAAAGCTGGCGCGCGGCGACGCTGGTCAACGCGGCCGGGGCATGGTCGGACGATGTGGCGCGGCTGGCCGGGGTGCAACCCATCGGCATCGCGCCCAAGCGCCGCACGGTGGCCGTGCTGCGGGTCGATCCGTCCGCGCCCGCGGATCTGCCGCTGGTGCTCGACATCAATGGCGGGTTCTATTTCAAGCCCGATGCGGGCCGGCTGTGGCTAAGCCCGCATGACGAAATCCCATCCGAACCCTGCGACGCTGCACCGGAAGAACTCGATATCGCTGTCGCAGTTGACCGGTTCGAGCAGGTTACGGACTGGCGAATCGCGGCGGTCGAGCATCGCTGGGCGGGGCTGCGCAGCTTCGCGCCCGACCGGCTGCCGGTCTACGGCGCCGATCCCGAGCAGCCGGGGTTCTTCTGGTTCGCCGGGCAAGGCGGCTTCGGCATTCAGACCGCGCCTGCCGCCGCGCGGCTGGGGGCGCAATTGCTGCTGGGGCAGGGGGCGGACGCGATGACAGCGCGGATCGATCCGGCGATGTTTGCGCCGGGCCGCTTTCACCCCGCGCGCGAACCACAATCGGCCTAGTAAAGCGCCAGGCTATCTGGCATTTCCTAACGTGAGTTAATCACAGGAGGAGGCCGCAATGGCGCACAAGTTCGAGATTTACAAAGACAAGGGCGGCGAGTTCCGCGTGCGGTTCAAATACAATTCCGAAGTGATGTTCGCGACCGAAGGCTACGCCAGCAAAGCGAGCGCGCAGAATGCGATCGATTCGATCAAAAAGAACGGCCCCGATGCTGAGGTCGAAGACAACAGCTGAAATTGGGTGAGGCGGCGGGCCTTAACCGCCCGCCGCGATCCGCGCCGCCTCGGCGCTGGCGAGCGCGTCGACCCGGTCGTTTTCCGGGTGGCCGGAATGACCGCGCACCCAGTTCCAGGTGACGTGGTGCGGGCGCGCGGCCTCGATCAGATCGTGCCACAGATCGGCGTTGCGCACCGGCTTCTTGGATGCATTGACCCAGCCATTGCGCTGCCAACCGTGAATCCACTTGCTCATCCCGTCGAGCACATATTTGCTGTCGGAATAAAGTGTGACCGTGCATGGCTCGACCAGCGCGTTCAGCCCCTTGATCGCTGCCATCAGCTCCATCCGATTATTGGTGGTGTCAGACTCGCCGCCCGCAAGTTCTTTCTCGTGGCCGCCCATCCGCAGCAACACGCCCCAGCCGCCCGGGCCAGGGTTGCCCTTGCATGCGCCATCAGTGAAGATTTCGACCTGTTTCATCGCGGTTGCTTAGCCAGGTTCGCGCTCACCCTTCAAGCAGGTCTGCGCCCGCTGCGTCGTAAAATCGCCACCGCTGCGCGAATTGCATCGGATCCTTGCGCGTGACCAGCGCATCGCCGGGCGTGTCGAGCCAGTCTTCCGCGCGGCTCGCGACGAACCTGAGGCACGCGCCCTTGGCGACATCGGCAAATAGCGCGCGTTCGGCGTGTTCGAGCGGACGGACGCTCTGGTACCCCGCGATCAGCGCCGCGCCGAGTTCGCTCTGGAAGGCGTTCGCGCGGTCGAAGCACCACGCCGCGTGGGTTACCGCGAGATCGAGCACCATCGGCCCGGTGCAGGCGAAGTAAAAGTCGATGAGCCCGGTGACGCGCTCGCCCAGCATCAACACGTTATCGGGAAACAGATCGGTGTGGGTTTGCGAGACCGGGAGCGCGGACAGATCGAGCGCGGCGGCGGCGTCTGCAGCTTCGAGCATCGCGGGCAGCGCCGGGTCGATCGTTGCCAGCCGCGCTGCGCCGCATTGCGCCAGAATCGCGGCGCAGGCGGCAAAGTCCATCGTATTAGCCCGGGTGCGGGGGAAATCGCGCGCGGCAAGGTGGAGCCGCGCCAGCACTTCGCCGACGCTGCGTGCCTGCGCTGCGGTGGGCCGCGTTGGCGAGACGCCGGGGAGAAACTCGATCAGCGCGGCGGCCTTGCTCTCCACCATCCGGAACGAGGCACCGGTGCGGTCATGCATGGTGCGCGGCACGGGACATGCTTTGCTGGCCAGATGATCGAGCAGATCGAGGAAATAGGGCAGATCGGCATAATCGATCCGCCGTTCATACAGCGTCAGGATGAACCGCGCGCCGCCCCGTTCTTTGGCGCTGTCCCCGGCGGCGCCGCCAAGACTTCCAGTTGTCTCGACCAGCCAGTTGGAATTGGAAACGCCCTCGGCAATGCCCTTGGCCGAAACCAGTTCGCCCACGTCATATTGGGCGATTAGCCGGGCAAGGTCTTCGGCCCCGAGATGGGTGTAGACCGCCACGTCCTGCCGTCCTGCCCGAAACCTATTCGGTCAGCTGGCGGGGCAGCTTGAACACCATCTTCTCTTCGGCGGCGGTAATGGTTTTCTCGCTGATGGTGAACTGCTGGGCAAGCGCATCGATCACCTCGCGCACAAGGATTTCAGGCGCTGAGGCACCCGCCGTCAGCCCTAGCGTTTCAACCCCTTTGAGCCATGCAAAGTCGATCTCGGTCGCGCGCTGGATAAGCTTGGCAGGCGTGCCCAGCCGCTCCGACACCTCGACGAGCCGCAGCGAGTTCGAGGAATTGGGCGCGCCGATCACCAATACCAGATCGCAGTCGCGCGCCAATTCCTTGACCGCCGCCTGCCGGTTCGAGGTTGCATAGCAGATGTCCTCGTCGCGCGGCCCGTTGATGTTGGGATAGCGCCACTCGAGCGCCTGAATGACTTCGCGCGTGTCGTCGACCGAAAGTGTGGTCTGCGTGAGGTAGGCGAGCTGCTCGTCCGGATCGAAGGCGAGTTTGTCGACATCCTCGATCGTTTCCACCAGCGTCATCTGACCCGGTTCGACCTGCCCCATCGTGCCGATCACCTCGGGGTGGCCCTCATGGCCGATGAAGATGATGTGGCGGCCCTTTTCGATCTGGCGTTCGGCCTGACGGTGAACCTTGCTCACCAGCGGGCAGGTGGCGTCGACATACAGCAGCTTGCGGCGCTTGGCCTCGGCCGGGACAGCTTTGGGGACCCCGTGCGCGCTGAACACCACCGGCGCATCGTCGGGCACATCGTCCAGTTCCTCGACGAAGACCGCGCCCTTGGCCATCAATCCTTCGACCACATATTTGTTGTGGACGATCTCGTGCCGGACATAAACCGGCGATCCATAGAGTTCGAGCGCCCTCTCGACGATCTCGATCGCGCGGTCGACTCCGGCGCAGAACCCGCGCGGGGCGGCGATCAGAAGGTTGAGCGGCGGACGCTGGCCGAGGGTGTCGCTGGTCGCGGTCGAAGCGGGAAAGGGGGCGTTCATGTCACCACTACTAGCGCTTTCCGGTGCGTCTCGCTAGGGCATGCATGCGTCATATGCACCCGAATGGGACGACGCACCGGATCGGAACTCGAGGACGGCTTTTTGATGATGCTTCGCGCGCGCGCCTTTGTTGCCCTTTCCGCCGTGGCGGCGCTTTCCGCTTGCTCTCAGAGGGGCGAGCTGGTGATCGATCAGGGCGTCGGTATCGCCAGCGTGCTGACCTTGTGCCCGGCGGTCGGCATCCCCGATTACACCGGCGACATCACCACCTTCCGCGCAGGCGAGGACCGGACCACTGCCAGCCTCGATGTCAGCGCGGCGATGACTGATCTGCGCGCCACCTGCAACGATACCGCCGATCAGGTCTACTCCGAGGCGAGCTTCACTGTGAACGCGCGCCGCACCGATACGCAGGGCGCGCGCACCGTGACGATCCCCTATTTCGTGACCGTGCTGCGCGGCGGCAGCGCGGTGGTGAGCAAGCGCGTCGGCCAGGTCACGCTGACCTTCGCCGACGGGCAGGACCGCGCGGTCGGTACCGGCAAGGTCGGTAGCTTCATCAACCGCGCCGATGCCGCGCTGCCCGATGACATCCGCGAGAAAATCACCAAAAGGCGACGCGCCGGCGATACCGAAGCGGCGCTCGATCCGCTCGCCGACCCCGAAGTGAAGGCCGCAGTTGCCCGCACCCGGTTCGAAATGCTGGTCGGCTTCCAGCTGAGCGAAGACCAGCTGGCGTATAATGTGACGCGCTGACGTTTTTCGCACCCGCCTCCGCGGGTGCGTCCTCGGTGCGTTTCCGGCGCTTCACGCCGGAGCACCTGCGGGCGTCCGGTCGGCCTTGCGGTCACCTTGTGACCGTTGGGCTCTCTATCTTCCCCCGTCCCGGGCTTGACCCGGGACCTCGCTTCCTTTCTTGCACGTGCGACTTTCGCGCCAGACGCACGAGATCACGATGACCGAAACCACGACCCTTTATGCCGCCTATGCGGCGCTGATCGAAAATGTACTGACCGATCTGGTTGCCGATGGCGTACTGCCCGCTGGCACCAGCTTCGGTAATGTCACGCTCGAACCGCCGCGCGACGCTTCGCACGGCGATCTTGCGACCAATGCCGCAATGGTGCTGGCCAAGCCCGCCGGTCTGAACCCGCGCGCGCTGGCTGAGGCGATCACTGGCAAGCTTGCCGCTTACCCGGCGATCATCGCCGCCGACATCGCCGGGCCGGGGTTCATCAACCTGCGCCTTGCGCCCGCCGCATGGATCGCAGAACTGCGCGTCATTGCTGCGTTCGGAGATCGCTATGGCCGCTCGCAGATCGGCGACGGCCGCCGCGTGAACATCGAATATGTTTCGGCCAACCCGACCGGGCCGATGCACATGGGCCATTGCCGCGGCGCGGTGGTGGGCGATGCTTTGGCGAGCCTGCTCGAATGGGCCGGGCATGCCGTCACGCGCGAATACTACATCAATGACGCAGGCGGCCAGGTCGATACGCTCGCCCGCTCGGTGCACTTGCGTTATCGCGAAACGCTGGGTGAGGATATCGGCGCTATCCCGGATGGTCTGTACCCCGGCGATTATCTCAAACCGGTCGGCGCTGCGCTCGCCGAAACCTTCGGCGACCAATACGCCGCCGCAGGCGAGGCCGAATGGCTCCCCGCCTTTCGCACTGAAGCGGTCGCGCAGATGATGGCGCTGATCAAGTCCGACCTCGCGATGCTAGGCATCCATCACGATGTCTTCGCCTCCGAGGCCGAATTGCAAGCCGCCGCCAAGCCCGAAGCTGCCGAAGTGTGGCTGCGCGCACATGATCTGGTGTACGACGGCGCGCTCGAAGCGCCCAAGGGCAAGGCCCCGCCCGAAGATTGGGAGCCGGTCGACCTGCCATTGTTCCGCTCGACCCGGTTCGGCGATGATCAGGACCGCCCGATCAAGAAGTCGAACGGCGCGTGGACATACTTCGGCGCAGACCTCGCCTACCACATGCAGAAGGCCGAAACCGCTGACGAGCTGATCGACATCTGGGGCGCGGATCATGCCGGCACCGTCAAGCGGATCAAGGCCGCGGTCGCCGCGCTTTCGGCAGGCGAGGGCCGCCCGATCCCGTTCGACGTCAAGCTGGTGCAGATGGTCCAGCTGATGCGCGGCGGTGAGCCTGCCAAGATGTCCAAACGCTCGGGCAATTTCATCACCATCGCCGATATGGTCGACGAAGTGGGCAAGGACGTGGTGCGCTTCACCATGCTGACCCGCAAGCCCGAAGCGCAGATGGAGTTCGACTTTGTCAAGGTGGTCGAAGCGTCCAAAGACAATCCGGTGTTCTATGTGCAATATGCCCACGCGCGGATCCGCTCGACGCTGCGCAAGGCAAACGAGGCCGGGTTCGCGCCCGATGACGCCGCGCTTGACCAGCTGGGCGATGAGGAAATTGCGCTGATCCGCCGCGCCGCGCAATTCCCGCGCGAGATCGAGGCTGCGGCCCGCGCGCGCGAACCGCACCGGATCGCGTTCTACCTCTACGATCTGGCGGGCGATCTCCATGCCTTCTGGAATCTCGGTAATGATCGGCCGGAAAAGCGCTTCATCGTGGAACAGGATGCCGCTCTGACGTCGGCGAGGCTTTTCCTTGCGCAGGCAATCGGGCAAGTGATCCGCAACGGGCTTCGCGTGCTGGGCGTGGAAGCTGTCGAATCGATGTGATCGGTTTGGGTAACTGCCGCTAGAAGGTCACGAGGTTCGCCATGATCGATGCCGAATACGAGGAATTGGACGCAGCTGACGGCGAGCTTGATTTGGCTGATACCGACAGCCTGCCGTGGCTCGAATCCGATGCGGAGGATGAAGATGCTGGCGGGCTTGATACCGGCCAGATCATCGGCTTTGCTGCTGGGCTGATCCTGCTGCTGGCAGCGGTGGTCGGCGGGGTATGGTTTGTCTCCAACCGGGCGGCAAGCGGTGAAATGGTCGCCGATGGCGGGGTGATCGAAGCTCCGGCTGGCCCGATCAAGGAGCGACCGCAAGACCCCGGCGGCAAGGAATTCGCTGGCACGGGCAGTGTTGCACCGGTGGTGGGCGAGGGCGGATCGCGCCCGGCAGTCGTGGCGGAGGAGTCCGCCGCCCCGACCGCGAGCGCCGCCAAACCGGCTCCGATGACCGCGCCGAGCACAGCGCCATCGACTGCTGCGGCAGCGGCGGCAAACGTCCCTGGCATCGGGGTACAACTCGCTGCCTACGGCACCCGCGCCCGCGCCGAGCAGGGGTGGAGCGACATAACGCGCCGCACCGATGTGCTCTCCGGGGTCAAGCACCGGGTGGTTGAGGGCAAGGTCGATATCGGCACGGTCTATCGCCTTCAGGCGGTCGCATCCAGCCGCGCCGAGGCGGATCGGTTGTGCACCGCGCTCAAGGCCGACGGACTCGATTGTCAGGTCAAATAGGCTTGCGTTGGTTAGCACTTAGGCAGGCTTTTCCCCGCTCTTGATGCGTCCTTGCCCTTGCTAGGCCCGCGCTTGCCTGCGATTTTGCGCGGATGACACCGGCAATTTTCGGACTCAGCGGCCCGCACCTGACAGCGGACGAGCGCGCCTTCTTCAGCGACGCTGATCCGGCGGGCTACATCCTGTTCGGGCGCAATTGCGCCGATCCTGAGCAATTGCGTAGCTTGACCGATGATCTGCGCTCGATCCACGGGCGCGATCGCCTGCTGGTCTCGATCGATCAAGAAGGCGGCCGCGTCGCGCGCCTGCGCCCGCCGCACTGGGCGCCCTATCCGGCAGGGCAAGCCTTTGCTTCGCTTTACCAAATTGCCCCGGCGAGCGCGATCGAGGCGGCCCGGGCCAATGCTACCGCGATGGCGCTGGAGCTTTCGGCGATGGGGATCACTGTTGATTATCACCCCCCGCTCGATCTCACCGTGCCGGGCGCGCATGATGTGATCGGCGACCGGGCGTTCGGCAGCGATCCGATGCAGGTGGCAGCGCTCGGCCGGGCGGTGCTCGAGGGGCTGGCGGCAGGCGGCGTGACGGGGTGCATCAAGCACATGCCGGGGCATGGACGCACCGACGTCGATACCCACAAGGCGATGCCGACCGTCACCGCTAGCGCAGCCGAGCTTGAGGCCGACCTCGCCCCGTTCCGTACGCTCAATCAAGCGCTTATCGGGATGACCGGGCACCTCAAGTTCACTGCCTGGGATGCCGAGCACCCCGCTACGCTTTCGCCCACCATCATCGCCGACATCATCCGCGGGAGCATCGGCTTTAATGGCCTGCTGCTGACCGACGATATCGACATGGAGGCGCTGGGCGGCACGATCCCCGAACGCGCTGCCCGCGCGCACGCGGCGGGGTGCGATGTCATCCTGAATTGCTGGGCGAAAATAGACGACATGCAGGGCATCTGTGCAGCGCTCCCCGCGCTGTCCGAGGCCGCCGCTGCGCGGCTCGACCGGGCGCTGGCGCACACCCGTATCGCCGCCGCGCTGGCGCCCGAGGCGGCCGAACTCCTCGCCAAGCGCGATGCGCTGCTGGCGCTCGCCGGAACTGCGGCATGAGCGATGCGGGCGAGGCCTTTATGTTTCCGCCGGACGCCGCAGCCGCGCGGCCCGACGAGACCGCGCTCTACCTCGAACTCGAAGGCTGGGAAGGTCCGCTGGACCTGCTGCTCGATCTGGCGCGGCGTCAGAAGGTCGATTTGCGCCAGATCTCGATCCTTGCGCTGGTTGATCAGTACCTCACCTATATCGACCGGGCCGGCACGATGCGGTTGGAACTGGCCGCCGATTACCTCGTGATGGCGGCGTGGCTTGCCTACCTCAAATCGGCAATGCTTCTGCCCCGCGCCGAGCAGGACGACCCGAGCCCGGAGGATCTGGCGCTCCGCTTGCAACTGCGCCTTCAGCGGCTGGGCGCGATGCGCGAGGCGGCGGCGCGGCTGATGGGGCGCGACCGGATCGGGCGCGATGTGTTTGTGCGCGGCGCTCCTGAGGGCCTGCGCACCGACCGCAAGATCCTGTGGCGCAGCGATATGTTCGCGCTGATCCAAGGGTATGGGCAGGTCAAAGCGCGCACGAGCCTGCGCGTCTATCACGTCGTGGGCCGCCCGGTGATGACGCTCGACAGCGCATTGGAGCGGGTTGCGGCAATGCTTGGCGTGACACTCGAATGGATGGAGATCCGCGATTTTCTCCCGCCGCACGCCTCGCCTGAACTCAAGCGGTCGGCGCTGGCGTCCAGCTTTGTCGCCGCGCTTGAACTGGCGAAGCGCGGGCGGGCGGAATTGGCGCAGGACGGCGCCTTCACGCCCTTGCGTATCCGGCGGTTGAAGGAAGGCGCCGCCGCGTGACTGGGGGCGTGACCGAACCCGGAATACTCGAACGCGCGGTCGAGGCCACGCTGTTTGCCTCCGAAGAACCTATGACCATCGAAGCGCTTGCGGTGCATCTTGGTGGGGTTGCGCCGGGTGAGGTGCGCGAGGCACTCTCAACACTGACGCAGCAATATCTCCAACGCGGGGTCCATCTGGTTGAACGCGGCAAGCGCTGGCATTTCGAGACCGCGCCTGATCTTGCGCATTTGCTGCGGCGCGAGAAGGAGCAGGTGCGCCGCCTCAGCCGCGCGGCCACCGAAGTTCTGGCGATTATCGCCTATCACGAACCTGTCAGCCGCGCCGAAATCGAATCGATCCGCGGGGTACAGACCAGCGCGGGCACGCTCGATGTGTTGATGGAGGCGGGCTGGGTCCGGCTCGCCGGTCGCCGCGAAGTGCCCGGCCGCCCGGTGATCTATGCCACCACGCCTGCGTTTCTCGACCATTTCGGGCTCGCCAGCCGCCGCGATCTGCCGGGGATCGACGAATTGCGCGCCGCCGGCCTGCTCGATCCGGTCGATGAGGCGATGGAAGCGGCGCTGGAGCGGGCGGGGCGCTTCGACCCGGATGACCATGCTGACGGGGCCAACGCGCCCGACGAACGCGGCGGGAATTTGCCGGACTGACTCGCAATTGCCGCATGCTTGTCCTAAATGAAGCGTTCTAAAGACTGGGGCAGTGCGCCGGTCTTGCGGTATCCCCCTTAGCTTGGCCGCAGTTCAGGAGTTGAAACAATGGGTTTTGGTTCGCTTTGGCACTGGATCATCGTGCTTCTGATCGTGCTGGTGCTGTTCGGGCGCGGGCGCATCGCTGAAATGATGGGCGATTTCGGTAAGGGCATCTCAAGCTTCAAGAAGGGTCTGAACGAGACCGAGGAGACCGCCACCAAGGCCGCGCGGATCGAGCCGCCGGTGACGCCGCCCGCTCCGGCCACTGCGGCCGAGACCCCGGCACCGGCTGAGCCGAACAACACCACCGGCGCCTGATTCCGCGCCCTTGCGAGGAGGCGGCGCAGCCGCACCTGACATGTTCGATATCGGCGTTGGAGAACTGCTGGTCATCCTGATCGTTGCGGTCGTGGTGATCGGGCCGAAGGACTTGCCGCTCGCGATGCGGGTTGCGGGACGCTGGATCGGCAAGATCCGCCGGATGTCAGCGCACTTTCGCTCCGGCATCGATGCGATGGTGCGCGAAGCCGAGCTTGAGGACATGGAAAAGCAGTGGAAGGCGCAGAACGAGGAAATCATGCGCCGCTCCGCCGCGCTGACCGAAGCTGAGGCGGGCGTGCCGATGATGACCGGGCCGCCCCCGATCGACAAGGCGTCGCTCGACAAGCCGCCTCTCGACCAGCCGCCAGCCGAACAGGTGCCGGTCGACAGCGTGCCTGGTGCAGCGGAACCGCCTTCGGCCTCGCTGCCTGCCCCGGTGCCGCCTTTCGTCCCCGTCATGCCGCCGGTGCGCCCGGCAGTCGTCACGCTCGGCGGCCCGCCGGGAGATGCTGAAATCGACCCGCCGATTCCGCCAATGCTGCCTGCGCGGCCGCACACGGGAGAAGCCGATGTTTAACATCAAGGAGCTCGACCAAACCCGCGCCCCGATCCTCGACCACCTGATCGAGCTGCGCACCCGCGTGATTCGCGCGCTGCTGGCGTTGGGGGTGGGATTTGCGATCTGTCTTTACTTCGCCGACGAGATCCTTGGCCTGCTGGTGTGGCCGCTCAAGCAGGCATTCCCTGAAGGCGAGGGACAGCTGATCTTCACTAAGCTGCCCGAGGTGTTCTTCGTCGAATTGAAGGTCGCGCTGTTTGCAGGTTTCCTCGTAAGTTTCCCGGTGATCGCCAACCAGCTTTGGGCGTTCATCGCTCCGGGCCTTTATGCGCGCGAGAAGAAGGCGTTTCTGCCGTTCCTGTTTGCCACCCCGATATTGTTCGGCGCGGGCGCATCGCTGGCCTATTTCGTGGTGATGCCAACCGCGTTCAAATTCTTCCTCGGGTTTGGCGGCGAGGCGGGCGGGTTGAAGGTGCAGGCCTTGCCGAGCGCGGGGGACTATCTGGGTCTGGTGATGCAGTTCATCCTCGCCTTCGGGGTGACATTTCTGCTGCCGGTGCTCTTGTTGCTGCTGCACCGCGCCGGGATCGTCACCCGCGCGCAGATGGTCTCGGCGCGGCGCTATGTGATCGTCGGAATCTTCGTCATCGCTGCGGTTGTGACCCCGCCCGATCCAGGCTCGCAGATCATCCTTGCGATCCCGCTATGGCTGTTGTTCGAGGCATCGTTGGTGCTGATGCGCTTGCAGGAGAGCGCGGTCGAGGCTGATCGCGCGGCGCGCGAGGCAGAGCATGCCGCAGAGAAGGCGGCGGCGGAGTAGCTACCCTCCGCGCACCTTGACCCCGCCGATCCACACTTCGATCACCTTGGTCTGGCGGATGTCATCGGGCGAGGACAGCAGCGGATCGCGGTCGACGAGCAGGAAATCGGCCCGCTCGCCGGGGATCAACCGGCCAAACCGCCCCTCGGCAAATCCGGCAAAGGCAGCATCGGAGGTGAACCCGGCGAGCGCCTGTTCGCGGGTCACGGTCTGCTGCGGGAACCAGCCGCCAAAGGGCTGGCCGCTGGCATCGGTGCGGCTGATCGCGGCGGCGATCCCGGCCCACGGGTCGGCGGGTTCGACCGGCGCGTCCGATCCGAATGCCAAACGCCCGCCCGCCTGCACCGCGCTGCGCCAGGCATAGGCTCCGCCCAGCCGGTCCGGCCCCAGCCGCGCCTCGGCCATTAGCCGGTCCGAGGTCTGGTGGAGCGGCTGCATTGACGCGATCACGCCGTGTTTGCCGAGCCGCGGAATATCCGCCGGATCGATGATCTGCGCGTGTTCGATCCGCCAGCGCCGGTCACCGGTGTAGCTTTCCGAAAGCTCCTCGATCGCGGCTAGCACTTCGGCATTGGCGGCGTCCCCAATGGCGTGAACCGCGGTCTGGAAATTGTCCATGCTGGCGCGGCTCATCAGATTGCGCAGCTGCGACGGGGTGAGCAGCGGCAGGCCGCGCGCGCCCGGATCGTCTTGATAGGGCGCCTTGAGGCTCGCCCCGCGCGATCCCAGCGCGCCGTCGAGGAACAGCTTGATCCCGCCCATCCGCAGCCGGTCGTCATAGAGCCAGCCGGTCGGTTCGGGCCCGGCCATCAGTTCCAGCGTTTCGAAGCTGTCGGCATAGGACATGATGCGGATTGTCAGACGCCCGGAGTCGCCCGCGCGGCGGAAGGTGGCCCAGTCGGGCGCTTTGGTGCCCATGTCGGCGACCGCGGTGACACCCTTGGCCAGGAGCGCGTCCTGCGCAGCGGCAAAGGCAATGTCGCGGTCTTCGGGGCGCGGCGCGGGGACGACATTGCCGACCAGCGGGACCGCTTTGTCGACGAACACGCCGGCCGGATTGCCCTTGGCATCGCGGATGATCTTGCCGCCTGAGGGATCCGGCGTCTTGGCGGTAACGCCGGCTGTGGTGATCGCGAGGGTGTTGGCCCAATTGGCGTGATTATCCGCGCGTTCCAGCCACACCGGGCGGTCAGGCACGATCGCGTCAAGCTCGGCAGCGGTGGGGAAGCGGCCAAGACCCCACTTCTCCTGATTCCACCCGCGCCCGAGGATCCACGGACGGCCCGGATTGGCCTCGGCAAACGCCTTGATCTTTACAAGTGCGCCTTCGAGCGAAGTCGTGTCCGACAGATCGAGCGTCAGCGCGGCAAAGCCGATATCCATCACGTGGACATGCGCATCGATCATGCCTGGGATCAGCACCCGGCCCTCGCCGTCGAGCCGGTAATCGGCCGCCGGACGCTTCTCGCCGCGCGCCAGCACCGCTACCACCTTGCCGTCTTCGTCGAACACCAGCGCGGTGAAGCGTTTGACTTTGCCGTCTGCACCAATCGTGACGCCGTCGACATTATCGACCAGCGTGTCGGCAAGCGCAGGGGCGGCAAGGGAAAGCGCGGTAGAAGCGGCGAGCGCCATCAGAATAGAACGCAAAGTGAATTATCCTTCGTTGGCAGGGCGGCGCGGCAAGCGGGTGATGAGCGCGCTGGTATCCTTGCGCCCGCCGCCTGCCGATTGCACATCGGCATAGAACTGATCGACCAGCGCGGTCACCGGCGCGGCAAGGCCAAGCCGCCGCGCTTCGGCCAGCGCATAGCCCAAGTCCTTGCGCATCCAATCGACAGCGAAGCCGAAATCGAACTCATCGCGCGTCATGGTGGCCCAGCGGTTATCCATCTGCCAGCTTTGCGCCGCGCCGCCCGCGATAGCCTCGTAGGTCTTGGTAAGGTCGAGCCCGGCCGCCTCGGAGAGCCGCACCGCCTCGGCAAGCCCTGCGAGCACGCCTGCGATGCACATCTGGTTGGCCATCTTGGCGGTCTGGCCGGCGCCGGCTGGGCCGACGTGGATGATAGCCTTGGCGTAGGATTGCATGACGGGCTCGGCCCGCCCAACGTCCGCGGCGCTGCCGCCGCACATGATCGCAAGCTTGCCGTTCACCGCGCCCGCCTCGCCGCCGCTGACCGGCGCATCGACGAAGCCGATCCCGCGCGCGGCGCAGACCTCCGCCAGCCGCCGCGCCATGTCCGCCGAGGTGGTGGTGTGATCGACCAGCACTGCGCCCGGCTTCATCGCGCCGAGCACGCCTGCATCGCCCGCTGTGATGCCCGACGTGACCTCGTCCAAGTCTTCGTCATTGCCGACGCAGGTAAACACAATGTCCGCCCCGCGCGCTGCTTCAGCCGGAGTCGCGCCAAACGCGGCCGCCAGCCCTTCAGCGCCCCACGTCTCGCGCCATCTCGCCGCTCGTTCGGGCGAGCGGTTATAGGCGGTGACGCTGAACCCTGCGCGGGCCAGATGCCCCGCCATCGGCCCGCCCATCACGCCAAGGCCGATAAAGGCGATTTGTCTTTGATTATTCATGGCCGCGGTGCCTATCGCGTTGCTGCCCGCTTGCCAACGCCGCGCGCACAGGAAATCACGCGCAAACAATTGCCCTTGGCACTCCAAGCCTCTAATCGCGTCCCTACTCATGTCATCACCGCCCGCATCACACAGCCCCAAGGGCGCCGCAGCTTCGCTGGCCGACCTCACGCTCGATGATGTCCGCGCCGCCGCTGCGCGGATTGCCGGCGCGGTGGTCGAAACCCCGATGATGCATTCGATTACGCTCTCGGCGATCACCGGCGCGGATATCTGGCTGAAGTTCGAGAACCTCCAGTTCACCGCTGCTTACAAGGAGCGCGGAGCGCTGAACGCGCTGCTGCTGCTCGATGACGAACAGCGGTCGCGCGGGGTGATCGCGGCCTCGGCCGGCAACCATTCACAGGGCCTCAGCTACCACGGCACCCGGCTGGGTGTGCCGGTCACCATCGTTATGCCGCGCACCACGCCGACGGTGAAGGTGATGCAGACTGAAAGCGTCGGCGGCAAGGTCGTGCTCGAGGGCGAGACTTTCGACGAGGCCTATGCCCATGCGCGCACACTGGAGGTGGAACTGGGCCTGACTTTCGTGCACCCGTTCGACGATCCCGATGTCGCGGCAGGCGCAGGCACGGTCGCGCTCGAAATGCTGGCGGTGAAGCCCGATCTCGATTGCATCGTCACCCCGATCGGCGGGGGCGGGCTGATTTCGGGGATGGCGACCGTGGCCAAGGCGATCAACCCGGCGATCGAGGTGGTCGGCGTGCAGGCCGCGCTGTTCCCGAGCATGTTCGACCGCATCAAGGGCGCTAACCTGCCGTGCGGCGGGGACACGCTGGCCGAGGGCATCGCAGTCAAGCAGCCGGGCGATTTTACAGCGAAAGTGATCGCCAGCCTTGTCGATGATATCCTGCTGGTGGATGAACCCGCGCTCGAAAAGGCGGTGGCGCTGCTGCTCCAGATCGAGAAGACCGTGGTCGAAGGCGCGGGCGCGGCCGGGCTGGCGGCGGTGCTCGGCAATCCGGCGCGCTTCCGCGGCAAGACCATCGGGCTGGCGCTGTGCGGCGGCAATATCGACACTCGCCTGCTTGCTAACGTGCTGCTGCGCGATCTCGCCCGCCAAGGCCGGCTGGCGCGGCTGCGGATCACGCTACAGGACCGCCCCGGCGCATTGTTTAAGGTGATGCGCCTGTTCGATGAGCACAATGTCAACATCATCGAGATCTACCACCAGCGCATTTTCACCAGCCTGCCGGCCAAGGGGTTGATAACCGACATCGAATGCGAAGCGCGCGATGCCGAGCAGGTTCAACGGCTGGTCGAGGGCTTGCGCGCCAAAGGTTATTCGGTCCAGCTCGTCGAGCTTGGCTGAAAATCCAGATAAAATCGGTCTCTTCAAAACCAGCACCGCAGCGGCGCGCAAGCGCCCTGTCTGGATCCCGTTTGAACCGCTTTGGACACGCTTTTGCGGCCAGCTGAGGCCGGGTGCGCATATTTCGCGTATAATTCATGGTTAAGGGACTTTTACCGACGGGCCACTGCAGGCATAAGATTTTCTTAACACTTGTTACCCGCGATTCATCGCCGAAAAGGATACGCCCACCCCGTGACGGCACCGATTCGCTTCCCCCGGTTTTTCGTGACAAGCCCCGCGCCGTGCCCCTATCTGCCGGGGCGGAGCGAGCGCAAGGTTTTCACCGAGCTGAAGGGGCCGAACGCCGATCAGCTCAACGAAGCGCTCGGGCGGATCGGGTTCCGGCGCAGCCAGACCGTGGCCTATCGCCCATCCTGCCTCGATTGCCAGGCCTGCGTCTCGGTGCGGGTGGTGGCGCGCCAGTTCCAGCCCTCCGCCACGCAGAAGCGCGAGCTGAAGCGCAATTCCGACCTGATCGTCAGCGAATGCCGCCCGTGGGCGACCGACGAACAGTTCGATCTGCTCGCTCGTTATCTCGGCCAGCGCCATCCCGATGGCGGCATGTCGGCGATGGACGAGCTCGATTATGCGGACATGATCGAACACACGCCGGTCTCCAGCGTGGTGACCGAATATCGCGAGCCGGGGCCAAACGGACGCCCGGGGCGGCTGGTGGGGGCGTGCCTCACCGATCGGCAGGGCGATGGCCTGTCGATGATCTATTCCTTTTATGAGCCCGATCACCCGGAACGCGCCGGGCTTGGCAATTTTATTATCCTCGATCATATTCGGCGCGCTGCGGCTGAGGCATTGCCTTACGTCTATCTCGGATATTGGGTCGAAGGCAGTCCGCGCATGCAATACAAGGTTCGCTATCGTCCGCTTGAGCGGTTGACCCGTGAAGGCTGGCAGCTGATGGAGGCGGGCGAACAGCATCGCTTGATCGCCGCCGCCACTGCGCCGCGCATGGCGCAGGACGCTGCGCTGTCCGGCGCGCGGGGCAAGGATGGTCAGCCTGTCAAATTTACGGCCAGCTGACGCACGGCGGCTGCTCAGGCTCGGTTTCGTATTCGTCGCCGGAGTGGGCCAGGCATCGCTGGCGCTATGCGCGGCCCCGCTCGCGGCGCAGACCGTGCCCGCCGGGGACATTGCCTCAGCCGCAAACCCGGACGCGGACGACGCCGATCCTGCCGCCCCGGTAAGCGCACCCGAACCAGCCCTTGAACAAGCTGGCGAACCAGCCCCCGTCCCGCGCTCGCTCGACGATCTGATCCCGCCCGAAGCGGTCTCCGACCCGGAACGCTGGGCCGCTACCGGGGTCGCCGGGGGCGGCGATGTTTCACGTGAAACCAACATGGCCGATGGCGCGGACGATGACCCCTTGACCGGGTTTCTTCCCCCGCAAGACCCCCGTTTACAGCCCGCGATCGACGGCGTTTTTGCCGATTTCGCGATCGAGCTGCCCGAACCCCTGTCACCCGACCCGGCGCTCGAATCGCTCGCCAGCATCGCCGCTCCGGTGCTCGGGGACACGCCCGAACTTGCCGAATCGCGGGTCAACGGCTCGCTGGTGCTGGCCCTGCCAGTGGCCGAAGCGGCGTTTCCCGAGCGGCGCGAATTCGTCCAGCGGTTCGAGGATCTTTCGACCTTAACCAAACTCGATGACGGCGAAGATTCCGCCCCGCAGGTCGCCGCGCGCGCGCGCGCCGACGAGGAACTGCTCGGCGATATCCTGCGCACTTATGGCTATTACGACGGCGAGGTGGTGCGCCAGCTTTCGGGCGGCCGCCGTGCAGGCGCCGACGATGACGACGATGACGCTGCCGACGCTGCCGCGCGCGAACCGAGCGTGCGCTTCGACATCTTGCCCGGCATCCGTTACCGGTTCGGGCGGATCGATCTCGGCGCGCTCCCCGCCTTGCCCGCGCCCGATAGCACCCGGCTGATAGCCGCCTTCGGGATCCAGCCCGGCGACCCGCTTTATGCCGACCGCATCGTTGATCAAGAGATCGAACTGCGCGTCGCGCTCGGCGAAAGTGGCTATCCCTTTGCCGCGCTCGCCGATCCCCAATTGCTGATTGACCACGCCCGCACCGAGGGCGATCTGACGCTGGCAGTCCAGCCGGGCGGAAAATACCTGTTCGGCGCGGTGATCAGCAGCGATCCCGGGTTCCTGTCCAACCGGCACTTGGCGCGCATCGCCCGGTTCGAAGCGGGCGACCTGTTCCAGCAAAGCCTTGAGACCGATCTGCGCCGCGCGGTGATTGCCACTGGACTGGTCTCGAGCGTCACTGTCACCCCGCGCGAGGCCCGCGCGCCGGTGGGCGATGCACCGGGCGAGGTCGCACTCGATGTCACCTTCGAACGCGCGCCGCTGCGGACCATGGCTGGCGCGATCGGCTACGGCACCGAGGACGGCTTCAAGCTCGAAGGCCGATGGGAGCACCGCAACCTGTTCCCGCCCGAAGGCGCGCTGCGGCTGCGCGGCATCCTCGGCACGCGCGAGGCGCTTGCCAGCGTGGGCGTGCGCCGCAACAATTTCCGCGGGCGCGATCAGGTGCTCAACGTCGATCTGTTCGCCAGCGACATCACCACCGAAGCGGTCGATTCGCGTGGGGGAGGCTTGCGGGCGACCTTCGAGAAGGTGTCGAACATCCTGTTCCAGAAGCCGCTGAGCTGGCAGGTCGGCGGCGAACTGGTGTACACCGACGAACGCAACCGGACGCTGCGCAGCGAGGATATCCCGCTGCCGCGCCGCACCTTCCTGATCGGCGGGCTGTTCGGCAGCGTCACGCTCGATGGCAGCGATGATCTGCTCGATCCGACCCAAGGCTACCGCGCGACCCTGTTCCTCGCGCCTGAGGTGTCGCAATCAGAGGGGAGCGAGAGCTTTTATCTGCGGGCGCAGGCCGATGCGAGCTATTACAAGTCGATTGGCCCTGCGGTGCTGGCCGGGCGGGTGCGCGCCGCCACGATCCAGGGCGCGCCGCTCGATATGATTGCGCCGTCGCGCCGGCTTTACGGCGGGGGCGGCGGTTCGGTCCGCGGCTATGGCTTCCAGGGCGTCGGCCCGCGCAATGATCGCGGCGAAGCCACCGGCGGCGCCTCGCTGGTCGAGTTCTCGCTCGAAGCGCGGATCAAGACCCCGTTGTTCGATGGTGCGGTTGAGGTGGTGCCGTTCTTCGATGCCGGTACAGTCGGGCTGGGTAGCACGCCGGATTTCGGTTTCATCCGCTACGGCGCAGGGATCGGCCTGCGTTACAAGACCAGCTTCGGCCCGATCCGTATCGATGTCGCAACCCCGCTCAATCCGGGGCCGTTCGATAGTCCGGTGGTGGTCTATGTCGGGCTGGGGCAGGCGTTCTGATGGCTGAGCCAGCCGAAACCCCGCCCGAAACTCCGGCACAGGCCGCGCGCGCGAAGCGCCGCTGGGGCCGTTGGCTGGCCGTAGGGCTGGCGCTGCTGCTCGCCCCCGTGCTGCTGGCGGCGGTGTTTTTCGCCACGCCGATCGGCAAGCGCTTCATTACCGATCAAATCGCTGCGGTGGCTCCGGCTTCGGGGCTGCGGTTCACGGTCGGCCGGATCGAGGGCGATCTTTACGGCCAAGCGGTGCTGCGCAAGGTGGCGGTGAGCGACCCCAAGGGGGTGTTCCTGACTATCCCCGAAGTGCGGCTCGACTGGCGGCCGATCAATTGGCTGTGGAGCGGACTCGACATCCGCGAGCTGACGGCCCGGCGCGGGCGGCTCACGCGCCTGCCCGAACTGCTCCCCGGCGATCCCGATGCGCCGTTGCTGCCCGATTTCGATATCCGGGTAGACAGGCTCAGGGTCGAGGACTTGGTGATCGCCAAGGGCCTTGCCACGCCGCGCGAGGAGCGCGCCAATCTCGCCGCGCGGATCGACATTCGTGAAGGCCGCGCGCTGATCGACGCGAAGGCGCAGCTGGGGGCCGAGGATCGGGTCAACCTCCTGCTCGACGCCGAGCCCGACGGCAATCGGTTCGATATCGCAGGCGATTACCGCGCTCCTGCAGGCGGCGTGCTCGCCGGGCTGGCGGGACTCGAGACGGGCTATGGCGGGCGGATCGTCGGCGATGGCACCTGGACGCGCTGGCGCGGTGCAGCGGTGGCGCGGCGGATCGCGGCCAAGAGCGGGGCCGGGGCCCGGGATGCGTCGACCCAGCGCACGCCGCCGGTCGCCGCGTTCCAGATCAGTAATGACGCGGGGCGCTACGGCGTGCTCGGCCAGCTGCGCAGCGGGCTTTCCGCCGGCACCCTGATCGGGCGCGCGCTGGGCGAAACCCTGTCGCTTGCGGCCAGCTTCACGCTGGAGGGCAGCGTGATCGAGGGCCGCGCGGCAGCGGTCTCGCCCGCGCTCGACCTGCGCAGTGGCGGCGCGGTCAATTTAGCCGACAAGGTGGTGGACGGGGCACGGGTGGGCCTCACCTTGCGCGATCCCGACTTCTTCGGCGATGCGGTGCGGATCGAAGGCGGGCGGCTTTCCGCCAACCTTGTGGGCGCGTTCGACGATCTGACGATCAAGCACGAGCTTGTGGTAGCGCGGCTCGCAGCCTCGGGAGTGGTTGCCAGCGGGTTGGCACACGAAGGCAGCGCGCGGTTCGACGGCAATCTGTTGGCAGTGCCGCTGGCGCTCACCGCCGCGCGGTTGACGACCGGGATTGCGCTGGCCGACCCGCGCCTGATGAACGGCCGCGCAAACGGCTTGCTGACCTATGACGTTGCGGGCCAGCGGCTTGCGGTCGACAAGGCGCGGGTCACTTTCCCCGGACTCGATGCCACGCTCACGCTGCGCGGCGATGTTGGCGCGGGCGTCTATGCGCTGGCCGGGCCGGTCGCTGCCAGCCGGCTCAAGGTCGACGGCGCGGGCGAGGTCACCGCCACCGCCAAGATCCTTGCCAAGTTTGGGCCGCAGTTGCCGTGGAGCCTGCGCGCCAATCTGGCCGGCGTGCTCAGCCGGATCGGCAATGCCACGATCGTCAATCTTGCAGGTGAGCAGATCCGCTTCAAGGGGATGCTGGGCATGGGTGCGGGCCAGCCGATCGTACTGCGCGATACGGTCGTGACCTCCGCGCGGCTGAATGCCCGGCTCGATAGCAAGGTGGTGCCCGGCAGCGGCGGACTGCGCACCACGCTGGCAGGCAGCGGGCGGCAGGCGCAATATGGCCCGTTCCGGTTCGATGCCGAGATCGCCTCCGATGGCCCGCGCGCGGTGCTGGTGCTGGCAGATCCCTATCCTGCAGCAGGGCTGAAGGATGTGCGGATCGCGCTCGCACCGCGCGATCAGGGCTTCGGGCTCGAGGTCGCGGGAGGATCGCTGCTCGGGCCGTTCGACGGGACATTGACGCTGTTCCTGCCAGCGAACGCGCCGACCCGGATCGCGATCGAGCGGCTCGAAGTCTATCGCACCAATGTCACAGGCTCAGTGGAACTGGGCGATGCCGGAGCGTCGGGCGATCTGCGCCTTGCGGGCGGCGGGGTGAGCGGCATGGTGGCATTCCGCCCACAAGGCGCCAGTGCGGCGGGGGGCGCGATCGGCTTTGCGGTCGATTTGCAAGCGCGCAATGCCAGTTTCGGCGGAGCGACCCCGATCAGCATCGCCCGCGCAGATATCACCGCAACCGGGCGCTATGCCGAAGGGAACACCACGCTGGATGCCGATATCACCGCCGCCGGGTTCGAATATGGCGGGCTGAGCCTTGCCAACCTCACCGCCAAGGCGGCGATTGCGCAAGGACGGGGCAAGGTCACCGGCACGCTCTCAGGGCGGCGAGCAGACCGCTTTGCGCTCAATTTCGACGGCGATGTCGCGCCCCGCCGGATCGCGGTAGCGGCGCGCGGGGAGTATGGCGGAGCTGCCATAACTATGCCGCGCCGTGCAGTGCTGTCCGCGCTGGAAGATGGCGGGTGGCAGCTCGCCCCAACCCAGATCGGTTTCGCCCGCGGCTATGCCATCGCCGAGGGTAGCTTCGGCGGCGAGACCACCGCGTTCGAGGTCAAGCTGGCGCGCATGCCCTTGCGCCTGCTGGATCTGGCGGGCGCGGATTTGGGGCTGGGCGGGCGCTTGTCGGGGATCATCGATTACCGCCAGCAGGGCCGCGGCGCTCCGTCGGCCACGGCGCGGGTGCGGATCGACCGCTTTAGCCGGGCGGGCCTTGTGCTGTCGTCCAAGCCGATCAATGTGCTCGGCGTGATCGACCTGTCGCCTGCGCGCCTGACGCTGGCCGCGCGCCTGCTCGAAGGCGATACCCGGCGCGGAGATATCGCGCTGCGGATCGCCGACCTCGGCGCGGACGGTACGCTGACCGAGCGGCTGCGGCGCGGGCGCCTGGATGCGCGGATGACCTTCGAGGGCGCGGCGGAAACGCTGTGGCGCCTCGCCGCGATCGAGGCCTTCGACCTCAGCGGCCCGGTTGCCATCAACGCGCGTGCCACCGGCACGCTTTCCAACCCGCGCATCACCGGAACCGCTGCGAGCGACAATCTCACCCTCACCAGCGGGCTGACCGGTACGCGCATCGAGAACGGCATGGCACGCGGCCGCTTTGCCGGATCGCGGCTCGAATTGGTGCGCTTTGCCGGGGCGACTGCGGGCGGCGGCACGATTAGCGGTAGCGGCACGGTCGATCTCGCTGGGATCAGCGCGTCGCGCGGCCCCGGGCTCGATCTGCGCGCGGCGGTGAAGAATGCGCGGGTGCTTGACGCCAACGGGCTCGAAGCGACCATCACCGGCCCCTTGCGGATCGTCTCGAGCGGGCTTGGCGGCACGATAGCCGGGCGGGTGACGATCGACCGCGCGCGTTGGGCGCTGGGGGCGGCGGCCGAGGATGTTGCGCTGCCCCGGATTGCTACGCGCGAGATCAATGGCGAGGACGGCCGCGCGCGCACCCAGGCCTCGTCCCGCGATGCGGCGTGGCGCTATCTGGTCAACGCGGCCGCGCCGGGCAGGGTCGCGGTTGAAGGCTTGGGACTCGACAGCGAATGGGGCATCGACATCGCGCTGCGCGGCACGGTTGATGATCCGCGCATTGGCGGCACCGCGCGGTTGGTGCGCGGCGACTATACCTTCGCGGGCACGCGCTTCGAACTCACCCGCGGGCGCATCCTGTTCGATGCGAACGAGCCGATCAACCCGCGCCTCGATGTGCTGGCAGAGGCTTCGCGCGGCGGAACCAATGTCGACATCGCGATCACCGGCAATGCCATGTCGCCGTCAGTTGCCTTCTCCAGCGATCCGGCGCTTCCGGAGGAGGAGATCCTTGCGCGGCTGCTGTTCAACGGATCGGTCACTTCGCTTTCGGCGACTGACGCGTTGCAGCTTGCCGCCGCGATTGCTGCCTTGCAGGGCGGGGGCGGGGGCCTCGACCCGATTGGAAGCTTGCGCCGCTCGATCGGCCTCGATCAGCTGCGGATCGTCAGCGCCGACCCGCTGATCGGGCGCGGCACCGGGATCGCGATCGGCAAGAACATCACCCGCAGCATCTATGTCGAACTGGTGACCGACGGACGCGGCTATAGCGCCACGCAGATCGAGTACCGGATCACCAGCTGGCTTTCGCTGCTCGGTACGGTCTCGACCATCGGGCGCGATTCGGTGCTGGTCGAGGTCAGCCGGGATTATTGAGGGAAGGGACTATGCTCAAAATCCGCTCCGGCTGAGCCTGTCGAAGCCCTGCGCTCGCTATTGTGTGTGTCCCCGGAAGAACGACAACCCTTCGATAGGCTCAGGGCGAACGGGGGTGGGGTGGCGGTCAGCGGTCCTAATCAAGACAAATACATTTCCGCCTCGGCCGCGCGGCGGCGGACGAGGCCCTTGAGCACCCGTCCGCCCGCCCGGTTCCAGCGGGCGAATTCGCGCGCGGCACCGTTGTGATCACCGGCGATGTGCTTTTCAGTCAGTGTTGCGCGGGCAATCGCGCCGGTGTTGTAGTGGAAGCTGACCAATGCATCGATCTGGCCCTGCGTGGTGGGGGCGGCGCGAATTGCGGCTGCGACCTCGGCGGCAAAGCGGGCAAGGTCTTGCGTAAGCCGCGCATCACACTGGCCTTGTGTCCAGCAGGTGCCTTGGCCAATGCGCCCGCCGCTGACGTGGTCGCGCCCGGTCGCGCCCCAACCGATGGTCCACGGCTCAGCCCCGGTGCCCGGATCGGGATATGCCTCGATCATCCCGTCGCTGCGCAGCCTCGCGCAGCCCTCGAAGCGCTTGATCAGCGCGATCCCGGCCGGGCCGATGTTTGGCGGCGCGGGAGTGCGGACGGCGGGGATGGCGGCAAGCCGGCGCATAAGCGACAGCAACGAGGTCGAAGGGGCGAATGGCATGGCAGGCGGCCTCCTGAATGGCGTGAACAACAGCAAGGCCGGGCAATTAGGCACAATCTCGCGCAGTAGGAAAATCCTCGATGCGTGCATGAAGAACGAAGGACGGGTTTTTTTGGGGGGGCTGACAAGAGCTCTTGACT
>JBBQWH010000002.1:0-88536 GCA_038210785.1 Sphingomonadales bacterium | reverse complement strand
CATGACGCTGGCGGTGAGGGAGACTTCCGAGGTGGGGATGAGCCAGCGGCGCTTCCACCCTTCGTTGCCGACGATGCTTCTCGCTTCGGCCAACGACGCAGCCTTCGCCCGCTCAAGAATTCCGACGCCCAGTCCCTTTGTCTCTGAGGCAAAAAAGTCCTTAAGCACCTCTTCGACATAGGCGAGTATTTTCTCAACGTTGACAGAGGTTTCAAAGCTGTCCTCGGCGAACTTCGGCAGCTTGTCCGTGCCATACATCGCTTCGTCTTTGACCAACACGGGCGGATTACACTCCGCATAGCCGTGCTCGCCGGTCTGCACGTCGAGCATGAACTGGCCGAGCGCGCGGTGCAGGCGGGCCATGCCGCCGCGAAGGAAGGTGAAGCGCGCGCCGGAAAGCCGCGCCCCGGTCTCGAAATCCATGCCGAGGGCCGGAGCGAGGTCGGCGTGTTCCTTGGGCGTGAAGTCGAATTCGCGTTTCGTGCCCCATGTTCCGTCGGTGTTCGCGCCTTCTCCTTGCGCGGGGACGAGAACATTGTCCTCCTCGCCCGCGCCGTCCGGCACATCGGCAGCGGGAAGGTTGGGGATGATCTCCAGCGCCGCTTTCAGCTTCGCCGCCAAATCAGCCGCGTCCGCCTCCAAAGCAGGCATTTCTTCCTTAAGCGCCGCAACCTCGGCCTTGATCGCCTCGGCGGTCTCGCGGTCGCCCTTGGCCATCGCCGCGCCGATGAGTTTGGACGCTTCGTTGCGGCGGCTCTGCGCAACCTGCACCTGCGTGGTCAGCGCGCGGCGTTCTTCGTCGAGCGCGATCAGGTGCGCGGCCTGCGCAGGCAGGCCTCGGCGGGCGAGGCCCGCATCGAAAGCCTCGGCGTTTTCGCGGATAAAACGGATATCGTGCATGGCCCGCGCCTATGCCCGCTCCGGCTATGCAAGAAAAGCCGCAATTGCACTGGAACTTCCCCCGGCACAAGGGGGTTCGGTGGGGTAGGAGGTAACTGACATGATCCGTAAACTGATTGGTGCCGCGATCGGCGCACGCGTGGCAAAAGCGCATCCGGCGCTCGGCGGCGCAACCGGAGTGGTGCTTGCCAGCGCCGTACCGTTCATCGTCTCGCGCATAAGCCTGCCGGCCATGGTGGTGATCGGCGTCGGCGGTTTTGTCGCCAAGCGCTATTTCGACCAGCGCGAACCAAACGACACATCGGCGGGTGGCTGAGCGCACGCCTCGCGCTTCCCACATTGCCTGAGCGCCGCTAAACTCGCGGCCATGATCCTTGTCATCAACGCTCTGGACGATGCCGCCCATCTTGCCGCCCTGCGCGAACGCATCGACTTGCTCGAATGGCGCGACGGGCGCGAAACTGCGGGCGCGGTGGCGCGTGAGGTCAAGCGCAACCAGCAGGCGGCGCTGGACAGCATCGCGGGGCGGGCGTTGCAGGACGATCTCAGCCGGTTGATCGCCGAGAATGCGGTGGTCAAGGCAGCCGCCCAGCCGCGCCGGTACTCTCCGTTGCTGATCAGCCGGACCGGGGTCGATGGCCGCTACGGCGCTCATGTCGACAATGCGCTGATGGGGAAGGGCTCCGCGCGGCTGCGCACCGACATCTCTTTCACGCTGTTCCTCACCCCGCCGGGGGAATATGACGGCGGCGAGTTGGTGATCCACACCGCCGGCATGACCCAGGAGCTAAAGGGCGAGGCGGGCTATCTGGTGCTTTACCCCTCCGCCAGCATCCATGAGGTCAAGCCAGTCACGCGCGGCGAACGGATCGTGTGCGTCGGCTGGATCGAGAGCCTGATCGCCGATCAGGCCCAGCGCGAGATGCTGTTCGACCTTGAAAACCTGCGCACCGCACTGCGTTTGGCTTTGCCCAGTCAATCGGCCGAACTGCTCACGCTCGACAAGACCATCGCCAACTTATTGCGGATGTGGGCGCGCGCCTGACAACTTGCCGGCGCCGGTGCGCTTGGCCTTCAGCGTGAAGTAGAGGATCAGGCTCACCCCGATCACGCTTGGCCCGGCCCAGATTGCCGGATTGAAGACGTGTTCGGGCACCAGCCGGATCAGCCCGACCGACAGGAACGCGGTGTAGGCCGAAATCCCCATGCCGATCAGGGCGCGAAAGTGCTCGCCGATGTAAGTCGTGCGGGCAGGATCGCTCGCCCGCCAGATATAGACCTGCTGGATCGCCATCGCGGCGATACCGATAAAGGCCACCAGCACCATCAGCGGATGCCCGACCGTGAAGCCATACCAACCGCACCATGCGCCTGAGGTTACCGCGGCCGCGATCACCGCCTGATACCGCAGCGAGCGCAGCGCCCGCCGGTCACGCGAATGGCGCACTACGGCAAAGCCATAGTCGACAAAGCCGATGGTGAGGATACCGAGGTAGAGCATCATCCACCCGAACAGCCCGTCAAACAGCACGCGGTCGGTAACTTCGGGGTGCCGCTGCTCCGGGCCGTAGAGCGATAGTAGCGCCATTGCGATTGCCAGTGATCCCGCCCCCAAGAAGCCGTAACACGCCGCTCGGCCAAACCGGCGATGATTGACCGCGCCTTTGCGGGTGACGATCGGCCCCCAGAACGCGGACAGCCCGATGCCGCCGGTAATGACATGAGCCACGACAATAACTTCGAACAGCGCCATGCCGTTTAGGATGACACAATCACCGCTCCGCGCCTAGACCCGCTCACCGCACCCGCGAAGGGGCCACCAGCACCGCGTTGGCGATCATCAGGTCGAGCCCTTCGAGATAGCCGCGGGTCGAGGGATCATGCGCGAACCCGATCACCAGCCCGCGCCCCTGTGGCTGCGCCATCAGATAGGGCTTGTAGGCAAGTTGGCGGCGGTTTTCATCCCACACATAGCCGCTAGCAATCAAATTGCCGGACGCGGCAAAGCGCAGCACGTTGACTCCCTGCGCCCGGTCGAGCGGGGTGAAGATCTGTGTGCCGGTCGCCAGTACCACCGCGCCATTGTCGTAGCCGGCAGAGAGGAAGTGATCGGGCTCGGCCACCACATTGAGCAGTGCGCCGGGAAGCGTATCGGGCAGCGCCTGCAGGTCCTTGATTGCCTCACGATACTCGGTGTCGCTGGCGATAGCGACCGCTTCGGCGAGGCTACCCTTGTCCTCGCCCGCAGCCGCAGGCGAGCGCCCGAGCGCGGCCTCGCGCTTGACCGCGAGGAGCGGGCTGTCGCCGCTACTGAACGCCTCGAGGCTCTCGCCGATTGCCACCAACACGCCGCCGCGCCGCACAAACTCGCGGATCGTGCGCAGCCCGCTCTCGCCGAGCACGCTCGCAGGATTGCCTTCGGGCACCAGCAGCACATCATATTCCGACAGGTCCGCGCGGGCGAGGCGGCTGGTGCGGATCGGTACCACCGGCACAGCGAGCCGCTGTTCGAGCACATAGCGAAGGGCGCCTGCGCTCAGCTGCGAAACCCCGTCGTCCCACGCCACTGCCACGCGCGGCAAGACGAGCCGCACAAACCGCTCGCTGCCGAGGTTCGGGCCGCTGTCCACCCAGCCACTCTCAAGCGCGACCGTATTCGCGCCCACTTCGCTCGCGATGCCCGCGAGGCGGGCCATCTTTTCCGGGCTGTTCGCTCCGGCCGGGAACACCACCGTGCCGCGCGGAAATGCGCGCCCGCCGGTGGTAAAGGCCTTGTCGGTCACGCGCCCCTCGATGCCTTCACGGAGCGCAAGCACGACCAGCCGCGCTTGGCCGCTATCGGTCCACGGCACTGCGATGGCGAAGCTGCCGCTACCTTCGGTCTTGGCGGCAATCGGCGTATCGGCGCCAAGTGGATCGCCCCCCGCAGCAGCGTTGCACAAAGTCACATCGACCCCTGCCATCAGCCCGACCGACCATGCGGTCACGTCATACAACTCGTGCGGCAGATCCTGCGACCGTCGGCGCTCCTGCTCGGCGAGGAAATCGGGCGGCAGCGGGGTGTCGCGGTCGAGCAGGCTCTTGACCAGCCGCGCGGAAGGCTGGGCCTGCGGCACAGCGAGATAGCCCGCCGGATAGGAGCGCCCGCAGATGGTCGCACTGCCCTCGCGCCGCACCACGGTGATGCCCTGATCGGCAAGGCGGCGGCCGAGCCGCTCGGCATTCCAGCGTCGCTCGGCAAGGTCGATCACATAGGTTCCGCGCCCCGCAGCGCCGCTGGCATTGCCAGCACGGTAGGCAGCGAAATCTGCCAAGAACTTGGCCGGATTGTCAGCAACTGCGGCGGCCGTGGCGAGGCTGGTGGTGAAGTGGTTCATCACCCCGTCCGAATATGTAAGCTCGGTCCCGTCGCGCCGCGCATACACCAGACCGCGCGCTGAGCCCTGTTCGTAAGTGCTGCCGATCGCCCCCTGATGCGCGTTCCAGGTGTCGCCATAACCGGGGTAGAACAGGTCATAGACCTCGCGGGTGAAATAGGGCTCGCCGCGCGCATCGAAGGCCGCTGCGTTGTAACGCCCGATCAGTTCGTAGGCGCGCACTTGTGCCGTTGTGAGGTTCGGGTTGAAGGGCTGAGCTGCGGGGCTGAAGAAATAGGTCTCGTCCCCGCCCATTTCGTGGAGGTCGACCACCACCACAGGGTTCCACTGCCGGATCGCTGTGACCTTGCCGCGGGTCTCGGGCTGGCTGAGGGTGAACCAGTCGCGATTGAGGTCGAACATGTAGTGGTTGACGCGCCCGCTCGGCCACGGCTCGTCATGCTCGGCGGCCTGCCGGTCGGCGGCCGGCGCGACTCCGGTCGCCGCGAGGAAATTGTTCACAAACCGCGCGCGCCCGTCGGGGTTCTGCATCGGGTCGATCACGACGATCGTCTCGGCCATGATTTTGGCGGCGCGCGGATCGCCTTGGGCTGCGAGCAGGTGATAAGCGGTCATCAGCGCCGCATCGGTCGAGGAGATCTCGTTGCCGTGCACCCCGTAGGCGAGCCAGGTGACCGGCAGCGCCGCCCCGGTCGAAGCGCGCCCGGCGGCGATGTTCGCCATATCGGCCCGGATCGCATCGAGGCGTGTCATATTGGCAGGTGCCGAGAGGACAAGGTAGTAAAGCGGGCGCCCCTCCCAGCTCACCGCATATTGCACCAGCCGCGCGCGCTCCGGCGCGGCCTCGGCGAGTGCCTTGAGGTAGACGTAGGTCTGATCAGGCGAGGTAATGCGGGCGCCCGGCGCATGGCCGACCGTGGCGGTCAAGGTCGGGACGGCGGGATCAAAGCGCCCTTCGGCAAAGGACTGCGCGTGCGCGGCCTGCATCGCCGCCCAGAGCATCGCCAACCCTGCGAGCCAACGGCCCCATACTCTGATGCGCATCTACGATTCCCCGTCTGGCTTTCAAGGCTTCAAAGCCGCCAGCATTGCCGCGAACATGCGAGTGCCGTCAAGCTGTGGGGGGAATTGCCTAAGGAGGCTCGGGTCTAGGCACTACAATCCCACCATCCCCGCCACTGACAGGCAGAAGATGGTGGGCGCGACAGGGATTGAACCTGTGACCCCACCCGTGTGAAGGGTGTGCTCTACCGCTGAGCTACGCGCCCGCCCGGGGGGCCATCGGCCCCGGACAGGCGCGCGCCTTTAATGTGGGTCGCGGCGCTTGGCAAGCGCTGGCCGTATCGGTGCCTGCGATTTCGCCCGGGATCATCCGCCACTCAGCCACGCCAGCAGCGCGAGCATCCCTTCCGGGCGCTCGCTGCTCGGGCGCGGCTTGGCAAGGGGGGCGGGGCATTCGACGCAGAATGCCTGAATGCCGCGGGTCCCCAGCAGGCGCTCGACATCGCGGGTGAGCCGTGCCCCAAGGCTTTCGCTGCGCGCCGCCGTCATCGCGAACAGATCGCCATTCTGCACAGCCGGCGCGCGCAGCGCCGCGCTGGTAACCAGCTGGCGGATCAGCGAATCGTAATTCTCAGTACTCTCGCCGAGGTAGACCGCATGCCACGCGCCGTCCTTGGCATCGGCCTTGGCGGCCGCCCACGCCAGTGCGCTCTCAAGCCCGCCAAATTCGTCGACCAGCCCCAGCTGCCGCGCCGTCCCGCCATCCCACACTTGCCCTTGCGCCATGCCATCGACCTTGTCCGTCGGCATCCGCCGCGCCTTCGACACGAGGCTGAGGAAATCGCTATAGGTGCCGCTGATCGAGGATTGCAGCAACGTGTCCATCGCGGGGGTGAAACCGCCGATGAAGTCGGGCTGGCCCGACAGCGGCGTGGTGCGATAGCCGTCTGCATTGACCCCGAGCCGCGCGGCCGCCTTTTCGAAGGTCGGAATCACCGCGAACACGCCGATTGATCCCGTGATAGTATCGGGTTCAGCGAAGATGCGCTCGCCCGACATCGCGACCCAGTAACCGCCGCTCGCCGCGACGTTGGCGAACGACACCGCAACCGGGATCTTACGGTCGCGGAAGCGCTGGATCGCCCGGCGGATTTCTTCCGACGCAGTGACCGAACCGCCGGGCGAATCGACCCGCACCACCAGCGCGGCCAGATCATCGTCCAGCGCCTCGTCGAGCAGATCGGCGATCCGGGCGCTCCCAGCGATGCCCGGCCCGGCCTCCCCATCAACGATTTCGCCCGCGATGGTGATGACGCCAATCGCTTTGCCCGACGTGCTCTGGCCGAGATCGGCGAGAAAAGCGCCGAGATCGCTCGCGGCGAAGCTGCCGGGCTTGACGCTCCAGGGGTCCTTGCCGGCCAGCTGCGCCACCCGCGCGCCGAACTGGGCGCGGTCTCCGAGCTTGTCGACGAGGCCTGCTGAAACAGCCGCCTTAGCCATGTCGCCGCCCGAACCATTGATCCAGGCGACCGGATCCCCCGTCACCCGCGCCAGCGCGAGCCTGGGCCGGGCCTTTTGCACATTGGCCTGCCATTCCTCCCACAGCGCGCCGTATAGCCCGCTGAGATTGGCGCGCGCTTCGTCCGACATGCTGCTGCGTGAGAACGGTTCGACAGCCGATTTGAACGTGCCCACGCGGTAAACTCGGGCGTTGATGCTCAGCTTCTCGAGCAACCCGGCATAGTAGAGACTATAACCCCCAGGGCCGGAAATGACCGCCAGTCCCTGCGGATCGAGCCATACCTCGCTGGCATGGGCGGCGAGCAGCATGTGATCATCGGCATAGCCCATCGCATAGGTCAGCACCGGCTTTTTCGCCTTGCGCACCCGGTCCATTGCCTCGCCGATGTCCTTGAGGTGCACCTGTCCGCCGCCGAGAAAAGTGGTGAGGTCGATCACCACCGCCTTGATCCGGTCGTCGGTGGCGGCGGCATCGAGCGCGCGAACGATGTCGCGCGCACGGTATTCCTCGATCGGGGCGCTGCCCGAGAGCAGGCTCTGAATCGGATCGAGCGCGGATTTTTCTTCGACCACCACGCCGCTGAGGTCGATCAGCAAGGCGCCGTCGCGCACCTGACCGGGGTTGGGACGCGCCGAGAGGATGCCGAACAGCGCAACGAAGAACAATAGCATGATCAACAGGACAAGCCCGTCCTTGATCCCCACCAGGATCTTCCAGACCTTGCCGACAAAACTCATTTACTCGCCCCTATGTTCACGCTTGAGCCCTATCTAGGGACTGCGGCTTACAACTTCCACGGGAAAGCGCTGCCGGAAAGGGTTGAGCCGCGCATGGCGCTCGACTAAGGACATCGCTTTAATGGCAGCAACAAACTTTACCGTGCCACATGGCCGCTTTCCGGGCGGGCGATTGGCGTTCCCGCATCGCGACCTGACCGGGATCGGACAGTTGCAGCGGCACGAGATCCTCTACCTGCTGCACGAAGCCGAGCAGTGGGTGTCGCTCAATCGCCAAAGCACCAAACATTCCGACCTTTTGGCGGGCCTGACGATTATCAACGCCTTTTTCGAGAACTCCACCCGGACGCTCCTGAGCTTCGAGATCGCGGGCAAGCGGCTGGGGGCGGATGTGGTCAACATGCACGCGGCGCAAAGCTCGGTGAAGAAGGGCGAGACGCTGATCGACACCGCGATCACGCTGAACGCCATGCGCGCCGATGCGATCGTCATCCGGCATGGATCATCAGGGGCGACCGGGTTGATTGCCGACAAGGTCGATTGTCCGGTCTTGAACGCGGGCGACGGCAGCCATGAGCACCCGACCCAAGGCCTGCTCGACGCACTGACCCTGCGCCACGCGCTGGCCGAGCGGGGCGAAGCGGCAGAGGATTTCACGGGGCTCAAGATCGTGATTTGCGGCGATATCTTGCACAGCCGGGTGGCGCGCTCGAACATCTTGTGTCTGACTGCGCTGGGCGCGCAGGTTCGCGTGTGCGCTCCCCCGGCGCTGATGCCGCAGGGGGTCGAAGCGATGGGGGTGGAGGTGTTCCAACGCTTCGACGCGGCGCTCGAAGGCGCCGAGGTGGTGATGATGCTGCGGCTGCAATCGGAACGGATGAGTGGGCAATTCGTCCCCTCGCCGCGCGAATTTCGCCATCTTTACGGGCTGACCGTAAAGCGCCTTGCGCTGGCCGCGCCGGGCGCCTTGGTGATGCACCCAGGCCCGATGAACCGCGGGGTCGAGATCGAAAGCGAGGTCGCCGACCTTGCAGGTCGCTCGCTGATCACCCGGCAGGTCGAGATGGGGGTCGCGGTCCGCATGGCCTGCCTCGACATCCTGACCCGCGAGGCGCGCGGCGTAGAGGGCTGGGCGGCATGAAGCAGACACGCCCGCTCGCCATTATCAATGCCCATCTGGTGACGCCCGGCGGCGTGGTGCCCGGCGCGCTGCGCTGCGCGGAGGGCCTGATCGCGGGTCTCGGCGCGGATGTCATCGCGCAAGACGGCGACGAGATCATCGACGCACGCGGCAAGCTGGTCACACCGGGGCTGGTCGATCTGGGTGTCTTTGCGGTCGACAAGCCCGCGTTCCACTTCGGCGGCATTACCCGCGCCGCCTTGATGCCGGATCAATCCCCGCCGCTCGATCTGCCGAGCCGGGTCAATTTCATAGCCAAGAGCGGCAAGCCCGATCTGTGGGTTCACCCGCTCGCCGCCGCCACCCGCGGCCTCGAAGGGCGCGAGCTTGCCGAGATCGCGTTGATGGAGGAGGCCGGCGCGCGCGGGATCGCCACTGGGCGGCAATGGATCGCCGATAGCGGCGTGATGCTCCGGCTGTTGCAATATGCCGCCATGCTGGACCTGGTGGTCGTCGCCCATGCCGAGGACGGCGGCCTCACCGGCCCGAGCGAAACGGGCGCGGCTGCCACTGCGGGTGAGATCGCGACCCGGTTGGGCCTACCTGCGGCTCCGGCCGAGGCCGAGGCGCTCGCCATCGCGCGCGATATTGCGCTTGCGGAACTGGCAGGGGCTCGGCTGCATTTTCGGCAGGTCACGACCGCACGCGGCTTTGCGCTGGTGCGCGATGCCAAGACGCGCGGGCTGCCTGTCACTTGCGGGATCAGCCCTGCGCATTTCATGCTGTCCGATCTCGCCACCGCCGATTTCCGCACCTTCACCCGCCTCTCACCGCCCTTGCGCACCGAAGCCGACCGGCGGGCGGCGCGCGCAGCGATTGCCGAAGGCGTGGTTGACGTAATTGCCAGCGGCCATGATCCGCGCGGGCCGGAGGACAAGCGCTTGCCATTTGCCGATGCGCTGCCTGGCATGGCGGGGGCCGAGACGTTGCTTGCCATGACGCTCAACCTTGTGCGTGACGGAGTGATCGAACTGCCCCGCGCCTTCGACCTGCTGGCCCGCAACCCGGCACGGCTGCTTGGAGTGTTGGCGGGCGAATTGGCGGCAGGTCGGGAAGCCGATGTCGCGCTGATCGATGCCGATGCCCCCTGGATCATCGACCGGCGCAAGATGGAAGCCACCGCCGACAACACTCCGTTCGACCGGCAGGGCGCGCAGGGCCGGGTGCTCGGCCTGTGGAAGGGCGGGGTGCGCCTCGCCAATTAAGTAAAAGTCCCGGACAGCGGGGAACCTGTCCGGGAGCTTTGTGCGCTCATCGAGAGAGGATGCGGGAGATTACTTGGCGCGCGAAGCCATCTGCACGTCGCGCTTCACTGCGCCTGCGGGCGGGCTTGAAGCGGCATAAGCAAAGCACCCGCGTCCGGCCGACTTGACCGTGGAGCACATGCCGCGCGCGCTGGTGGGGCCAAAGCCCTCGGCGGCGACGCGCCAGAAGGTCCGGTCGTTCACCACCGCTTCGCTGATTACCGGTTTGTGTGCGCCGAGTTGCGGGAACTTGCCCTTGAGCATGGTCCAGCCGCGTTCGGCCTCACTCTTGTTGTCATAAGAGCCGAGCTGCACGAGGTGGGTGCCCGCGCTCTTGTCGCTGGCGGAAGGAGCCCGAGCCGGAGCGACAGTCGCGGCCATGCGGCGCTGCGGCGAGGCCGCTGCCATGCGCTGGACCGGACGTTCAACGCCCACGGGCAGCGCCTGCACCACCGGGTTCGAAACGTAGCGCGGGCTCGGGCCTGCGGGAACGACCGTTTGGATCGCCGGTTCCGGGGTGTCGAAGGCCTGTGCGAAAGTCGCAGGCCGTGCGGCTTGGGCGACCGGATCGGGCGCAGCGACGGGTTCTGGCGCGGCGATAGCAAGCTCGACCGGGGCCAGCGCGGCGGCTTCGGCGACCATCATCGCATCGCTCGGGAAATTGCCGAGCGCCAGGCGTTGCGGTTGGCCGCTATCGGCGCGCGGGGTGACATCGAGCAAGTTCGCGATGCGCTGCTGGAACATTTCGGGCGCGGTCATCGCCGCCCACTGCGACAGGCGGACGTCGACTTGCCCTGCCGGCACGTCTTCGGCTGCCATCACCCGCGCCGCGCGCCAATTGCCGGCGAGCGCGTAGGTATAGGCGAGGTTCTGGCGCAGCTTGGGCGAGACTTCCTCGCTTGACCGGACCGCATTGACGAGCACGTGCACCCCGCGTTCGGGCTGCCCGGCAAGCGCCAGCGCGAGGCCGAGATCGGCGGGATCGATCGCTTGCGCAAATTCATCGAGCGCTGCCACAGCCGCGCTGCCTTCGCCGAGCGCGATCTTAGCGAGCGCGAAGCTCAACACAGTACGCGGGTTGTTGTCACCCAGATCGAGCGCATCGCTGAAGCTCGTCGCGGCCGAATCGAACCGCCCCGCTTCAAGATAGGCCGCGCCAAGCAGCGCGCGATAACCGGGGTTGCGCGGTCCGGCGAGCACGGCGGCTTCGGCATGGGCGATCGCCTTGTCGACTTGGCCCTTCCCGAGCGCTGTTTGCGCGCTGTTGAACGACACGTCGCCGCGCGGCGCAGCTGCGGTCATACAGCCGGTGAGCGCCAGCCCTGCGAGTGCGGTCGTGACGGCGAGCGCGAGGCGCGGCGCGGTGCTGCGTCCGATCTTGATGCTGCGGTCCATGGTCATTTCCCCGTTGATCCTGCTGGTGGTGGTCAAATGTCGGTCAGTGGCGTTTGAGATGGTTGGCAATGATATCGAGATCGCCGAACTCGGCGAGCAGCCGGTCGAGCGCCTCGGTCACCAATGCTTGCGCGCTTACGCCCTGCATAGTCGCGGCGAGACGCAGTTTCAGGTGCCGGTCGGCATCGAGCCGCAGCGTGAAGGCAGCACGGCGCCCGGCCTGAGCGGCGGGCACGCGCATCCTGCGAAGTGCCGCCGATGGCGCGGAGGCGGGCGAAGGGGCGGGCGCAGAGATAGCGCGCGGCGCGCGTGCGGGGCGCGGAGTGAGCGAGGCATAAGCATCCTCGTTCTCTTCGCCTTCTTCCTCTGTGCTATCGGCGTCGTAAGCTTCGGAGTCGTAAGCTTCAGTGTCTTCGTCTGTGCCTACGAGTGGCGAAGTGTAACCATCCCCCAACTCGTCCTCGTCCCCGTCCTCGTCCTCGTCGTATTCGGGCTCGCTGTCAGCCGGGCCGGTCATTGCCGCATCGGCAAGCACGCGCTCTTCGAGGCGGCGCTGCTGGCGGCGGACGATCGGGCCTGTGTCGCTTGCGATTCGGTCAGCCGCAACATCGGCGTTGATCGGCACGATCTTGGACGCGCCTTCGGGATCTGCCCAAGCTTCGGAATCGGCCTCGCCTTCGCCCATGTCGTTCCAGCCGAGGTCCTCAAGCTGCTCGTCGGCGAGCGCAGCAATTTCCGCCTCGTCGGCGACGAGCGGCGCAACCTGCGGGCGCATCGCGGGCTTGGCGCCGCCCTTGCGGGCCAGCAAGGATGGGCCAAGCGATGCAAAACCGGGTTCGGACATCCGTTTGCCCTCGCGCTTACTGCGCCACCCGGCGACCGAAGCCGCCGGCCGGACGCGGCACGCCGCCCATTTGCTGCGCCGCGCCATTGGGGGCAGGGGCAAACACGGTGCGGCGGAAATTCTTTTCGAGGCGATCAGCGATATATCGCCACAGCGCGGCGATCTCGGCGGCCGAGCGGCTTTCGGGATCGACTTCCATCACGGTGCGCCCGTCGATCATCGACGCGGCGAAATCGGTGCGGTGGTGCAGCGTGATCGGAGCAACGGTGCCGTGCTGCGACAACGCGACCGCAGCTTCCGAAGTGATCTTGGCCTTGGGCGTGGCACCGTTCACGACAAACACCAGCGGCTTGCCCGCGCGCTCGCACAGGTCAACCGTCGCGCCCACTGCACGCAGATCGTGCGGCGAGGGGCGGGTCGGCACCACGATCAGCTCGGCAACCGAGATGACCGACTGGATCGCCATCGTGATCGCGGGCGGGGTGTCGATCACCGCCAGCTTGAAGCCCTGCTGACGCAGCACCTGCAAATCATTGGCGAGCCGCGACACAGTGGTCTGGGCAAAGGCTGGATATTCCGCCTCACGCTCGTTCCACCAGTCGGCCAGTGACCCTTGTGGGTCGATATCGATAAGTACGACCGGGCCAGCGCCTGCGCGCTGAGCCTGGACGGCAAGATGTCCGGACAGGGTGGTCTTGCCCGATCCACCTTTCTGCGATGCCAAAGCGAGTACACGCAACGCCTGGGTCCCCCTGGATTGAACCGCTGCGGGCCGCCCTATTGCGACGCCTGACAGCGGCTGGATGGACAGGGGATCGCAGGATACCCCTAATTTAGAGTTAACACGGGCTGCTTTGGTGTAGTCACTGCTTCCGCCACGACATACGTTGTTGCCTCTAAGTGAAGGCCCGAGAGCCGCTCAACCATTTGCTAACCCTGATTGACCTATAGTTGTAACTGGAAGTTCGTCCGGCGACCAAGATCCGGCAACCGACATGGCAGGAAAGCAATGGACCGCATCATCGTATCGAACATTGGATCGAACAGGGCAGCAACCCGTGCATGGACCGCGCTGACCGGGCTCGGCATCGCCGCGCTGGCGCTATTCGCAGCGCCCGCGCTGGCCGACGTCAAAGCCGGGGTCGATGCCTGGAGTGCGGGCGATTTTACCCGCGCTGTGGTCGAATGGCAGGGTCCGGCAGCAGCGGGCGATCCGGACGCGCTGTTCAATCTCGCGCAGGCCTATCGCCTCGGGCGCGGGGTCGAGATTGACAATGCCCGCGCGCGCAAACTTTACGAGGAGGCGGCGCAGCTCGGCCATGTCAAGGCGGCCGACAATTACGGGCTGATGCTGTTTCAGGAAGGTGAGCAGGACAAGGCGATGCCGTTGATTCGCGCGGCCGCCGATCGCGGCGATCCGCGCGCGCAGTACATCCTGGGCTTGTCGCACTTCAACGCCGATTATGCCCCGCGCGACTGGTCGCGCGCCTATGCGCTGATGACGCTGGCGAACGGCGCGGGCCTGCCGCAAGCGCGCGATGCGTTGGGGCAAATGGACAAGTTTATTCCGCAAGCTCAGCGGGCGCAGGCGCAGTCGCTCGCGCGCGAGCTTGAGGCAGGCGCCAGGGCGCAGCGCTCGGCCGAACTCGGCGCTGCCGAATTGGCGATGCGGCCGCCGGTGGTCGCAGCGGTGAGCCAGCCTGCGCCCGGGCTGATTGCTGCGCCGATGGCTGCGCGCAAGTCTTCGTCCCGGCCCGCTGCCGCCGTGCCTATCGCTACTGTTGCATCTGGTCCCGCACTTGCCCGCGGGCCTGCCGCTGTCACGCCGGTCCCTCGGCAGGGCAGCTGGCGCGTGCAGCTCGGCGCGTTCGGTGTTCCGGCCAATGCCGAACGGCTGTGGAGCCAGCTTTCGGGCAACGCCGCACTCGAAGGGACTCGCAAGACCCTGCTGCCCAGCGGCAAGCTCACCCGGTTGCTCGCCAGCGGCTTTGCCAGCGAGTCCGCAGCGAGCCGCGCCTGCACCGCGCTCAAGCGCGAAGGGCAGGGCTGCGTGGTCGCGGGCCAAGGTTAGGGCTCAATCGCTGAGCATCGGCCAACATGCCTCACGCGCCGACCAGCAACTCTTCCCAAACTCATCGGAGTTGCTAATCTCTCGCGGTCAACTGGCTTCGGGGGATCAGCCATGAACGAGACGCTTACGCCACTCGCAGATCAGGAAATTTTCGGCGATCAGGAGCGCGCCGTCGTTCCCGTCAGCGCGGGTGAGCGAATCGATACGCTCGATTTCATCCGGGGGCTGGCAGTGATGGGCATTCTCGCCGCCAATATCGTTGCTTTTGGCCAGCCGTTCGAAGCCTATATGTATCCGACCGCGTTCCAGGTTGATTCGGGCGATCCCGGCGGGTGGCTGTGGATTGCGCAATTTATCCTGATCGACGGAAAGATGCGCGGATTGTTCACCCTGCTATTTGGCGCAGGAATGTATCTTTTCATGGAGAAAGCCTGGGCGCGCGGCGCAACGCGCTGGCTGCAGGCGTGGCGACTCACCATCCTGCTGTTGTTCGGGATGGTGCATTTCTTCTTTATCTGGCCGGGCGACATCCTCACCTACTACGCCATTTTCGGCCTGATCGTGCTCGGTGCGATGCGGTGGAGCGTGAAGACGCAGGTGTGGTTCGCGCTGGCAGGCTACATGCTGGGGGTGCTGTTCTATGCCGGCGCGATGAGCACGCCCTGGGCGATCACAGACACTCCGCTGGGTGAAAGTTCTCCCGCCCTGATTGAGCAGCGCGCCGAGCTCAACGCCGGGGTCGAGGCGACGCTGGCGGAGGCCGAGGCCGTCAACACCGCGATCGCGACTGGCGATTACGCCGGAGTGGTCGCGCACCGGATCACCGAAGAATGGTGGAAGCCGCTAGCCAACCTGCCCTTCTTCGCGTTCGAGACGATCCCGTTGATGCTGCTCGGCATGGCGCTTTACCGCACGGGGTTCTTTTCCGGACGGTGGGACCGCACCAAGATGCTGCGCTGGGGCTGGACGGGCGTAATTGCGGGCGGGCTGACGCATCTCGGGTTGGGGCTGGTCGCGCAGGCGGGGGGCTTCAGCTACTTCGGCACGCTCGCCGCGATGGTGGGGTGGAGCCCGCTGCCGCGGCTGTGGATGATCCTCGGGCTCGCCGCGCTGCTGGTGGTCTATGCACCATCGACGACCGGCTGGCTGGGTGAGCGCGTGCGCGCGGCGGGGCGCGCGGCATTCACCAATTACCTCGGCACCTCGATCGTGATGCTGTTCGTGTTCCACGGCTGGGCGCTTGGCCTGTTCGGGCAATTGAACCGCCCGCAGCTTTACATCGTGGTGGCGCTCACTTGCATCTTGATGCTGGCGTGGTCGAAGCCGTGGCTCGACCGCTATCGTTACGGCCCGCTCGAATGGCTGTGGCGGTGTTTAACTTACAGGCAGGTGTTTCCGCTGAGGAAGTGAATTTCCACCTTGCTATTGAGAGTGGTTCGCATACATGCGTTCCTGCAAACGCTTCGCAGGAAAGATTCGGCGGCTCATGTATATCTGCATCTGCAATGCAATTCGCGATACCGACCTGCGCCGGGCGGCGCTGACCTGCAACGGCGACGCCGAAGCGACATATGCTTGCCTTGGCAAGCGCCCGAATTGCGGCCAATGCCTTGAGGAAGCGCAGGAAATCATCGAGGCAGAGCGCGCAGCGGCTTTCTGCGAGGTTTTCGCAGTATAGTCGCGCCGACACGCGATTGCGAACGTCTCGCATACTGCTGATTCACAAAGATATTTTATCGCCACCCCCTTGCGAACAGGCCCCGGCAGCGTGTATTTGGCACGGCATGCCGCCGACCGGCTTTGATTATTCGCAAAGGACATCCCCATGAAGGGCGACCCCAAGGTCATCGACTATCTCAATCAGGCGCTCACCAACGAGCTGACCGCGATCAACCAGTACTGGCTGCATTACCGCGTGCTCGACAACTGGGGCCTCAAGAAACTCGCCGCCTACGAGCGCCACGAATCGATTGAGGAAATGGAGCACGCCGACAAGCTGGCCGAGCGCATCCTGTTTCTCGATGCACTGCCCAATTTTCAGGCAATCCATAAGCTCAAGGTCGGCGAGACAGTCGAAGAAATTCTGCGCGCCGACATGGCGCTCGAGAATGAGGCGATCCCGCTGTTGAGGGATGCGGTCGAACATTGCGAGTCAGTGCGCGACTACGTAAGCCGCGACCTGTTTGCCTATATTTTGAAGAACGAGGAAGAGCATGTCGACTTCCTCGAAATGCAATTCGAGATGATCGACCGCATGGGGCTGCACAATTATGTGCAGCTGCAAAGTGCACCCGCGGGCGAGAAGTGATCGGCTAGGGGCTCACCGCGAGCATTGCACAAAAAAGGGGCAGGGCCGGAAGTGGTATCTGCCCTTTTTGCGATCCTGCGCCCCTAATCTTTGAGCGGCTTCGAACCGGTGGCAGCCAGCCGCGTTTCGAGCAGGAAAAACCCCAGCCCCGTCACCAGCAGTAGCATCGTCAGCACCCACAGAGCGGCAATCGCCGTACCGATCTGCGCGGTGATATAGGCCGAGATGAACAACAGCCCGATAACCAGGCTGATCATCACCGCCGCCGCGGTTGAAAACAGGATTGCGCCCTGCATCAGGCTCCGGCGGCGCATATACCAACCAAGCTCGCGCGCTTGGGCGGCGGTGCGCTGGTCTTCCATCTTGTCCTCGATCCGCTCGATCCGCTGGGCAATCCAGATCATCCGGCTCATGATGACATTCATCACCGCGCCGATGCCCGAGAGCAGGAACGCAGGCGCAAGGCTCAACTGCACCACCTGCTGTACCCGCGGCGTCGAGGCAGTGCGCTCGAGGATCTCGAAGGCGAAGGGCGTGTAGGGCGTGTAGGGCGCCTGTGCGGCAGCGGCGAGGAGATCGAGCAGCATCATCCCTCCTTGGCGTAAGGGTTCTTGTTGCTCTTGAGCGTGACGCGTACCGGCACTGCATCAAACCCCAATTTGGCGCGGATGCTGTTGACGAGGTAGCGCTCGTAGCTGGTGGGCAGCAGATCAAGGCGGCTGCCGAAGATCACGAACCGCGGCGGGCGGGTGCCGGCCTGGGTGATATAGCGAAGCTTAATTCGCTTGCCGCCCGGAGCGGGTGGGGGATTGGCTTCGAGCGCATCGTCGAACCAACGGTTCAAGGCAGCGGTGGAGACGCGCTTTGACCAGCTGTCGCGCAGTTCAAACGCGCCGCCGAGCATCTGATCGAGGCCTTTGCCGGTCTTCGCGCTGACTGCGAACAGCGGCAACCCGCGCACCTGCGCCAGACCATCGTCCAGCGCGCCGCGGATGCCGTTGAACAGCTGGCTCGGGTCATCGGTCCCAACCTGCCCGGCAACGTCCCACTTGTTGATCGCAATCATCAGCGCGCGGCCTTCTTCGAGCACCAGCGATGCAATCTTGAGATCCTGATGCTCCAAGCCCTGCGTCGCATCGAGAAGCAGAACCACTACTTCCGCAAAATCGACCGCGCGGCGCGCGTCTGCGACCGAGAGCTTTTCGAGTTTTTCGGTGACATTGCGTTTCTTGCGCATCCCGGCAGTGTCGATCAGGCGAATCTCGCGCGTCTCGCCGGTCTTGGGGTCGGTCCACTGCCAATCGACCGCAATCGAATCGCGGGTAATCCCGGCCTCGGGGCCCGTCAGCAGCCGGTCTTCGCCGAGCAGGCGGTTGATCAGGGTAGACTTGCCCGCATTGGGCCGGCCGACGATGGCGAGTTTGAGCGGGCCGGTCGGGCGGTCCTCTTCGGCCATTGCCGCTGTTTCGGCGCGGGCGAGATCGTCTGCCTCTTCCCATTCATCGGCGCGTGTGCCGATGATCGGCCACAACCCGCCGAACAGATCGGCGATCCCTTCGCCGTGCTCGGCTGACAACGCCACCGGATCGCCGAGCCCGAGCGCATAGGATTCGAGCACGCCGTGCTCGCCCGCTGAACCTTCAGCCTTGTTGGCGACCACGACCACCGGCACCGATTGTTCGCGCAGGTAACGGCCGATTTCCGTATCGAGCGGGGTTAGTCCGGCGCGCGCATCGATCACGAACAGCGCCGCGTCTGCGCCTTCCAAGCTGGCTTCGGTCTGTGCGCGCATCCGGCCGGGAAGTGTGTGCGCGTCCTCGTCCTCCCACCCGGCAGTATCGACCACGGTGAAATGCAGCCCTGCGATATTGGCATCACCCATCCGCCGATCGCGGGTCACGCCCGGTTGGTCGTCCACCAGGGCGAGCTTCTTGCCCACCAGCCGGTTGAACAGCGTGGACTTGCCCACATTAGGGCGGCCGATGATGACGACTTCAGGTTTACTGTGCGGGGACATGTTGCCCGCCCAAGTGGGCGCAAACGCCGCTTTTGGCAAGCAGCAGGGCGGCAATCAGGCTAGGTCTGAATCCTTGCGAGCAACCGGCGGGTTCTCGCCCAGATCCTCGTACCACGCCTCAACCGGGCCGGTGAGCTTGATCGTCAGCGCTTGGCCTTTCCGGTCCATGGCCTTTCCGGCCTGCACTCGCACCCAGCCTTCGGTAATCGAATATTCCTCGATATCGGTGCGCACCCGATCCTTGAACCGGATCCCGACCCCGCGCTGGAGCTTTTCCGCGTCGAAGAAGGGGCTGCGCGGATTGACCGAGAGGTGATCGGGCGGGACGTCATTGCCAGTGGTCACGGGTGCGGGCGTTATCTCGGGGGTTTCTTCGTTCATCCGCGCGCCTTTAATCGGCAAAGCCTCGACCTTCAAGTTCCATGGCAAGTTCCTTGGCAAGCGTGTTGCGCTTGCCCTTTTCAGCGGAGCGGGATAGAGGCAGCCGCTAATACGCGCGGGGTGCCTTAGCCGGTTTCCCCGCGCGGCTTCGTTCGGGCATGCGGGCGTGGCGAAATTGGTAGACGCGCCAGATTTAGGTTCTGGTATCGTAAGATGTGGGGGTTCGAGTCCCTTCGCCCGCACCAAATTCGCCCCGAACCTGTCCGTGCTCACGAAATTTTTTGCAAGAAGGCTTCAGACCAGTCCCCATGCACACCAAGCAGACCGTCAACGAAGGGCTCAAGCGCTCCTATCTGATCACGATTCCCGCCGCCGATCTTACTGCCAAGATCGATGCCGAGATCAAGAAGATCGCGCCGCAGGTGAAGATGCCCGGCTTCCGTCCGGGCAAGGTTCCCGCCAACCTCGTCAAGAAGATGCACGGCGAAGCCCTGCACGGGCAGGTGGTGACGGACACGATTCGCGAATCGGTCGACAAGCTGGTGCGCGATGAAGCGCTGCGCCCGGCGATGCAGCCAGAGGTCGGCCTCAACGAAGATTACGAACAGGGCAAGGACGCCGAAATCAGTGTCAGCCTTGAAGTGCTGCCGAGCATTGCCGCGCCGAGCCTTGACGGGCTCAAGCTCGAAAAGCTGGTGGTGCCGGTGACTGACGCGCAGATTGACGAAGCGCTTGGCAACATCGCGAGCCAGAACAAGAGCTACAAGAACGCGGCCAAAACCAAGAAGGCAGCCGATGGTGATCAACTCATCATCGATTTCGTCGGCAAGCTGGACGGGGTCGAGTTCGATGGCGGCACGGCGGAAGATGCTGCGCTGGTGCTGGGTTCGGGCACTTTCATTCCCGGCTTTGAAGAGCAGCTCGTTGGCGTCAAAACGGGCGCGCAAAAGACCATCAACGTGACTTTCCCGGCGGAGTATCAGGCTGCAAATCTGGCGGGACAGGAGGCCACTTTCGACATCACCGTAAAAGCGGTGAAGGTCGAAAGCGAAACCCAGATTGACGAGGATTTCGCCAAGAGTCTTGGGCTCGACAGTCTCGACAAGCTGCGCGAGATCATGAAGGCGCAGCTCGAACAGCAGACCGCCGGGCTGACCCGCACTCAGATGAAGCGTTCTTTGCTCGATCAGCTGGCAGCGGGCCACAGCTTCGAAGTCCCCGGCACTATGGTCGAGGCCGAATTCGCGCAGATCTGGGAACAGCTCCAGCAGGAAGCTGCGCGCGACGATGATCCGGCCGCCGCGCTCAAGCAGATCGAGGACGAGAAGGACGAATATCGCTCGATCGCCGAACGCCGCGTTCGTCTGGGCCTGCTGCTTTCGGAAATCGGACAGTCCAATGGCATCGAGATCACTACGCAAGAAATGAGCATGCTGATCCAGCAAGCGGCGATGCAATATCGGCCCGAGGATCGCGAGCGGTTCGTGCAGTACATCCAGTCCGAGCCGATGGCCGCCGCCCAGATGCGCGCGCCGCTCTATGAGGACAAAGTCGTCGACTTCCTGTTCGACAAGGCTGCGGTGACTGAGCGCGAAGTGACCGTCGAGGAACTCCAGGCCGCGATCGAAGCTGAAGAAACCCCGGAAGCTGTTCCCGCACCGAAAAAGGCCCCGGCGAAGAAGAAGGCATCCGCCAAGAAGGCCGCGGCGAGCGACGATGAGGCGCCCGAGGCCGCCGCTGACGCGGTCGAAGCACCTGTTGAAGGCAAGCCCGCCGCCAAGAAGGCGCCTGCGAAGAAGGCGCCTGCCACGAAGGCTCCGGTCAAGAAGGCTCCGGTGAAAAAGGCTGAACCCGAAGCAGCGCCCGCCGAAAAGCCTGCCGCCAAGAAAGCTCCGGCCAAGAAAGCTCCGGCCAAGAAGGCCGCCGCGAAGAAATAAGCCTGCTTGTTCGCCCCCGCGAAGGCGGGGTCTTAGGCCAGACCTCGCAACTCCTAGGCAAGTCCACGCCTGCGCGGGGGGCTCACTAGGTTACGGCTGGGGTCGCCACGGACGGAATGTGGGCGCGGCCAGCTTGGCTGTCCGTGCCTTTTCGTAGGCCGCGCCTGCCTTCAAGACTGCATGGTCCTGCCACTGGCCGGCCATAATGCTGAAGCCGATCGGCAGGCCTTCTACTGCGCCCATCGGCACGGTCAGGTGCGGATAGCCCGCGATTGCGGCGAGATAGCCCGCGCCGATCCGCCCGCTGAAATTGTCGCCATTGACGAGGTCGGTGCTCCACGCCGGGCCCTGAGTGGGTGCGACGAGGAAGGCGACTTTGTTGTCGGTTAGCAACTTGTCGATCCCTTCGGCGCGGGTCAGACGGCGCAGGGTGGCAAGGTTGGTCTGGTAGGCGGCCTCATCTGTGGTGGTGAGCGCCTGTTCGAACAGATCCTGCCCGAACCAGCGTAATTCTTCCCGGGCATTGGCGGTGTTGAAGGCAACCACCTCGGCAAGACTGCGCGGGCCGTTGGTGCCGGGACGCCCGCTGAGATATTTGTCCATCTCGGTACGCAGTTCGAACAAAAGCACCGGGAGCGAGGCTTCCCACAACTCGCCCGGCGCGCTGTATTCGACATCGATCAGCACCGCGCCCGCTCGGGTCAGATCGGAGAGCGCGGTGTCGAACAGCGCCTCCACGTCGGCACGGCTCCCGACCGCGCTGCGCAGTACCCCGATGCGGACACCTTTGAGCGAAGTGGTATCGAGCTCCTGCGTGTAATCTGCCACCCGCTTGGCCGTGAGCGTGACCGGATCAGCCTGGTCTGCGCCCGCGATCGCGGTCAGCAGCAGCGCGGCATCGTAGACCGTTCGGGTCATCGGTCCGGCGGTGTCCTGTGTACTCGAGATCGGCACCACATGCGTGCGGCTAACGATTCCGACGCTCGGCTTGAACCCGACCAAGCCATTGATGCTGGCCGGGCAGGTGATCGAGCCATTGGTCTCGGTCCCGATCGCGCCCCACGCAAACCCCGCGGCAATCGCCGCCCCGCTGCCCGAAGACGAACCGCAGCTGTTGCGATCGGTCGCGTAGGGGTTGCGGGTGAGCCCGCCCACCGCGCTCCACCCGCTGGTCGAGCTATCCGATCGGATATTGGCCCATTCGGAAAGGTTGGTCTTGCCCAGCACCACACCGCCGCTCTTGCGCAGCCGCGCGATCAGCGGGGCATCGCGGCCGGTGGCATTGTCTTTCAGCGCAAGGCTGCCCGCAGTGGTCGGCCATTCGGCGGTCTCGACATTGTCCTTCACCAGCACGGTGCGGCCCCGCAGCGGGCCGGTCGTGAACGCCTGGCGCGCCTTGACCGGGGCAGCGGGATCATAGTCGATCACCGCATTCAGCCGCGGGCCGTTATCATCGAGCGCCTGAATCCGCAGGATATATTCGTCGACCGCAAGCAGTTCCTGAACCGCCGCGCGATCTTCCGCGCCTTCGGGCGGCGGCGGGCTGGCCGATTGAGCGAGGGCCGGAGCCGCACAGGTGGCAAGAAGCAGGGCGAGGGCCGGGCGGGCAAGCGTGGACGTGTTCATCGCATCATGATTTGCCACGTATCCGCGCGGCGGCAAGAGGAAAAAGCCCATGATTGCACGCAACTCTCCCCCGCCAATTCACAGGCACAAGGTAAACGCCCTTGAAATTGCCTGCTTGCCTCCGACATAGCCGGTTCGACACCCATCAAGGACACCCACATCCCATGATCGACCTGTTTGGCAATTCCGGCGAAACTTATGGCACTCAGGGCCAGTTCACGCGCGACCCCTATACAGGGGCGCTGGTGCCGGTGGTCGTCGAGCAGACCAGCCGGGGCGAACGCAGCTTCGACATCTTCTCCCGTCTGCTGCGCGAACGCATCGTGTTCGTCACCGGGCCGATCGAAGACGGCATGGCCTCGCTCATCACCGCGCAGCTGCTGTTCCTCGAAAGCGAAAACCCGTCAAAGCCGATCAGCATGTATATCAACTCGCCCGGCGGCGTGGTGACAGCCGGTCTGCAGATTTACGATACGATGCAGTACATCAAGCCGCGCGTGTCGACCGTATGCATGGGGCAAGCCGCCAGCATGGGCAGTTTCCTGCTGGCTGCGGGCGAGCCGGGGATGCGGATTGCGCTTCCCAATGCTCGGGTCATGATTCACCAGCCTTCGGGCGGAGCGCGTGGGATGGCGTCGGACATCGAGATTCAGGCGCGCGAGATCCTGCGCATCCGTGCGCGCATGAATGATCTGTATGTGAAGTTCACCGGCCGGAGCCTTGAGGAAATCGAAAAGGCGATGGACCGCGACACCTTTCTCGAAGCCGATGAAGCCAAGACCTTCGGTCTGGTCGACAAGGTGTTCGAGACCCGGCCCGAGAACGAGGAAACCGGCGATGAGAGCGGTTCGGGCGGCGCGCCTGATTAATCACGCTTCTAAGGCTTGCCTCGCCACCTGCACCGTGGCGGGACAAACCCCGATCTGGCGTAGTTTTTCCGCAACTTCGCGGCCGGTCGCGCTATGGTAACGGTACGAAATCATGCGCTATGTGTTGATTCATCCGGTGCGAGAGATACACTTGACGAATCCGCCGCCTGCACGAAGGTGCTGCGTCACGCGGATTCGAGGACACAGGAATGACAAAATTGAGCGGATCCGATAGCAAGAGCACCCTTTACTGCAGCTTCTGCGGGAAGTCGCAGCACGAGGTGCGCAAGCTCATCGCCGGCCCCACGGTTTTCATCTGCGATGAATGCGTCGAGCTGTGCAACGATATCATCCGCGAGGAAACCAAGGCAGGGATCGCCGGCAAAAAAGACGGCGAGATCCCCACGCCGATGGATATCTTCACCACGCTCAATGATTATGTCATCGGGCAGGACCGCGCCAAGCGCGTGCTTTCGGTCGCGGTGCACAATCACTATAAGCGGCTGAAATATTCGGGCAAGGGCGGCGATGTCGAACTGGCCAAGTCGAACATCCTGCTGGTCGGCCCGACTGGTTCGGGCAAGACCCTGCTGGCGCAAACTCTGGCACGCACCTTCGATGTGCCGTTCACCATGGCTGACGCCACCACGCTGACCGAAGCGGGGTACGTGGGCGAAGATGTCGAGAACATCATCTTGAAGCTGCTTCAGGCGTCCGACTACAACGTCGAGAAGGCGCAGCACGGGATCGTCTATATCGACGAGATCGACAAGATCACCCGCAAGGCTGAAAACCCCTCGATCACGCGCGACGTTTCGGGTGAGGGCGTGCAGCAGGCGCTGCTCAAGCTGATGGAAGGGACCACCGCCTCGGTGCCGCCGCAGGGCGGGCGCAAGCATCCACAGCAGGAATTCCTGCAGGTCGACACCACCAACATCCTGTTCATCTGCGGCGGGGCGTTTGCGGGGCTCGACAAGATCATTGCCGATCGCTTGCAGAAGCGCAGCATCGGCTTTGGCGCCCATGTCGCCGATCCGGAAAAGCGCCGGGTGGGCGAATTGCTCGAAAAGAGCGAGCCGGAAGATCTGCTCAAGTTCGGACTGATCCCCGAATTCGTCGGCCGCCTGCCGGTGATCGCAACGCTGCATGATCTTGATATCCCCGCGCTGGTGACGATCCTGAGCGAGCCCAAGAATGCGTTGGTCAAGCAGTATCGCAAGCTGTTCGAACTCGAAGATGTGGAGCTCACCTTCACCGCCGACGCATTGCAGTCGATTGCCGAACGCGCGATCAAGCGCAAGACCGGCGCACGCGGTCTGCGCTCGATTGTCGAAGGCCTGCTGCTCGATACGATGTTCGATCTGCCGGACATGCAGGGCGTGACCGAAATCGTAATCGATGCTGACGTGGTCGCGGCCAAGAAGGAACCGATCCGTGTGATCGGAGCGGAAGAGAAGAAGGAAGCGGCGGCCTGATTGGCTCCGAAGCGCTCATCCGCTTCCTCTATATCTACGGCAATAACCGGCTTCGCATCCCGATCGCCGAGCATCTCTTCGCCAAGGTTTCCGGGATTGAGACCCTCTCGGCCGGCGTCAACTGCGATGCCGACCAGCCCTCTTTCTGACGAACTGGTCGCGTTGGCCGACATAATTTTCGTGCTGGAACGAGCGCACCAACGAAAACTTCAGACGAAGCATCGCGGCGCGCTGGGCGCAACGCGTGTCGTTGTTCTGGGAATTCCCGACGATTACGGCGTCATGGACCCGGCGCTTCTCGCTCTGCTTCAGGCGAAAATGCGCCGCTTGCTGCTAACCCCATAAGGAAACCCCGTCCGGCCTTGGAGGAAGGCCAGACGGGGTCCCGACAAGCGCCGCCCCGCCGGATGGGGGGGAAGGGGGCGGAGAGCGGCGCCAGCGGTGAGGTTCGATCAGGCGGGGAGGAACACTCCGTCGGTGACGTGGATCACGCCGTTGGACGTCATTACGTCAGCCGTGGTCACGGCGGTCACGCCGCCCTTGGCATCGGTGATCACGATCTTGTCGCCCGAAAGCCGCGCGGTCAGCGTGCCGCCCTGAACTGTGGTTATTGTGGCTTTGCCGCTGTGCTTTTTGATCAGTGCGATAAGATCGGCACTGGTCACCTTGCCCGCCACTGCATGGTAGGTGAGGATGGTGGTCAGCGTGCCCTTGTTCTCAGGCTTCACCAACGTGGCTACGGTGCCTTGGGGCAGCTTGGCAAAGGCGGTGTCGGTCGGCGCGAAGACGGTGAACGGGCCGGGGCTGCTCAGCGTGTCAACAAGCCCGGCGGCCTTCACGGCAGCGACAAGAGTGTTGTGCACGCCGGTGCCCATCGCGGTTGCGACGATGTTGGGTGAGGCAGGCGCAGCGGCCTTGTGGTGGTCAGCCAGCGCAGGGACAGCGATTAGGCCGGTGGTGACGGTGAGTGCGGCGGCGATGGCGGCGGCCAGTGTGGTCTTGAGAGTCATGATAGATATCTCCTTATGCTTGTTGTTGGGTCTGCAAGTCCTCCCGCTTGCTACAAAGCTACGGCCGCTACAGTGCGCCGGATGAAATTTAAATATTTGAAAACGCCTTGCTATCTGGACCCTGCAAACACAAAACCCCGCCCGGCCTTGGAGGAAGGCCGGACGGGGTCGGGAGAAGCGCTGCCCCAGTAAGGGGGGGGGCGGGGCAGCGCTATCTGTTAAACCTTGGCGATTAGGCAGGCAGCGACACAGTGTCGGTCACATGGATCACGCCGTTCGATTGGAACACGTCGGCCTGAGTGACGGTAGCGGTTCCGCCCTTGCCGTCCGTCAGCACGACCTTGCCGCCGACGACACGCGCGGTCAGCTTGGCACCGCTGAGGGTCGTGAGTTCGGCCTTGCCGCCGCCCTGCTTGATCAGGCCGATCAGCTCGCTTGCGGAAACCCGGCCCGAAACCACATGTGAGGTGAGAATCTTGGTAAGCGTGGCCTTGTTTTCCGGCTTCACCAGCGTTTCAACCGTGCCGGCAGGCAGCTTGGCGAAGGCCGCGTTGGTCGGCGCGAACACGGTGAACGGGCCAGGGCCCGACAGCGCGCCAACCAGATCAGCAGCCTTGACCGCTGCGACCAGCGTGGTGTGATCGGCCGAGTTGACGGCGTTTTCGATGATGTTCTTGGTCGGGAACATGGCCGCGCCGCCAACCATCGGCACGTTGTCGTCGGCCATGGCGGCCTTGTCGGCCATGGCATCCTTGTCGTCCATGGTGGTGGTGCAGCCCGACACGATCAGCGCAGAAGCCGCGGCCATAGCGAGCGCGGCTGCATTGGAAGTGAATTTCTTGCTGGTAAACATAAAGCTCTCCTTTTGGCCGCCCCAACGCCGCCATATTTAGGAGTTACGCGGCAACATGCGCTGCGGATGACAAGCGAGAAGCAGAATGGTTCAAACGTCGCAGGCGTGCGGTGAACCGAGGGATAGCGCCGTCACACGCGGGTAAAAGCGCCTTTGGCTACTACCGGTCCGGCATCAATGCCTTCAGGCTTGCCGCCAATCGGTTCGCGGGTCAGCACCAGGCTCGACCCGTCGCCGAGTTTGGCGGTGATCGCGGCGGGCAAGGCCATGCTGCGCACCTCGCCAGGGGCAACCACGCCCAGTGATTGCAGCGCGCCGCCATCGGCGGGCACCAGCCACAGCTCGTGATCATGAACCCCGTCGGCGGTGAGGCCGATCGCGGTGACCAGCATTTTTTCGCTTTCGGGGATGTAAGTGACATCGATCCTGAGGCCGGTTTCGCCAATCGGTACCGTGGCCACAAGCGGTGCAGCGGCGGCGAATTGCTCGGGGGCTTCGATCGGGGTCTGACGCGGCATGACCGTGAGAAGTGCCAGCGCAACGGCAGCGGCGGCCGAGGTTAGCCCTGCTGCCCACTGCCAGCGCCGCACCCGCGCTTCGAGCACGATGACATTGCTTGGCAGCGGTGCATCTTCGGACAATGCCGTGGTAGCCGACCGCTGCGCTGTTCCTGCCTGACCTGCCCCTGCCTGACCGGCAACGCGCGCGGCGATCCCGTCCCACACGTGGTCGCCTGGCTCTGCCCCCGGAATCTCATCCGTCAGCGGTGCAAGCCAGTTGTCCCACCACCCCTTGCGCCATGCGAAGTCAGGATCAGTGGCAAACTTCCCGCGCGCGGCGAGCAGTTCTTGGCCCTCCAGCAAGCCCAGCGCCCATTCGGCGGCGGTCATCGCGTCGTTGCGCACAGGCTCTTGGGGCGCGCCGGCCTCAGGGGTGTTTTCAGGGCCGGTCATGTCGTTTCGCTCGCTTCGAGACAGGCGCGCAGGCGTTGCAGCCCGCGGCGGATCCAGCTCTTCATCGTGCCCAGCGGCACATCGGCTGCCTCGGCCAACTGAGCATAAGTGCGTCCTTCGAAAAAGGCGGCGCGGATATGGCCCTGTGTGCGCTCATCGAGCGCGCCCAGGCACTTGTGGATCTGCGCGGTTTGTTCGGCATCGACCAGCAGCATATCAGCCAGCGGGGCTTCGTCGGGCAAGGGCGCGGCATCTTCGATCCCGACCGAATTGCCGCGCACCTTGCCGGTGCGCAGCCGGTCGATTGCGCGGTTACGGGCAAACGCCGCCAACCACGCGATCGGGCTCGCGCGGGCAGGGTCATAGCGGTCCGCCCGCTGCCACAGATTGACATAGACGTCTTGCAAGGCGTCCTCGGCTTCCTTTTGATCCCCCAAGATACGCAGGCAGATGCCGAACAGCTTCACCCGGGTGGCGCGGTAAATTTCCTCGAGCGCGGCCGCGTCGCCTGCGGCCAGCCGCGTCATCGCCTCGCGCAGCGCTTCACGTTCTTCGGCAGTGGAAGGGCGGGGCCGCGCGGCCATCAGCAACGCTCCCCGCAAAGGTGCCCGCACGGATTTTCGCCGCTTTCGATCTGGAGCGTCGCGTGGCCGACACCAAAACGCGCGGCGAGCGAGGCAGCAACCTCGTGCAGGAAGCTGTCAGGCGCAGGCCGGCCGGGCATCACCAGATGCGCGGTCAGCGCGACTTCGGTGGTCGACATCGGCCAGACATGGAGATCGTGCACCGCGCTGACCCCCTCGAAGCTGGCGAGGTGCCGCTTGACCTCGGCCAGCTCGATCCGCGCAGGCACCGCCAGCAGTCCCATCGTCAGACTGTCGCGCGCCAAGCCCCAAGTTCCCCGGGCGATCACCGCAACAATCACGAGACTGACCAGCGGGTCGATCCACCATTGCCCAGTGGTCAGGATCGCCAGCCCCGCCACCACCACGCCCAGCGAAACCAGCGCATCGGCTACCATGTGGAGGTAGGCCCCGCGGATGTTAATATCCTCCTGTCCGCGCACAAACAGCATGGCTGTCAACCCGTTGACCGCGATCCCGATCCCGGCGACCACCGCCATCACCAGCCCTTGCGGCTCCTGCGGGGTCATCAGCCGCTGGACGGTCTCAAACAGGATCGCGCCGATCGCGACCGCTAGCAGCAGCGCATTGGCGAGCGCGGCGAGGATGGTCGAGCTTTTGTAGCCATAAGTGAAGCGGCCCGACGGAGGCCGACGGGCGGCGATGCTGGCGATCCACGCCAGTGCCAGCGCGAGCACGTCGGACAGGTTGTGCCCTGCGTCCGCCACCAGCGCGATTGAGCCGTAAAGCAACCCGGCGGCCGCCTCGATCACGACAAATGCTAGGTTGAGTCCAATCCCGATCGCGAATGCGCGCCCGAAACTCTCCGGCCCATGATGGTGTCCGTTGGCATTGTGCAGCCCGTGACAATCGGCCGCGTCGTTGCCGGAGTGCGAGGGATGAAGGGCGTGCGCGTGGGCCATATTGCGCCTAGTTGTAGACGCAAGCATCGAGCCCGTCACGCCTGACGATGCCGATCCGTCGTTCGATCCGGTTACCGTGGCGCGCGAGCCACCCGCCCGGGCCTTTGACCGCGCGCTTTTTGGGGCTGGGAAGGGCTGCGGCCATGCGGCTCGCCTCATCGCGTGACAGGCGCGCGGCGGAGTGACCGAAATAGCGCTGTGCCCCGGCTTCTGCGCCGTAAGTGCCGATCCCGGTCTCTGCGACGTTGAGATAGACCTCCATGATCCGATGCTTGCCCCACACTGCCTCGATCCAAAAGGTGAACCACGCCTCGAGCCCCTTGCGGAAGAAACCGCCGCCCTGCCACAGGAACACGTTCTTGGCGGTCTGCTGACTGATGGTCGATCCGCCGCGGATCCGCCCGCCATTTTCCGCCGCCTCCATGTTCTCGGCAATTGCCTGTTCGATCGCCGCAGTATCGAAGCCGAAATGCTCGCAAAAGCGCGAATCCTCGGCGGCGATCACAGCGGAGACGAGGTTGCGGTCGATATTATTGAGGCTTTGCCAGTCCTTGGTGATTCCCTCGCCGTCCAGCAGCATGGTGGCGGTTACGGGGACGGGGAGCCACCTGAACGCGATCACGAGCAGCAAGGTGAGGCCGACGAACCACAGGATGGCCTTGGCGATGATGCGAGCGATGCGAAGTGCCATCCCAAAGCCTCTAGCGCAGGGCAAGCGGACGGGAAAGAGCCGGGTTGCGAGCCTCCCCCGATCCCGCCGCGGCTTGCGCTGACTGAACCTTTGTTCTGCAAATGTTTCACGTGAAACATTGCTTCATCAGCGCAAAAAGGGCGCCGCGATTGTTCGCGGCGCCCTGTCTGTATCACTCTGAAGGGGGTCTGGACGACCCTAGAGGGGGTCTGGACGACCCTAGAGGGGGTCTAGCAACCGCCTTATGCTGCGCGTTACGCGACGCCGGGAAGCAACCGTTCGCCCGCGATCCGCTGCATCGCCTTTTGCAGTTTTTCGAACGCGCGCACTTCGATCTGGCGGATGCGTTCGCGGCTGACGTCGTAGGCTTGGCTCAGTTCTTCCAATGTCTGCGGCTTTTCGGTCAACCGGCGTTCGGTGAGGATGTGGCGCTCGCGTTCATTGAGGCTGCCCATCGCTTCGGACAACATTTCCATGCGCATCTGCGACTCTTCGGCATCGGCGACGGTTTCGTCCTGCAAGGGGCGATCGTCGGTCAACCAATCCTGCCATTCGCCCGAGCCTTCCTCGGCCCCGCGCACCGAGACGTTGAGCGAGGCATCGCCGCCCATCATCATGCGCCGGTTCATGTTGACGACTTCTTGTTCTGGCACGCCCAGATCGGTCGCGATCTTGGTTACGTCGGCCGGCGAAAGGTCGCTGTCCTCGTAGGCTTCAAGCTGCTTCTTCATGCGGCGCAGATTGAAGAACAGTTTCTTCTGCGCAGCGGTGGTGCCCATTTTGACAAGGCTCCACGAGCGCAAGATGAACTCCTGCATCGACGCCTTGATCCACCACATCGCGTAGGTCGCCAGACGGAAACCGCGATCAGGCTCGAACTTCTTGACGCCCTGCATCAGGCCCACGTTGCCTTCGGAGATGAGGTCAGCCACGGGCAGGCCATAGCCGCGGTATCCCATCGCGATCTTGGCGACGAGCCGCAGATGGCTAGAGACGAGCTGGGCAGCAGCTTCGGGATCCTCGTGCTCCTGATACCGCTTGGCGAGCATATATTCCTGCTCGGCAGTGAGCACCGGGAACTTGCGGATTTCAGAGAGATAGCGGTTGAGGCTCTGCTCACCGCTCAACGCCGGGACCGAGGAAGATTTAGTCCGGCTACTTGGGGACTTGGCCACGTTTAACCTAACCTTTCTAGTGTCGACCGCTTGCGCTGGACCCCTGATGGGCATCCCGCGAACTGGGCCACGGGTTCTGTATATACGCGAATTCACCGCAGATGGTTGCGCGTTTCATCGATCACTATCGCGCAGTTGGTCGATAAGTTCCGCCATGTCTTGCGGCAGATCGCTCCGAAACTGCACCATCTCGCCGGTCAAGGGGTGTTGGAACCCCAGTTCGGCAGCATGCAGCGCCTGACGGGCGAATCCGAGTCGTTCGAGAGTTTCACGCAAGGGTTTGGGCGTTCGGCCATAAGCGTTGTCTCCCAATAGGGGATGACCGATTGACGCGCAGTGAACGCGCACCTGGTGGGTGCGCCCGGTTTCCAGCCGACATTCGATCACGGCGGCTTCATCAAGCCGTTCGATTATCTTGTAATGCGTGATCGCGGTTTTGCCGCGCGAGGAATTGTTGGGCAGCACCGTCATTTTCTTTCGGTCGCTGTCGGAACGCCCGACGCGCGCATTGATGGTGCCTTCGCCGGGCGAGGGGTGCCCGCCGCACACCGCGATATAGCGGCGGTGGACGGTGTGCGCGGCGAACTGCGCGGCCAGGCCCTCGTGCGCGGCGTCGCTCTTGGCGACCACCAGCAGGCCCGAGGTGTCCTTGTCGATGCGGTGGACAATGCCGGGCCGCGCGACTCCGTTGATGCCAGACAGCCGGCCCCGCCCATTCTTGGCGCAGTGGTAGAGCAGCGCGTTGACCAACGTGCCGGTGATGTTGCCCACCGCCGGGTGGACGACCATCCCCGCAGCCTTGTTGACCACGATCAGGTGTTGGTCTTCGTAAGCGATGACGAGCGGGATATCCTCCGGGAGAGCCTCGGCAGGCATGGCGGCGGAGAGAATGATGCGGAACGGCGCATTTGCGGCGACCTTCATTGAGGCCGCCGTGGCGGTCTTGCCCGCCACATCGACGCGCCTCTGATCGATTAACCCCTGCACCCGCGAGCGGCTGAAGCCGGTCGCCTCGGCCAACGCCTTGTCGAGGCGCGCCCCGGAACCGGCGGACGCGGGTAGAGTGCCGGTGATGATTTCGCTCGCGGACATGCTATGGCCATGCGCGATGGATATCGACGTGACAAGCCGGGCCCTCGCCGCCATGCGGGCCGCCGCTGATGCCGCCCACCCCAATGAAGCCTGCGGCCTGCTGCTGGGCGAGGGCGCGCGTATCACCGAAGCGCGCCAAACCCGCAACGTCCACCCGCAGCCCGCCGCCCATTTCGAGATCGACCCGCAGGCGCTGATCGACGCGCACCGGGCCGCACGCGCAGGGGCTGCTGCGCAGGTGATTGGCTATTTCCACTCGCATCCCACCGGCGATCCGGTGCCGTCTGCGACCGATCAGGCGATGGCCGCTAGCGACGGGCGGGTGTGGGCGATCTTGGGCAGTGAGCGTATCACCTTTTGGCGCGATGGGAACAGCGCGGGCAAAGCGGGCTTTGCCGCTCTTTCCTTTACCATGATCGAAAGCTAGGGTTCTCGCATGATTTCCCAGACCGATCTTGCCGCAATGCTGTGTTCGCGGCTGTGCCATGATATGCTTTCGCCAGTGGGCGCGCTCGCCAACGGGCTGGAATTGCTCGCCGATGAGCAGGACCCGGAGATGCGCGCGCGCTGCATGGAGCTGCTCGAACAATCGGCGCGGATCAGCGCCGATAAGCTCAAGTTCTTCCGCCTCGCGTTCGGCGCGGCGGGGGGATTTGGCGAGGCGATCCCGATCGATGAAGCCAAAAGCGTGATCAATGCGCTTGCGACCGATGCCAAGCGGGTCGAGATCCACTGGGCGATTGCCGAGCCCAGCCTGCCCAAGCCCGCGGTCAAGGTGCTGCTCAACCTGGCGCAGATCGCACTCGATTCGCTGGTGCGCGGCGGCACGCTCGATATCGGGGCGGAGCAGCGCGACGGCGCAGTCGAGATCGTGGCGCGCGCGCGCGGCGAGCGGATCGCGTTCGACGAAACCATCGGCCGCGCCTTGCAAGGCGATCTGGCCGACGATGAGATCACCAGCCGCACCGCCGCCGCGCACATGATCGCGGTGCTGGCCGACGAGATGGACGGCGGCCTCCAGTACAAGCTGGGTGACGGCGCGCTGGTGCTGGGCGCGGTGTTGCCGGTGCCTGAAGGCATGATCGGCTAGAGCCGAAACGATGCCGGGGAGCGCAGATAGCGGCGACGAGTTGGTGCACCGCGAGGTGCTCTCGCCCAATCACAATGATCGCACAGCGCCGATCAGCATGGTGGTGCTGCACTATACCGAGATGAAGCCGGTCGAGACAGCGATTGCGCGGATGTGCGATCCCGCCGCTTCGGTCAGCGCGCATTACTGCATCACCGAAGAGGGCGAAGTGATCCGGCTGGTGCCCGAAGCGCGCCGCGCCTGGCACGCGGGCGCATCGTTTTGGCGCGGCATTCCGGATGTGAATTCGGCGAGCATTGGGATCGAGCTCGATCATCCCGGCCACGCGCCCGAGAATGGCGGTTATCGCGGGTTTGCCGAGGCACAGATCGATGCGCTGCTCCCGCTGCTGGCGCGGATGGTGAAGCGGTATGATATCCCGCGCGCCAATGTGGTCGGCCATTCCGATGTCGCGCCGATGCGCAAGATCGATCCGGGCGAGCTGTTCCCGTGGGACCGGCTGGCCGACTACAAGCTGTGTCTGCCGCGCCCCGCATGCCTTGCAGCGGGCGATCCGTTCCATAATGACGGTGCATTCCTCCTCGCGCTCGAACGGTTCGGCTACGACATCACCGATTCTGCCAAGGCGGTCGAGGCGTTCGAGCGGCGCTGGCGGCCCGAACGGATCACCGGCGTGCCGGACGGCGAGGTCGCGGCGATATTGTGGCAATTGCTGCTCGACCGTGACCGGGGGATGACGCGGTAGCATCGCGCTTTTTGCTTTATTGCCGGCTGGCGTCTATAGGCACGCCGGTCAGGGGGCCTGAGGCAGCCGCGTGATCGCCCATGCAAATGAGCGGGCGCGAGGAAAGTCCGGGCTCCACGAAACAAGGGTGGCGGGTAACGCCCGCCGGGTTCGTGCTTTCGGGCACGGATCAAGGGAAAGTGCCACAGAGAGCAAACCGCCGATGGCTTCCCCTTAAACGGGGCGCACAGGCAAGGGTGAAAGGGTGCGGTAAGAGCGCACCGGGGGGCTGGCAACAGCAACCGCATGGCAAACCCCACCCGGAGCAAGGCCGAATAGGGGTCTCGTGCCGATCCGGGAGGATGGGTAGGCGTGTTTCGCGCCGAGAGACCCGGGTTGGCTGCTAGAGTGCCGGAGCAATCCGGCGCCCAGATGAATGGCTGCCACCACGGGTGGGTCCACAAGGATACCGCCCGGGGACACAGAACCCGGCTTATGATGGCCCCCTGATAAAGAGCGGCGGTAGCACTTGGCACCAGACGGCGGCGCAGCCGCCGCAAGGCCGACCGGCCGCCCGCAGGTGCCCGTAGCGAAGCGAAGGAATAGCACCGAGGACGCACCCGCGGAGGCGGGTGCGCAAAACAACTCAAGCCCTACCCACGCTCACATAGGTGAACCCGGCCGCTGCCATATCATCGGGATTGTAGATGTTGCGCAAATCAACCAGCACCGGCGCGTTGGCCAGTTCCTTCACGCGCCTCAGATCGAGCGCGCGGAATGCGTCCCATTCGGTTACGATCACCACCACGTCCGCGCCTTCGATCGCGGCGTAGGGATTGTCACACATCACCACGTCCGGCAGCAGCGGGCGGGCCTGCTCCATGCCTTCGGGATCGTAGGCGGTTACCATCACGCCTGCGTCCATCAGAGTCTGCGCCACCGCGATCGCAGGGCTGTCGCGCATGTCGTCGGTGTTGGGTTTGAACGTCAGGCCGAGCAGCGCCGCTTTCTTGCCGCGCGCTGCGTCCACACCGCCCAAGGCATCGACCACCTTGCGGCCCATCGCGCGCTTGCGGCTCTCATTGACCTTGACCACCGCCTCGACGATCCGGGTCGGCGCCTCGAAATCCTCGGCGGTCTTGAGCAGCGCGAGCGTATCCTTGGGAAAGCACGATCCGCCATAGCCGGGTCCTGCGTGCAGGAACTTGGCGCCGATGCGGTTGTCCATCCCGATCCCGCGGCTGACGTCCTGCACGTTCGCGCCGACTTTCTCGCACAGATCGGCCATCTCGTTGATGAAGGTGATCTTGGTCGCGAGGAAGGCGTTGGCGGCGTATTTGATCAGCTCGCTGGTCCGGCGCGACACAAACAGGATCGGCGATTCGTTGAGGAACAGCGGGCGATAGACCTTGCGCATCACCTCGCGGCCGAATTCATCTTCGACGCCGATCACGATCCGGTCAGGCCGCTTGAAATCGCCGATCGCTGCGCCTTCGCGCAGGAATTCGGGGTTTGAGACAACCGCGAAGCGGTGGCCCCGTTCGCTAAACGTGCCGGTCTCGCGGATGATCCGTTCGACCTCGTCGCCGGTGCCGACCGGCACGGTCGACTTGGTGACGATCACCGCATCGCCTGCCAGATGCTCGCCCACTTCCTGTGCGACTTCATAGACGAAGGTGAGATCGGCATGGCCATCTCCGCGGCGGCTGGGGGTGCCGACCGCGATGAAGATCGCTTCGGCGGCTGCGATCCCTTCGGCCAGGCTGGTGGTGAAGGCGAGCCGTCCGGCTTTCACATTGCTTTCGACCAGCGCCTCAAGCCCGGGCTCGTAAATCGGCATGATCCCGGCGCGCAGACGATCGATCTTGGTCTGATCCTTGTCGATGCAGACCACGTCATGCCCGAAATCGGCAAAACAGGCCCCCGATACGAGCCCGACATAGCCCGAACCCACCATCGCAATCTTCATGAACAGCTGCCTTTACGCGAATACTTAAAGCCGGCTCGCGCTGTGAAATGCGATCCTGGCGTGGGCGGTCCTAGCGTGGACGTTCGCCGTGGAACACCTCCACCGGCCCACCATCGCTGGCGCAGGCCTGCAGGATCCGCCGCTGGTCGCCCTCGAGCACCAGCGCTGTAAGCACACCCGAGCGGAAAGCGCCAGTATCAATCCCGATGCGATTGCCGCAATCCATCACCTGGTCGAAAATCGTGTGACCGTGCACCACCACTTTTTCGAGCGGGCCTTCGTGATTGAGGAAGCGCTCGCGGATCCACAACAGGTCGCTGCGCTTCTGCTCGTTCAGCGGGCGCGCGGGATCAATCCCGGCATGCACGAAAACATAGTCCCCGGCGCGGATCATTGTCTCGAACCCGGCGATGTAATCGCGCGTCGTTTGTGGCACCAATTGCGGCAGGAGTTCGAAGATTGCCTCAAGGTCCAGCGTGGCCAGCTGCTTGGTCGACAAGCCGTAGCTCAGCACCGTCTCGCGCCCACCATGCTTGAGGAAGTGGCGCAAGGCTTCGGGCTTTTCAAAGGCGGCGAGGAACATCTCCTCGTGATTGCCCGCCAGCACTTGGACATGGCGGGTTTGCTGCCAGGCGCGGGTGCGGGACACAACGCCTGCGCTGTCCGGCCCGCGATCAACCAGATCGCCGAGCAGCACGACGCGGTGATCGAGCCCGGGCGCCGCCGCGATCTCGGCCTCGATCGCGGCGATCATGGCGTCGAACAGATCAAGCCGCCCATGGATGTCGCCGATCACGAAATAGCGCATGCCAGCCGGCACCGCCGCAAGCTGCGGCGGTGGGGGAGGACGGAAAAAGTCGCGCAATTTCTGAAGCATGTAAAAATCGGTGATCCGGTTGGGCGACCCTTAAACGGACTGCCAGCGGGCGTTGGTCGCACCGTCAGGCAAGGATGGGCCGCATACTCCCGTGAATGCTGCCGCGCAACCGACCCGCGTACCTGCGCGACCAGCGGAGCGAAATTGTCGCCGGGCTGCGCGCCGCACCGGGCCGGGCCGCGCCGCGTCGCACTGGGCCGCGGCGCGTATCGCTGGGCCTAATCGAGCGCGAAGCTGACCGTAGTGACGACCCGCACTTTCTTGTACGGGCTGTCGGACATTCCCCAGCCGCTCGCTTCGCCATCGCGCGCTTCGATCGTGAAATAGCCCTGCGTTGCCTCGCGGATCTTGCCGACGCTGGAGCCTGAATCCTTGGCGAACTGCTCGGCAGCCGCGCGCGCATCCTTGGTTGCTTCGGCCACCATTTCGGGCTTGATGCCGTTTAATTTGGTGAAGGTATAGGCCATCGCCGAACCCTCCTCCAAAAACACCCCGCGCCCGACCAGGTCGAACTGCCGCGCCACAGCCTTCTGCGCGCGGGCAGTGTCTTCGGTGCGGAGCGCGAGGCGCTGGCGCACGGTGTAGGTGGTGAGGCCATTATTGGCGAAGCTGGCCACATTGGCCCCGGTCGGCTGGAGCGCATCGGCGGGAAAGCCCAATTCCTTGAAGAATGCCTCGATGGCCCGGGTATCGCCCCGCACCTTGGCCTGGGCTTCTGCCAGATCGGTGCTGGAGGCGGAGTAGGAGATCGTCCACGTGGCCAGATCAGCGGTGACGTCGCGCTCTGCGAGGCCGCGTACGGTGACCGCGCGCTGCGCATCCTGTGCGCGCAGTAACCCGTCGCCGAGCAGGTATCCGCCCACGATCATCCCGACCGCGAGGATCCCGGAGGTGCCGAACCACAGCAGGGTGGCAGGCCCGCGCAGCCCGCCATTGGCCGCATTCGCCGGTTGCACTTCATCATCGCTCATCGCATTGTCCCCTGACCGAGTTGGTGCGACGAATTGTGCATCTTTGTCGATGAACCGTTTTTGAATGGAAGTGGCCATGACCAAATTTCTTCACTCGATGATCCGCATCAGCGATCCCGACGCGACGGTGGCGTTCTTCAAGCTCATCGGGCTTGAGGAAGTGCGCCGCTTCGAGGTTGCAGCCGGGCGGTTCACGCTGATCTTCCTTGCCGCGCCGGGGCAGGCAGGCGTGGCCGAGGTCGAACTCACTTATAACTGGCCGCCCGAAGATGGCAGCGGCGGCGAGGACTATGACGGCGGGCGCAATTTCGGCCATCTCGCCTACCGCGTTGACAATATCTACGAGACCTGCGCGGCGCTCGCCAAGGCCGGCCACATCATCCACCGCCCCCCGCGCGATGGCCACATGGCGTTCGTCAAATCGCCCGACGGGATCTCGATCGAGTTGCTGCAGGACGGCTCGCTCGAACCGGCCGAGCCGTGGGCGAGCATGGCCAATGTCGGCACATGGTGAGCATTGTCGCGTTACGCGTAAGCAGAATTAAGATAATTTAAATTATCAAAATAATTTAGCCTGTTGCGCAGGGGCCAAGGCCATGTAATACCGTGATTGCCTTGTGAGAGGGGGTCGCCTTGTCCATGACGCAGCCTTATTTGTGGCAGTGCCTTGCACTGCTACAGCATGAACTATTGCTGTTTGCCGGAATGTTCTTCCTGATCGGCGCGCTCGATGATCTTGCGGTCGACGGGGTGTGGCTGTGGCTTAAGGTGACTGGGCGGGCCGATACGGCGCAGCGCAGCCGCCCCGCGCTCCAGCATCGCACACTGTCTGGCCCGGCTGCGGTGCTGATCCCGGCTTGGCAGGAAGCCGCGGTGATCGGCCAGACCATACGCCATTTGCTCGCAGCCTGGCCGCAATCGGGCTTGAGCCTGTATATCGGGTGCTATCGCAACGATCCGGCGACCTTGAGCGCAGGGATCGCTGCGGCGCATGGCGATCCGCGCGTCCGCCTCGTCGTTCATGACCGCGACGGGCCGACCACCAAGGCTGATTGCCTTAACCGCCTTTACGCCGCGATTGCGCTCGACGAGGAGCGTTCGGGTCGGCGCTTTGCCAGCGTGGTGTTTCACGATGCCGAGGACATGGTCGATCCTGCGGCGCTCGGCCTGCTCGACGAGTTCATCGCGGGCGGGGCAGACTTTGTGCAATTGCCGGTCGAGCCGCTGGTCCCGCAAGGCCGCGGCTGGCTCGCGCGGCACATCGGCAGCCATTATTGCGAGGAATTTGCCGAGGCCCACGGCAAGGCGTTGGTGGTGCGCGATGCGTTGGGCGCGGGTCTGCCGGGAGCAGGAGTGGGCTGCGCCGCGTCGCGTCAGGCGCTTGATCGGCTGGTCGCCCGCCGCTTCGATGGCCAGCCCTTCGCCAGCGATTCGCTGACCGAAGATTACGAACTCGGCCTTGCGATAGCCGACGCGGGCGGGCGCTGCCGGTTTGTGCGGGCGCGCGGTCAGGACGGGCGGTTGATCGCTACCCGGGCCTTCTTCCCGCACCGCCTCGAGACTGCGCTTCGGCAGAAAAGCCGCTGGGTGCTGGGCATTGCTCTGCTCGGGTGGGACCGGGTCGGCTGGGCCGGCGGGGCAACCGAAACATGGATGCGAGCGCGCGACCGGCGCGGACCGTTGACCGCGCTGGTGCTGCTGGCCGGATATGTGCTGGTGGTGCTGACCGGAATCATGGGAGTGGCCGTCGCCTCCGGCCTGGCCGAGCCTGCGCCGCTGACCCCGCTGCTTGGCGCGGTGCTGGTCGCCAATGTGATGGCTTTTGCCTGGCGGATCGCGTTGCGCTTTGCCTTTACGACGCGCGAATACGGTGTGCGCGAAGGCCTTTTTGCAGTGCTGCGCCTGCCGCTTGCCAATGTCGTCGCGATCATCGCCGGGCGGCGCGCGGTGTTTGTCTATGTTCGCACGCTCGCAGGGCGCACGGCCGTTTGGGACAAGACCGAGCACGACGCGCATCCCGTCCAGTTCGGCGCGACCTTCCAAAGTCCTGTCCAATTGGGCGCTGCCCCATTCACTTCAGCCCCATATGCCCCTGCCGGCGCGGTGGCACCATGACCGCGCGAACAGCAACTCTGCATCGGCGCGGTGGGCCGCTTATCATGCTTGTGCTGCTGGTCTCCGGATGGAGCGCGGCGCGCGCGGTAATGTGGGATAACCCGTTTGCCCCGGCTGGGTCGGCGCTCGATCTGCCACTTGTCGCAGGCCCGACCCTGGCTCCGTTGCGTTCAGCCGGTCAGGCTGTGCCAGCGCAGCCGCGATTGCGCGAGGCGAGCCTCAGGCCGCAAGCGCTGCCTTCCTTACCGCCGGGACGGACGCTCGGCCGCGAGTTTGCCGCGCGGTTTGAGCCGCAGCCTGTAGCGGCGCCTCAGCTTGTCCCTTATACCGCGCTGCTCGTTCGGCGGCCGCCCGCTCCGTCGGCGCGCGATCCGCGGCGGATCGTTCCGTGGTCGCTCGCTCCGCGGAGGCCCAGTGCGCCGCCGTTTCTGCCCGCCCCCGCCCCCGCCCCCGATCCAGGCCCCGGCCGTAGCCCCGGCCCAAGCTCCGGCACTGGCCCAAACCCAAGCCCCGGCCCCGGCGCTGCACCGGCATCTGCACGCGCAACGGGCGGACGCTGGTCGGTCGATGGCTGGGCGTTCTGGCGGCAGGGCTCGGATGCCGCCCCGGTGTCGCAGGGGCGGGTGCCGATCTACGGGGCGAGCCAAGCTGGCGCGGTGCTGCAATATCGCCTTGCGCCGGACGCGGCGCGCGATCCGCGGCTCTATGTCCGCGCCTACCGTGCGCTGTTGCAGCGCGGGGAGAGCGAGGCGGCGCTAGGCGCATCGGCACGGCCAATCGGGCGGGTTCCGGTGCGCTTGGCAGGCGAGCTTCGCTACACCGACGGCGCGTTCAGCAATGGCTTACGCCCCGCCGCCTATGCCGTGACCGAACTGCCTCCGGCGGCGCTGCCGCTTGGCGCGCAGCTTGAATTCTACGCGCAGGCGGGCTGGGTCGGCGGGCCGGGCGCGACCGCGTTTGTCGACGGTCAGGCGGGTATCACCCGCGAACTGCGCCAGATCTCGAGGCTTACGGGCAACCGTGTGCGGTTCAGCTTCGGGGCGGCGGCGTGGGGCGGCGCGCAGGAGGATGCACAGCGCATCGACATCGGGCCGACCATGCGGCTCGACCTCCTCATCGGACGGGTGCCAGCCCGCCTATCGGTCGATTGGCGCGAGCGCGTGGGCGGCGATGCGGCCCCGGATTCGGGTGTTGCGGCGACGCTCTCGACGGGATTTTGATTGCGGGCCACCTTCGATGTCTGCGGCGCACGCTGGCGCACCCGCCAACAACAACACGCACCCTTCGGCTTTCATCGCTTCCCGCGCTGGTCTAATCCCTCGCCATGGACGTCTACCTTCCCATCGCGAATCTGTCGGTCAACGGCCTTTACATCGTCCTGCTGGGCGGCCTGACCGGGATCCTGTCGGGCCTGTTCGGGGTCGGCGGCGGGTTTCTGACGACGCCGCTGCTGATCTTCTACGGCATTCCCCCGACAGTCGCGGCTGCCTCGGCAGCAACGCAGGTGACCGGCGCGAGCGTTTCCGGCGTGCTCGCCCATTCGCGCCGCAAGGGGGTCGATTACCGCATGGGCGGGGTGATGGTCGGCGGCGGGGTTGTCGGCGCGCTGATCGGAGCGGTATTGTTCAGCGTGCTGCAATCGCTTGGGCAGATCGATGTCGTCATCAGCATTCTCTATGTTGTGATGCTCGGCTCGATCGGCACGCTGATGATGCGCGAGGCGGTGGGCGCGCTGCGGCCCTCGCTGCTCGGCAAAGCGGGCGCGCCGATGAAGAAGCGCCGCCATCACCCGCTGGTCGCCAGCCTTCCCTATCGCTGGCGGTTCTACGCGTCGGGCCTTTACATCTCTCCGCTGGCGCCGATGATCCTCGGCATGCTGGTCGGCATCCTGACCATGCTGATGGGGGTCGGCGGCGGGTTTCTACTGGTGCCGGCGATGCTGTATATCCTAGGCATGAGCGGCAATGTCGTGGTTGGCACATCGCTGTTCCAGATCCTGTTCGTGACGATGGTGACGACTATGACCCATGCGGTCACCACCAAGGCGGTCGATCTGGTGCTGGCCGCGCTGCTGCTGCTGGGATCGGTGCTGGGCGCGCAGTTCGGCACCCAGATCGCCTTGAAGGCGCGGCCCGAATATCTGCGGCTGGCGCTGGCCACGCTGGTGCTGCTGATTGCGCTGCGGATGCTCTACAGCCTCGGCGTGCAGCCTGACGAGATCTATACCGTGGTGCCGTTATGACGATCAGGCCTACGAGGCAGGCGAGGTGACTTTTGCCGCGCGGCTGGCGATCCTGCTGCTTGGGTGGGCAGCGCTTTTTGCCCCCCCGGCGCTGGCTCAGCGCGAGCCGGTGCTGGTGCCCGCCGTCAGCCAGTCGCGGATCGAGGTGAGACAGGGCTTCACCGGTGCGCGCCTACTGCTTTACGGCGCGGTGATCGATCCGGCGGGGGCCGGGCGGACCGGAGACTATGATATCATCGTGGTGCTGAAAGGCCCGACCGAGCCAGTGCGCATCCGCGAGAAGGAGCGCTTTGCGGGCATCTGGATGAATGCCGAATCGAGCGATTTCCGCTCGGCACCGGCGTTTTTCGCGGTCGCCTCGTCGCGCCCGGTTGGCGATATCGTCGATGAACGCACCGCGGCGATCTACGAACTTGGTACCGATTTCATCCAGCTTTCGCCGTCCGGCCAGATCGACCCCGAGGAACAGCTGCGCTTTGCCCGCGGGCTGGTTGAACTGCGGCGGCGCCAGGGGCTGTATCAGGAGAACCCGGGCGGGGTGCTGATCAGCGAGAAGGTGCTGTATCAGGCGAGCATCGATCTGCCATCCAACGTCACCACCGGGCGCTACACGGCGGAAACCTTCGCCATCGCGCGCGGCCGGGTGCTGACGAGCGCGACCGCGCGGATCGAGGTGGTCAAGGCCGGTCTCGAAGGCCAGGTCGTCGCCGCATCGCAGCGCTGGTCGGTGCTCTACGGGCTGGGCGCGATTGCGCTGTCGCTCGGCATGGGCTGGCTGGCCGGACGCTCGTTCGCCCGGGTCTGACAGCGCGGGTTTGATAGCGCGGATTTCGCGGCGCAGGGCGGCGCCGGCGTATCGCCCCGCTGCCCGCCAAGTCCAGCAATGTTGACCCGATCTTAACCGAACCCGACCTATCCCCTCGCCGGTAACCCATGCGATGCACGGAAGGGCGCAGATGACCGATTACGTCAGGCAGGATTTCGAGCGCGTCACCGGGCCGGGCACCGGTCCCAGCACCGACGCCAACACCGGTCCGGGCTCGGGCGTCGCCGAAGACTATCCTGCGGCGCAAGTGCGGGGCCCTGGCAATGCGCGACTGCCGATCGGCGTGGTGCTCGAAATTTCGGGCTCGGGCTCGCAGATTGCGCTCGATCTGCAACGCCTGAACGAATGCATGAAGGATGACGATCCCTCGATCGCGCTTGCCGGACAGGTCGGCAGCCAGATCAAAATCCGGGTCGGCGATGCCTGGCTGCTCGCCAACGTGCGCGACCAACGCAAGGACCGCCGCAGCGATGGCGGGATCATCGCCAATATCGACTTCCTCGGCGAAGGCGGCGAGGAAAAGCTGACCGGGCGCATCCACGGGTTCAAGCGCGGGGTCACTCGCTATCCGATCCCTGGCGCGATGATCTATCCTGCCACCACCCGCGATCTTGAACAGATCTACGCCAGCGATGGCCGCGCCAGCATCACCATCGGCAAGGTGTTCCCGACCAAGGACATCCGCGCCGGGCTGTATATCGATGCGATGCTGGGCAAGCATTTCGCGCTGCTCGGTTCGACCGGGACCGGCAAATCCACCAGCGCGGCGCTGATCCTGCACCGCATCTGCGAGGCTGCGCCCAAAGGTCATATCGTGATGATCGACCCGCACGGCGAATACTCCGCCGCGTTCCGCCAGATCGGGCAGATCCTCGACGTCTCCAACCTGCAGATGCCCTACTGGCTGATGAACTTCGAGGAGCATTGCGAGGTGCTGCTGACCGGCAGCGGCAATGATCGCCAGGTCGATGCCGATATTCTCGCCAAGTGCCTGCTCGCCGCGCGCTCCAGGAATCGGCTGGCGCAGACGATGGGCAAGATCACGGTGGATTCGCCAATCCCCTACCTGTTGTCCGATTTCGGCAACATCCTGCAGGACGAGATGGGCAAGCTCGACAAGGCGACCTCGTCTGCGCCCTACATGCGGATCAAGGGCAAGCTCGACGAGTTGAAGGCCGATCCGCGCTATCAGTTCCTGTTTTCGGGCTTGCTGGTGGGCGACACGATGGTCGACTTCATCAGCAAGGTGTTCCGCATGCCCGGCAACGGCAAGCCGATCTCGATCATCGATGTTTCGGGCGTGCCGTCGGACATCACCTCAACCGTGGTGGCGGTACTCAGCCGCCTGGTGTTCGATTTTGCAATCTGGGGGCGCGAGGAAAAGACCCGGCCCGTGCTGCTTGTATGCGAGGAAGCCCACCGTTACGTGCCCAACGAGAAGAACGCCGATGGCTCGTCGGTCGGCAAGATCCTCAGCCGGATCGCCAAGGAAGGCCGCAAATACGGGATCAGCCTTGGCCTGATCACGCAGCGCCCATCGGATCTTGCCGAAGGCGTGCTGTCGCAGTGCGGCACGATCATCGCAATGCGCCTCAACAATGACCGCGATCAGGCCTTCGTGCGCGCTGCCATGCCCGAAGGCGCGCGCGGGTTCCTCGATGCGATCCCGGCGCTGCGCAACCGCGAATGCATCATCTGCGGCGAAGGCGTGGCGATCCCGATCCGCGTCGCTTTCGACAATCTGGAAGAACACAAGCGTCCGGCTTCCGAAGACCCGAGCTTTGTCGAGCTGTGGAGCAAGGATGGCGGTGAGCAGGAACTGGTCGAGCGCGTGGTGATGCGCTGGAGAAGCCAGGGGTAGGGTTCTTGTGTTCCGCACCGCATCCGCGGTGCGAAATCCTCGCTCATGCGACCTACAGGTCGCGTCGCTGCGGGCGGCCAGTCGGCCGTGGGGTCACTTCGCGACCGTTTCATCGCCACACTCACGCTAGAGAACTGGCTCGTCCCGCCAACGGACGGGCCGCAAGGCCGACCGGCCGCCCGCAGGCGCTCGCGCGTAGCGCGAAACAGCGCCGAGGACGTCCGCGCGGACGCGCGGACGCAAACAAATCACGTCCCCCGCGTGTCACCATACAGGTGGATATGCAGCCGGTCGCTCATCCTGAACCCGTGCTCCAGACACAGCGGCGCGAGCCATGCCTGCCTTGCGCGCTGCGCCGCGCTTTCGGTGCCTTCGGCCATCAGGAACACCTGGCCGGGCTCGAAGCGGTAGCGGCGTTGCAATTCCAGCACTTCGGCCACATCCTCGGGCGCGGCGATCACGAATTTGAAGAAAGCGCGGGGATCAGCGGCATAGGCATCCAGCCGCTCGGCGATCAGCGCCAGATCGGCGGGGTTGCCGCTATGCGCAAGCTTGGGGCTGACATTGTACTGATCGACCCGGATATCGAGCCGTACAGGCGCAGCGACGGTGCCATTGGTTTCGATCTCGACGCTGATATCAGGCAGGTGCGCAAGCATCTCCGCCAGACCGCCCGCCTGCAACAATGGCTCGCCGCCGGTGATGACGAGACGGCTTTGCCCCAGCTCGGCAATCCGCGCGGCGGTTTCAGCAGGCGAGAGCGTCACCTGATTGGCCTTACGATCGAATGCTATACCATCGCGGTGAGGCCGATTATCGCCCCCCTGTTCATTGGCAAACCGCCATGTGTAGGCGGTGTCGCACCACGTGCAGGCAAGGTTGCAGCGCGACAGGCGCACGAATGCGACCGGTGTCCCGGTGCTCGGCCCCTCGCCTTGCAGGCTAGCGAAGATCTCCGGCCCGCCGGTGTCGTCGGTGGCGAGGGTGAGGTTCATGCCAGGACCGCGCAAAATGCGGACAAAGCGGACACCCTGTCCGCTTTGCCTGATCTTATCAAATCAATGAAGATATGTGGAAAAAGGGCGGAATGCGCAGGCGGACGGACACGGGGTGTCAGCGCCATAATGGTGTCGAAAGCTGCAAACATGCTCGGCCTATGCCACGAATTTCGCCAGTAGGAAATTTGCCTCGCACTTGTGGAAGGGAAGTGGCAGCTTCCGAAGATTCGCCGACCAGAGCTGCCATTCAGCTAGCGACCCCATAGCTGCCTGAATCTGATAAGCCTTCGGACATGTAGTCTTGACCCAGCTGGAAGCGAATTGATACTGACCATACGCGCAAAAGACATGACACTACGGAAGTAAAAAGAGAAGCTCACCTTGGGAAGTTTTGAGGCCCCTATGAAATTTAAATTCGCAAATTTGCTAATGTTAGCTTGCGTAGCTTTGTGCACGCACGCTTATGCAAAAGAGCCTTCAAATGTAGAAAATAATGCGTTCGAAGAGCAGCAAGCGGAATTGTCGTTTTTAAATGCCAATGGACTGACATTCACTACCATTGATCTCTCAACGGGTCTCATTTTTCTTCGAGTTAATCTTCAGGGGAAAGAGATTTGGGCCTTGCTCGACAATGGTTCGGATGCAACTATTATTGATAGGAGCTTGGCAAATAACCTCGAAATTTCAGTAAGCGATGCTCAAGGATTTGCGACAACGGCTTTTGGCCGATTACCAACAAACCGCACTGTTTGTGCTCAATTCCAAGTGCCGCAACAATTCAAGACTACAGCGAATTTTTGGTCTGCTGATTTGGCTTCTGTATCAAGTGCAATTGGAAAAGACATTGGTATTATCATTGGTGCCGATATCTTGGACAAGATTTCCTATGTCGTTGATCCTAACAGGAGCCGTATCCTTTTCGCGCAAAGCGGAACATTGAATTTCAATGCTCCGAACATGGTCAAATTGCCTGTCGTCGATGGAGCGGTAGAAGCTCAGATCAATGGCCAAAAAGCAAACTTGCGCGTTGATCTTGGGAGCACTAGCTTTCTGAGAGTTTTGCAGAATAGGTGGAGCGAAGTGTTTCCCAACACAGAGCCCGCTGCTCTCGGGAAAAGCGTTGATGGAGCCGGAATTGTAAATCAAAATATTGGCGCAAAAGAGGTGGTCCTTGAAATTTCAAGCTTCCGAGCAGTTGGCGACGTCGAGGTAATTCGCAGTCTCGGCCAACGCGGCGACGGATATTTGGGCGTTCCCTTTTTTCGAGATAAAGCAGTGTTGTTCGATTACCCTGACGGAAAAATTGTGATCCTTGGTAGATAACAGACGCCTGTCAGGGCGTTCGTTTGGTCTTGCGCCATCCTGCCACGAGGAAACAGCCGACATTCCCCTTTCCACCCACTTCCAGCCATTTCGCAAGCGCCCGGGGTCTCCTCAAAGCGGACATTGCCCGGGGGATGGCACCGATCGGGCGGGAGAACTAACCCAGCCGCGTCAGTGCCGCCATCAGCCGCTCCACTTCGCCTGTGTGATGGGCGAGATCGGCGCGGGCTTTTTCGACCGCTTCGGGCTTGGCTTTCTCGGCGAAGGCGGGGTTGCCGAGGCGGCCTTCGAGGCTCTTGGCTTCCTTGGTGCTGGCCGCCAGCGCCTTTTCGAGCCGGGCCTTTTCAGCCGCGATGTCGATGATCCCGTCGAGCGGGATTACGAATACGTCGCCCCCTGCGATCACCTGCATGGCGGGGCCGGCGGGTGCCTCGCCGATGGTGACAGGCGTCAGGCGGGCGAGGCGTTCGATCGCGGCGCTGCTGCGCTCGATGGTGCGCGTCGCCACGTCGGAAGGTGCCGCCAGCCACGCCGCCAGCTTGGCACCCGGCGCGATGCCAAGTTCGTTCTTGGCGCTGCGGGTGTTGGTGGTGAGCTCGATCACCCAGTCGATGACGTCGGTGGCGTCCTTGCTGACTTCGGCTTCGGGCTGGGGCCATTGCGCGACGATCAGTTCGTAGGGCCGCGTCCCTAGCTTGTGCCACAGCTCTTCGGTGATGAAAGGCATGAAGGGGTGGAGCATGACGAGGATCTGGTCGAGCGCCCAGCCGGCGACCGCGCGGGTTTCGACTGCGGGCGGGCTGCCGGCATCGCCAGCGAAGACCGGCTTGATCAGCTCCAGATACCAATCGCAGAACTTGCTCCACGTGAACTGGTAGATCGCGTTGGCCGCCGCATCGAAGCGCAGATCGGCCATCGCGCGCTCGATTTCGGTGACGCAGGCCGCGACTTCGCCGATGATCCACTGGTTGGCGGCGAGGCGGGCTGGCGGGGCCTTGATGTCCGCCGACGCGCCAATGCCGTTCGACTGGCAGAACCGCGCCGCGTTCCACAGCTTAGTGGCGAAGTTGCGGTAGCCTTCGACCCGCTTTTCATCCATCTTGATGTCGCGGCCCTGGCTTTCCATCGCTGCCATGAAGAACCGCAAGGCGTCCGCGCCGTACTGGTCAATCAGGCCCAGCGGATCGACCACATTGCCCTTGGACTTCGACATCTTCGCGCCGTCGGCTGCACGCACGAGGCCGTGGAGATAGAGCGTATCCCACGGCTTTTGACCCATGAGGTGATAGCCCATCATCATCATCCGCGCGTCCCAGAAGAACAGGATGTCGAAGCCGGAAATGAGGAGGCTGTTGGGGTAGTGTTTCTCGACCAGCGGCGCGCCATCCTCGGGCCAGCCGAGCGTGGCAAAGGGCCACAGCGCGGATGAGAACCACGTGTCGAGGACGTCCTCGTCCTGCGTTAGCGACACGCCGTCACCGGCCAGTGCCTGCGCTTCCTCGGCGTTGGTCGCGACGAAAACGCGGCCATCATCGCCAAACCAAGCCGGAATCCGGTGCCCCCACCACAATTGCCGCGATACACACCACGGCTGGATGTTCTCCATCCAGTTGAAGAAGGTCTTATCCCACGTCTTGGGCACGATCCCGATCTCGCCGGACTTCACCGCTGCGATTGGCTTTTTCGAAAGTTCCGCCGCGTTCACATACCACTGGTCGGTCAGCCACGGTTCGATCACCACGCCGCCGCGATCACCAAACGGGGTCTGGATCACGCGCGGTTCGGCGTCGTGTTCGGTGCGCTCGCCGTCCTTTTCGGTCACATGCGGGACGAGGACGCCGTCGGCCTTGAGCCGCTCGACCACGGCCTTGCGCGCATCGAACCGGTCGAGGCCTACGTATTCCGCCGGGATCAGGCCATCAGCCACTTGCGCCACCGCCGCATCGGCATCGAGCATGTTGAGCATCTCGCCCGCCGCAATCCCGGCGCGCCTGCCGACCTCGAAGTCGTTGAAATCATGCCCCGGGGTAATCTTGACGCAGCCTGATCCCAGCGCCGGATCGGCATGTTCATCAGCGATGATCGGGATGCGCCGTCCGGTGATCGGCAGCACCACGAACTTGCCGACAACGCTGGCATAGCGTTCGTCGGCCGGGTTCACCGCCACGGCCATATCGGCCAGCATCGTTTCGGGCCGGGTGGTGGCGACGATCACGTGATCCGCCCCGGCATCCGTCCGCGCGCCGTCTGCCAACGGATAGCGGAACCGCCAGAAATGGCCCTGAATTTCGCGGGTTTCCACCTCGAGATCGCTGATCGCGGTCTTCAGCTTCGGGTCCCAGTTCACCAGCCGCTTGTCGCGGTAGATCAACCCATCGTTGTAGAGGTTCACGAAGGTCGTGATCACCGCCGTGGTGAAGTGCGGGTCCATTGTGAACTGCTCGCGGCTCCAGTCCATCGAGCAGCCTAGCCGGCGCAGCTGGTTGGTGATCGTGCCGCCGCTGTCGGCTTTCCATTCCCACACCTTCGCAACGAACTCTTCGCGGGTGTAATTGGTGCGTTTGTCGGCCTGCGCTTCCATCTGGCGTTCGACCACCATCTGCGTCGCGATCCCCGCGTGATCGGTGCCGACCACCCACAAGGCGTCCTTGCCGCGCAGGCGCTCGTACCGCACCACCACGTCCTGCAAGGTGTTATCGAGCGCGTGGCCAATGTGGAGCGAGCCGGTGACGTTCGGCGGCGGGTTGACGATGGTGAAGGCTTCCGCGTCGGGGCGTGCCGGGCGGAAGCAGTTTTTTGCCTCCCAATGGGCATACCAGCGCGCCTCGATATCGGCGGGGTCGAATGTGGTCGGCAATGTGGGGATCATATTATCTGGCATGATGCCCCGCGCCATGCCAGCACCGATGTTGCGATGCAATGACGCAAGGGCTCCGAATTGCAGCCGCGCGATGCCGCGAGAGCCTTGCCGCATCGCGAAAATCACCCCATAGCTTCAGCCCGATGCAGGGAGCCGCGCAATATTCGCTGGAGGAAATTGGCGCAGGTGGCACCCGGCTGGTGCTGTCAGGGCACCTTACGCTCAGCAACATCGGCCCGCTCGATCGTGAACTCAAACAGATCGCGGGCGCCATCCGCACGGTGGATCTGGCCGGGGTCGATGAGATTGACACCGTCGGCGCGTGGGTGGTGTGCCGGGTCGCGCGCGCGCACCTCAGCGATATCACCGGCGCGAGCCCGGCGGCCGAGCGGTTGCTGGCGGCGGTGCGCGATATCGATGCCAGCGGCCGTATGCGCCCGCCGCGCCTGCCGGTGTGGGAACGGGTGCCGCTGGCGGTGGGCGACAAGATCTTTGCCAGCCGCTCGGGGATTTACGGCGTGGTCGGCTTTTTCGGGCAGATCCTGATCGGCGCTGCAAACCTGCTCCGCCACCCGTCACGCTTCCCGATCCGGGCGCTGGTGCACCAGATGGAACTGGTGGGCGTTACCGCGCTGCCGATCATCGGGTTGATGAGCTTTCTGATCGGCATCGTCATCGCCCAGCAGGGCTCGGTGCAGCTCCAACAATTTGGGGCGGAATCGCTGACGGTCAACCTCGTCGGGCGGATTACCTTGCGCGAACTCGGCGTGTTGATGACTGCCATCATGGTGGCGGGGCGTTCGGGCAGCGCGTTCGCTGCGCAAATCGGTACGATGAAGCTGACCGAGGAGATCGACGCGATGCGCACCATTGGCATCTCGCCGATCGAGGTGCTGGTGATCCCGCGCATCGTGGCGGCAACGTTCATGATGGTGCTGCTGGGCTTCTATGCCTCGATCATGTCGATTATCGGCGGGGCAGTGGTGGGCGAACTCACGCTCGGCATTCCGTTCTGGACGTTTCTGTCACGCATTCAGGAAGTGGTGCCCGCACATGATCTGTGGGTCAGCCTGATCAAGGCGCCGGTGTTCGGGCTGATCGTCGCGTTGGCCGGGTGCTATCACGGGATGCAGGTGCAAGGCAATTCGGAGGAAGTGGGCCGCCGCACCACGATGGCGGTGGTCTCGGCGATCTTTGCGGTGATCGTGATCGATGCGTTCTTCGCGGTGTTCTTCACCGAAGTGGGCTGGGGGTAGAAGGCGCGAATGACCGAACACCCCGCCAATGAACCGCCCCCGATTGTGGTCAAGGGCCTCGTCAACCGCTTTGGCGACTTTGCGGTGCACGACGGCCTCGATCTCACTGTCAATCGCGGCGAGATCCTTGGCGTGGTGGGAGGCTCTGGCACCGGCAAATCGGTGCTGATGCGCTCGATCATCGGCTTGCAGTGCCCCAGCGCCGGGCGGATCGATGTGCTGGGGCACACCATCACCGAGATTGACCTTGAGGAGGGCGTTGGTGTGCGCCGCCGCTGGGGCGTGCTGTTCCAGGGCGGGGCGCTGTTTTCGACCCTGACGGTTGGCGAGAATGTCGAGGTGCCGCTGCGCAAATATTACCCTGATCTCAGCGCCGAACTGCGCCGGCAAATTGCCCGGTACAAGGTGATCCTGACCGGCCTGCCCGAAAGCGCGGTGGCAAAATTCCCGTCCGAATTGTCGGGCGGGATGAGGAAGCGCGCTGGCCTCGCCCGCGCGCTCGCGCTCGATCCCGAGCTATTATTCCTTGATGAACCCACCGCCGGGCTCGACCCGATCGGCGCCGCCATGTTCGACCGGCTGACCCGCGAACTGAAGGAAACGCTGGGCCTCACCGTGTTCCTCATCACCCACGACCTCGATACACTCTACGAGATTTGCGACCGGGTGGCGGTGATCGCCGACAAGCGCATCATTGCAGTCGGCACCATCCCCGAATTGATCGCCACCGGGCACCCGTGGATCGAGGAGTATTTTAACGGCCCGCGCGGGCGCGCTGCGCAAGACACTCACCTGCGGGCCGCGCCATGAGCCAGAGACTATTGGACAAGCGCGCAGCCTGCGCGGCATAGGAAACGCAATGGAAACCAGAGCCAATCATCTGTGGGTCGGAGTGGTGACGCTGGTGTTGCTGGCGGCGCTGGCAGCGTTCATCGTCTGGATTGCGCGGCTGGGGCAGGGCCGCCAGGACGAATACGACATCTTCTACAGCCAGTCGGTCACGGGACTGGCCAATGGCAGCGAAGTCACCTTTGCCGGAGTGCCAGTTGGCCAGGTGCAGGAAATCGCGCTGGCCAAGGGCAATCCGGAATTCGTGCGGGTGCGGATCAAGGTCAAGGATGATGTGCCGATCCTGGTCGGCACGCAGGCGACCATCCAGGCGAGCTTTACCGGGGTTTCGACCATCCTGCTTGACGGCGCGCGCAAGGGTGCGCCCAAGATCACCTGCGAGACCACCGCCTGCCCCGAAGACCGCCCGGTGATCCCCCCCGGACGCGGCGGGATCGGCGAGATCGTCGCCAACGCGCCGCTGCTGCTCGAACGGCTGGCGACGCTGACCGAGCAGTTGAACGCCATCCTCGGACCGGACAACCAGCAGGAACTGGCGGGTATCCTGCGCAATTCCAACAAGCTGACCGGCGCGTTGGCCGATTCCACCCCGGAACTCACCGCAAACCTCAAGGATTTCCGCGTCACCATGCAGGAATTCAACCAGACCCTCGATGCGGTAGAACGCGTTGCGTTGAGCACCGAAGGGCTAGTCAATGGCGAGGGCGCGCCGCTGGTGCAGGAACTGCGCGGGACGCTCAAATCGGCCAACTCCGCGCTCGCCTCGCTGGCGGCGACGCTCGAGGACACCCGCCCCGCCGCGCGGCAATTACGCACAACAACGCTGCCCAATGCCGAGGCAACGCTTGAGGATCTGCGCGCCACCAGCCGGTCTTTGCGCGCGATTACCGAAAAGCTCGAAAGCGAAGGCGCGGGCGCGCTGGTGGGGGGCAAGTCGCTGCCCGATTACAAGCCATGAGGAAGATTGGCCATGAGGAAGATTGATTCCATGATCTGGCGCAAACGGCCTGTCCTTATTGCCCTGCCGCTGCTGCTGGCGCTGCCGGGTTGCATCAGTCTGGGCGGCCCTCCGCCCGAGAGCTTGCTGACGCTCAACGCAGATGCCCGCGCGCCGGTCGGCCCCGGGGTTGCCGCCGGGACTGCCGCCGGGACTGCCGCCGGGACTGGGCGCCCGGTGATCGCGGTGCTGACCATTGATACCCCTGCCAAGCTTGATGTGCTGCGCGTGCCGGTGGCGGTGAGCGATACGGAACTGGCCTATCTGCAAGAAGCGTTCTGGGTGGAAAAGCCCGCGCGCCTGTTTCGGCGGCTGGTGGGTGAGACGATCCGCGCACGCGGCGGCGCAATGGTGATCGACGGCGATAACGCCGCGATGCTGGCGACCGTGACCTTGCGCGGGACGCTGATCGACATGGGCTATGATGCGCCGCAATCTGCGGCGCTGGTGCGGTTCGATGCGGTGCGGATCGGCGATGACGGCGCAGTCACCACCCGCCGCTTCGAAGCGCGTGAGACCGGCGTTCCGGCCGAAGGGCGGGCGGTGGGCGCGGCGCTCAACCGCGCGGCCAACACGGTCGCAGCCGAGGTCGCGGATTGGGTCGCGGGGGGCTGAGCTAGCCCCGCGCCAACCGCGCCATCTTGGCAAAGCCGCAGGCGCGCAGGAAATCGGCCTCGCGCCGAATGCGGCGCTGCTCGGCCTCTTCGTCGCGGCCCCACAGATCGGCCTGCCATTCTTCCTCCAGACATGCCGCCTGCCATAGCGCGCGCGGTGCCTCCTCGCCGTCCGCATCCAGCGCGGTGAGCGCGGTGACCAGCGAGGCGGCGAGCGTCGTCATCGCCTCCACTCCTGCCAGCACAAAGGGATCGAGCGTCAGCAACCGCGCGCGCAGCACCGCCAGCGCTGGTGCAGGCTGCGGGCGGTGGAGCACGCCGGTCACCCGCACAAGCGCGATCCCGTGGGCAGCCTCGAACGCAGTCAGCAGCGGCTCCCACACGGCCTGCTGGTGCGCGTGCAGCGGTTCGTCAGGGCCGGCGCGGTAACACAGCGTATCGGTCTCGGCGTAGGCGACCAGCCCGTCTGCCCGCGCCGCCGGATCGCCTGCGACCATGTCGACCGCGTAGTCGGCCAGGTCGCGCAGCGGCAGGCTGGCGGGATCGATTCGATCGCCCTGCCGCCGCCATTCCGCCGCCAGCGCCTCGGCCAAAGCCAGCGTCGGGGCGACCTGCGCCGCGCCGCCGACGGTCTTGACCCCGCGCCCGTCAAGCAGCACCTGCCATCCGCCGGGCGCTTCCCCAAGCGTGACATCGTGGTAGAACCGGCGGATCATTTTAGCTTTCGGTCTCCGGCCTTCCAGCGCTTGGCGATGATCGGCGGCAGAAAGAAGAACTCGAGCAAGCCCGCCAGCGCCAGCACCGCGCCCACCAACCACGGCAACGGCAGCATCCCGCGCGCAATCGCCAAGCCCAGCATCACCAGCGCAATCCCGCTAAAGCGCACGGCGTTGAGGATGAAGTAGCGCTGACGCGCCTCGGCCTCGGCGGCTTCGTGGGGCGAGCGGGTCATGGCAGCGCCTCCTCCAGCGCATTGGCCAGCGCAGCGGCGGTATCGACCACGCACACCGCGCCGCTCGCCTGCAATTCTGCTGCGCCGTGATACCCCCAGCCGACCCCGATCGCGGTCACCCCGATGCTGCGCGCCATCAGCATATCGAAGCTGGTATCACCGATCATCACAGCTTGGGCTGGCAGCGCGCCTGCCTCGGCCAGCGCGGCTTCGAGCATCGCTGGGTGGGGTTTGGACGGATGACGGTCTGCGGTCTGGAGCGAGATGAACAGATCGGCGATCCCGTGCGCCGCGAGGCAGGCAGCCAGCCCGCGGTCGGACTTGCCGGTGGCGACCGCAAGGAGCCAGCCCGCGCTGTGCAAGTCGCGCAGCAGGTCGGCGATGCCATCATACAGCGGTTCGTCGATCAGGCCCTCTTCGCGCCGGGCGCGGAAGCTGGAACGGTAGAATTCGCTTACTGCGCGCGCCTGTTCCTCGCTGAGGTCAGGGGCCAGCGCACGCACCGCGACCGGCAGGCTGAGTCCGACCGCGCGGCGCACGGCGTGGGGGTCGGGCGCAGGCAGGCCCGCGCGGGCGAAGGCGCGTTCCATTGCCCAGCACACGTCCGCCTGCCCGTCGACCAGCGTGCCGTCACAATCGAACACTGCCAAGCGCACCGGGAGCCTCATGCCGAAATGCCCCGGACAAGCTGCGCAAGCGCGTTCGCCCCGGCGCTTTCCAGCCCCTCGGCGATCCGGGCGCGGTCTTCGGGCGGCTTGTTCTGCGAGAGCTTGACGGTCGGCCGCAATGCGAGCACGTCCAGCTCGAAGCCGACAATGCCGCGAAACAGCCCCGACCAGACTTTTTCCGAGGACTCGGCAGCCAGCCACGGCGCGCCGCCAAGCTTGGCCTCGTGCTTGGCAATCGCGGCGTGGAGGAAGGCTTCCAGCCCCGCATCATCCATTCGCCGCACCCTGCCATCCAGCTCCAGCGCGACATAGTCCCACGTCGGCACCGTGTCGCGATTGGTATACCAGCGCGGGGAGACATAGGCGTCCGGCCCGTTGACTACGATCAGCGCGCTCGCCCCGTCAAGATGCCGCGCCAGAGCGTTGTTGCTGGCCAAGTGGAACTGCACCGCGCCGGCCGCGCCAAGCAGCAGCGGGGTATGCGCCGCCCGCAGGCCATCAGGGGTGGCGGCGAACACCATGCCAAAGCCGATGTCTTCGATCAGGCTGTCGCACAAGGCACGGTCGTCGGTGCGATAGAGCGGGTTGGGGTGCATCAGAGTCCCGTGGTCTTGCTGGGCCTCTTGGGCTTCGCGCCCGTCCTCGGCTTGGCGGGGAACTTATCGGGGAACTTGGCGGCGGATTTGGCCGGGGCTTTGGCAGGGGGCTTTGAGAGCGCCTTGCCCTTAGCGGGGGCGTTCGTCTTGCCCTTGGCCTTGGGCGCAGCATCGCCGCGCGCGCGCCGGGGCGCACGGGTTTCCTTGCGCGCTTGCTTGAAATGGCGGCGGGCGGCTTGCTTTTTCTCCTCGCCGGTCTTTTCCGGGGTTTCCTCGCGTAAGGGGGCCGCGTCCGACAGTCCCTGATCGAAGCCCAACACCTCCATGCTCATCGCGAAATGCGCGGGCAGGTCAGCGGTCACGTCCAGTTTGCCGCCGCTTCCATCGCTGGCCTTGGGCTCGGTGATGATCAAGCGGCGGGCGTGCAAGTGCATCTTGCGGCTGACCGCGCCAGTGAGAAAGGCTTCAGGCCCGCCATATTTGCCGTCGCCCACGATCGGATGGCCGATCGCGGCCATGTGCACGCGCAGCTGGTGGGTGCGCCCGGTCAGCGGCTCCAGTTCGACCCACGCCGCGCGCTCTCCGGCATGATCGACCACGCGGTACCGGGTCTTGGCCGCCGCGCCGCCTTCCTCGTCGATATGCATTTTTTCGCCGCCGGTTCCCGGCTGTTTGGCCAGGGCTGCGTCGATGATCCCTTCCGACAGCGCAGGATTGCCCACCACCAGCGCCCAATAGACCTTCCGGGCCGAGCGACCGGCGAAGCGCTTGGAAAAGCTTGCCGCACTGCCCGGGGTGCGCGCAATCAGCAGCACGCCCGAGGTGTCTTTGTCGAGCCGATGGACAAGCCGCGGGCGGGGGGTTTTATCGTCGGTCACAAACGCATCCAGCAGCCCGTCGACATGCTTGGTGGTCTTGGTCCCGCCCTGCGTAGCGAGGCCCGGCGGCTTGTTAAGCACGATCGCGCTTGGCGTTTCGCGAATCACCATGGCGCGGGCTTCGGCGATCTGTTCGGGGCTGAGCAGGCGGCGCACGGCGGGGGCCTTGCGCGTGGCGGTTGCCGGGGGCTCCTCGCCGCCGGGTGGTACGCGCAGCACCTGGCCTTGCTCCAGCCGATCCTCCGGCTTGACGCGCTTGCCATCGACCCGGATCTGCCCGGTGCGTGCCCAGCGCGACACGGTGGCAAAGCCGATCAGCGGCAGGTTGCGTTTGAACCAGCGGTCAAGCCGGATGCCGTTATCATCCTCGCTGACAGTGAACTGGCGCACCTCTCTATCGTCCTGGGGTCGCTCGTCTGGGGGCGTTCCGGTCATGGCGCGCTCTGGGCGATAATGAGCCCGACGATAATCGCGGCCATCCCGGCGATCAGCGACGCCGCGCCGTAGCCGAAGGCCAGCAATGCCTGCCCGCGATGCAGCATGGTCACCAACTCGGAACTGAACGCGCTGAAGGTGGTGAAGCCGCCCAGCAGCCCGACGCCGATCAGCAGCCGCAGCGGATCGGCGGACTGGGGATTGAAGCTTTCGCGCGCTAGCCACCCCACCAGCACCCCCATGGCAAGGCTCCCCGCGAGATTGACCGCAAGCGTGCCCCACGGAAAGGCGTTGGCCGGTCCGGCGAGGTTCGTCACCGCGCGTCCGATCTGATAGCGCAATACCGAGCCGACCGCGCCGCCAACAGCCACAGTCAGACTTGCAAAGAGAGGGGAAGGTTCACCAGCCATCGCCTGCCCTTAGCGACGGCAAGCCGCTCTGCCTAGGCGCGGTAGCCCGGGTTTTTGGCTTCGACCGGGCGCTCGCGGCTTGCCTTTGCACCATTGTTGGACTATCGGGGCACCGGAATGAGGGCGGTCCCGTGTGGGAATCGCCCCCGCATTGTTGGTGTTTCACAGGAAATTCACCGCGTATCCCCGCGAGATTCGGGCGGGCTCTGGCGTTTTGGACATGAGGTAGTCGTCGTTTATGCAGATCATGGTTCGCGATAATAATGTCGATCAGGCTCTCCGCGCGCTCAAGAAGAAGCTGCAGCGAGAGGGCGTTTATCGCGAAATGAAGCTGCGTCGCCACTACGAAAAGCCGAGCGAGAAGCGCGCCCGTGAAAAGGCTGCCGCTGTGCGCCGCGCCCGCAAGATGGATCGCAAGCGGATGGAGCGTGACGGGAGCAAATAATCCCGTCCTCCGGCGGGTTGCTTCGCGCAGAACCGCTTGAATCCCCCTTTCCGATCAGCCATCAGGGCGCGGCTTTATTCCGCGCCCTTTTGTCGTAATCACGCCGCGCACTGCGCGTGCCGCCAGTCAGGACCACAGCATGACCGAGATTACCCGCGTTCCGATAAAACCCGTCGCCAAGGGCTCGCTGACAAAGGTGTGGATCGGTGTGGTCCTTGCCGTGCTGGTAGGGGCAGGTCTCGCTTGGGCCGCCGTGCCGCGCGGGTTGAGCCTTGATACGCAGGTGGCGGGCAACGGGCCGATCGCGGCCAAGGGCAACGTGGTGTTTATCAAGTACAAGGGCAAGCTTGCCGCCGATGGCACGGTGTTCGACGAATCGCAAAACATCCCGCTGCCGGTCGAGGGCCTGTTTCCCGAAGGCACTCCCTTCCCCGTAGAGGAAGGCGCGACCATTCCGGGTTTCTTTGAAGGGCTCCAGCAGATGCAGAAGGGCGGCAAGTACACGCTCTTCATTCCGGGCGACAAGGCCTACGGCGCCGCTCCGCCCCCGGGTTCGCCGATCCCGCCCAATGCCGATCTCGAATTCGAGATCGAGGTGATCGACATCCTGAGCCGCGCAACCTTTGATCGCAATCTGCAGATCCTCCAGCAGACCATGCAGGCGCAGCAGGGCGGCGCGCCGGGCGGCGCTCCCGGTGGGCCTCCGGCTGCTGGTCCGAATGGGGCTCCGGGTGGGCCTCCTAAGGCCGTCCCGGGCCAGTAAGGGGCACGCGCTAATGTCGGTCGACAAGGCAACCGTCGCCAAGATCGCGTCGCTGGCGCGGATCCGCATGGATGATGCTGCGCTCGAACAGATGGTGCCCGAATTGAACGGCATCCTCCAATGGGTCGAACAATTGGGCGAGGTCGATGTGACCGGGATCGCGCCGATGGCGGCGGTGATCCCGAACACGCTGCGGCTGCGGGATGATGTGACCGATGCCGATGCGCTCACCGGCGGCGGGCGGCAGGGCGATGTGCTCGCTAACGCACCTGCGGCCGAGCACGGGTTCTTCGGGGTTCCGAAAGTGATCGAGTGAAAGCCGCAGGATTTCGCTCGATCATCCTGAGCCTGGCGAAGGATGGCTTTTTCTTTTTGAACCTGCCCCTGAAGAAGGACAGCCCTTCGACAGGCTCAGGGCGAACGGTTGGAAACAATGACTGACCTTACCCAGCTCGGCGTCAAAGCCATCCGCGACGGGGTGCGCGCCGGGGACTTTACCGCGCGCGAAGTGGCGGAAGGCTTCAACGCCGCAGTCGCCGGGGCCGCCGCGCTGAACGCCTTCATCGTTACCACCCCCGACCATGCGCTTGCTGCCGCCGATGCGGTCGACGCCGCGCGCGCTGCGGGCGGGCAGCTTGGCGCAATGGCGGGAGTTCCGATCGGGATGAAGGACCTGTTCGCCACCGACGGTGTGCAGACCACCGCAGCCAGCCACATCCTCGAAGGTTTCGTGCCGCGCTACGAATCGACCGTCTCCCAGAAGCTGTGGGACGCGGGCGCGGGGATGCTGGGCAAGCTGAACCTCGATCAGTTCGCGATGGGTTCTTCCAACGAGACGAGCTATTTCGGCAATGTTTCCTCGCCGTGGAAGAAGGCTGGGTCGAACCAGCCGATGAGCCCCGGCGGCTCGTCGGGCGGGTCGTCTTCGGCGGTGGCCGCGCGCATCGCGCCCGCTGCGACCGGTACTGACACCGGCGGATCGATCCGTCAGCCCGCCGCTTTTACCGGCATTTGTGGGATCAAGCCGACCTATGGGCGCTGCTCGCGCTGGGGCATCGTCGCCTTCGCCTCGAGCTTGGATCAGGCCGGGCCGATGGCCCGCTCGGTCGAGGATTGCGCGATCATGCTGGGTGCGATGGCGGGGTTTGATCCGAAGGATTCGACTAGCCTCGACATGTCCGTGCCGGATTGGGAAGCGGCGCTCAATGCCGACTTGCGCGGCAAGAAGGTCGGCATCCCGCGCGAATACCGGATGGAGGGCACCGATCAGGCAATCCTCGATTCGTGGGAGCAGGGCAAGGAATGGCTGCGCGATGCCGGCGCCGAGATCGTCGACATCTCGTTGCCGCACACCAAATATGCGCTGCCCGCGTATTACATCGTCGCGCCGGCAGAAGCCTCATCCAACCTCGCGCGTTATGACGGAGTGCGATACGGGTTGCGTGACCTGCCGGACCCCGGCTCGGCGGCCGGGGCAGGCGGATCGGGCCTGCAGGATATGTACGCCGCCACCCGCGCCGCCGGGTTCGGCGATGAGGTCAAGCGCCGCATCCTGATCGGCACCTATGTGCTGTCGGCAGGCTTCTACGACGCCTATTACACGCAGGCCCAGAAGGTCCGCGCATTGGTCGCCCGCGACTTCGAGCGAGCGTTCCAAGAGTGCGACGTGATCCTCGCGCCGACCACGCCGACCGCTTCGTTCCCGCTCGGTTCGATGAACGATGACCCGCTCACGATGTATCTCAACGATGTCTTCGCTGTGCCCGCCTCGCTGGCTGGTCTGCCTGCGATGAGCGTGCCAGCGATGCTTAACGAGAACGGGTTGCCGCTGGGCCTGCAACTGGTCGGCCGCCCGTTCGACGAACAGGGCGTGCTCAATGCGGGGCTGGCGATCCAGCAGCGCGCCGGGTTCAAAGCTGCGCCGGACAAGTGGTGGTGAACGCAGACCTGCCGCTGTGGATTGCCGGGATGGCAATTGCGCTCGCGGTGCCGGTGACCTTCATGGTCGCCAATTGGGTGCGCAAGAACGTCGATCACGGCGAAGCGCGGTTCGACACCCGCGACCGGGATGAAACGCCGCCGGACGAGGGCTGACCGGCGCGGCGTTTGATTGACGGTATTACTCGCTTTTGGTAATACCTCCCTATGCGTTACGAAACCAACATGACCACCAAGGGCCAGATCACCGTGCCCAAGGATGTGCGTGATCTGCTCGGCTTGAAGCCGGGGCATAAGGTCCAGATTGAAACCGATCCCGATGGTACGGTCCGGATCGTTAAGGCCGATTCCGATGCTCAGGCCGAGCAGCGCAAAGCCGAATTTCTGGAGCGGATGAACGAAGCTCAGGCGATTTTTGCGGCTAATGATCGGTTCAAAGGCATGGATACCGACGAATTCATGGCACTGATCCGCGAGCCCATCCAACCGTTCGAGGGGATTGTGGACGAATGATTCTGGTCGATTCGAATGTCGCGATCGATTCTTTCAACGTTGCCGCTACCTATCATGCCTGGTCTTTAAAAATGCTGGCGGAAGCGCGTGAAGCCCAAGCTTTCGTAAATGGTATCGTCGTGGCTGAACTCGCCATACGCGCGGAGTCTCGGAAGCAACTTGACGAAGTGATGAAAATTCTTGGTCTCCCGCTCGATCCTCTTGATACCGATGTCGCATTCCGGGCCGGTCAGGCCTTCGCCGACTGGATCGACAATGGCGGGAGGCGCGGAGCTCTTCTCCCTGACCTCCTGATCGGTGCGCATGCCAGTGTGCGCAAAGCACGCATCCTGACGCGTGACCCGCGCCGCTTTCGCCGCTATTTCCCTGAAGTCGAACTTATCTTACCGGACCATCATGATGACTGACAGCAACTACCGCATCCAGGGCGCAACCGGCGAATGGGAGGTCGTTATCGGCCTTGAAGTCCATGCGCAGGTGACTTCGCATTCCAAGCTGTTTTCGGGCGCATCGACCGCGTTTGGTGCGGAGCCGAACTCGCAGGTGTCGCTTGTCGATGCCGCGATGCCGGGGATGCTACCGGTGCCCAACCGCGAATGCATCCGCCAGGCGGTGCGCACCGGGATGGCGATCGAGGCTGAGATCAACGCGTGGAGCCAGTTTGATCGCAAGAATTACTTCTACGCCGATTTGCCGCAGGGCTACCAGATCAGCCAGCTGTACCATCCGATCGTCGGCGAGGGGCAGCTGCTGATCGATGCGGACGAGAAGGCGGGCATCGCGCACGACAAAGTGATCGGGATCGAGCGTATTCACGTTGAGCAGGACGCGGGCAAGCTGATGCATGATCAGCACCCGACGATGAGCTACGTCGACTTGAACCGCAGCGGCGTCGCGTTGATGGAAATTGTCTCGCGCCCCGACTTGCGCTCGCCGGCCGAGGCCGGGGCTTACGTGCGCAAGCTGCGCGCGATCCTGCGCTATGTCGGCTCGTGCGATGGCAACATGGAAGAAGGCTCGATGCGCGCGGACGTCAATGTCTCCGTGCGCCGTCCGGGTGAGGGGCTGGGCACGCGGACGGAAACCAAGAACGTCAATTCGGTGCGATACGTCATGCAGGCGATCGAGCATGAAGCGATGCGGCAGGTCGATGTGCTCGAAGCAGGCGGCACGATTGTGCAGGAAACCCGGCTGTTTGATCCGGGCACCGGCACAACGCGGACGATGCGCAGCAAGGAAGACGCGCACGACTATCGCTATTTCCCCGATCCCGATCTGCTTCCGCTGGTGCTGGAGGAGGATTTCCTCGCTGAATGCCGCGCGTCGCTGCCGGAATTGCCGGACGCCAAGCGCAAGCGTTACGTCGAGGTGTTCGGACTCACCCCCTATAACGCGCGCGAGCTGACCGCCGAGGTTGAGACCTTCGCGCGCTTCGAAACGCTGCTGGCTGAAACCGCCAAGGTGATTGGTAAGGATCAAGCCGCCGTCGCCACACAGGTCGCTAACTGGTCGCTCTCGGTCGCGCCGGGCGTGATCAAGGCGCTGGGCGATGACGCCGACCTCGCCAACGCCACGGCGGCCGCACAGGCGAGCATCCTTGCGATGGCCGACACGGGCGAAATCAGCGGCGGGCAGGCGAAGGAAATCTTCGAAATCGTTCTCAAGACCGGCCGCGATCCGGCTGAAATCGCCGAGGCCGAGGGCCTCAAGCAGGTCTCTGATACCGGCGCAATCGAAGCCACCGTCGACGCAATCATCGCCGCCAACGCCGACAAGGTCGAACAGTACCGCGGCGGCAAGGAAGCGCTGTTCGGCTTCTTCGTCGGCCAGACGATGAAGGCGATGGCCGGCAAGGCCAACCCGGGGGTGGTGAACGCGCTGCTGAAGGATAAGCTGGGCTAGATCGCCGTTGACGTTGGCCGGTGCTGGTCCGATCATGAATTCCGGCCAAACGACGCTCTATTTCCACGGCCTGCCGGGTTCGGCGGCGGAGCTGGCCAGTTTCGGCCCAGCGATTGCCGCATCGGCCCGGCATTTCCATAACGTCGCGCGCAGCGATGCTTTGGCGGGCGGTGATCCAAGCGGATATTTCAGGAGGCTTGCTGAGCAGATCCTGCGGGAATTTCCTGATGGATCGCTGCACCTGGTCGCATTCTCGCTCGGCGCGGCGGCGGCGTTGCGGGTTGCGCCCTTGCTTGGCGCGCGGGTGCGGCAGATCGACTGTGTCTCTCCCGCCGCGCCGTTGACCCTTGGCGACTTTCTTGGCGGAATGGCCGGCGCTCCTGTGTTTCGTGCGGCTCAATTAGGGCGGGTGCCCTTTGCCGTCTTCACGTGGTTGCAGGCGAAGGCGGCGCGGTTGGCAGCGGCACAAATGGCAGCTGCGCTGATGGCGGCGCCGCGCGGTGCAGACCGCGCCTTGGCCGCCGACCCGCAATTTATGGAACAGCTGGCAGCGTCGCTCCGCCACAGCCTGCTGACGCAGCGCGCGGCCTATCGGCAGGAAATTGCGCTCTATGTCGCCGACTGGTCGGCAGAGCTGGCGCGGGTGCATCAGCCGGTGACGATCTGGCAGGGGAGCGAAGACGATTGGACCCCGCCTGCCATGGCGCACCCATTGGGCGAGGCTCTGCCTCATTGCGCCGGTGTGCGAATGCTGCCCGGCTGCTCGCATTTCTCAACTTTAAGCGCGTACCTCGAAGCGGTCGCCGCGCCGCAAATGCCATGACCGCCATCATCCTCATCCAGCCGGAAATCCCCGGCAATACCGGCGCAGTGGGGCGTACGTGCGTGGCACTGGGCATGGAGCTGATCCTGATCCATCCGCTGGGGTTCGACATCTCGGACAAGCGGGTAAAGCGCTCCGGCCTTGATTACTGGCGGCATGTGCACTTGACCGAATATGCCAGCTGGGACGCGTTTCTCGAAGCCCGCACCCCGCGCCTCGATCAGCTGTTCCTGTTCGAGGAATTCGGCAGCCGCAGCGTTTACGAGCCCGACTATCCGGAGGACGCTATGCTGATATTCGGTCAGGAAACCAAGGGTATACCGCGCAGCATAATTGCGCAGCATGAAGACCGGTTGTTCCGCCTGCCAATGCGCTCGGACGTGATCCGCTCGCTCAACCTTGCCAACACCGTCGCGGCGGCGGCGTATCAAGCGCTGAGGGGGAAGATTTAGGCTCGGCGCGTGCCCACCAGCAGCCCCTTGGTGCCCGCGCCTTCGTAGTGAAAGTCGAAGTCGGGCCAGTTTTTCTTCCACCGCCGCGCAACAACGCGCTCACCCGGGCGCGCGGCGTCGTCGAGCAGCACTGTGCCGCCCGGCGCGACCAAGGGGAACAGGCGCTCTGCCATCCCGCGCGCAAACGGGTGGACGGCCCACGGCGGCCCGTCGATCACCAGCAGGTCGATCGATCCCGGCACCGCGGTGAGGCTGTACCACAGTCCTGGCCAGCGCACATCGCGCTGCCCCAGCGGCGCGTGGTGGAACGCTGCTTCCAGCGCGTGTTCGGCCAGCCAGCCCTGCATCGCTTCGACAAACGGCGCGTGCTGATCATAGGAGTGCAACTTGCCCCCGCCATGTTGCGCCAGCGCCTTGGCGATCACCAGCGAGGTCGCGCCCGAACCGAGTTCAACCACGCTCGCCGGGCGCGCTTCTTCGATAACGTCGACGATCCGGTGCAGCAGATAGGTATCCGCCTTCCAGCTGCCGAGATGCGGCAGCGCGCCCTCTTCCAGCCCGACCCGCGCGAGCAGCGCCTGCTTCTGCGCCTGCGTCCCGCCATACAGACTGCGCAGCAGCCACGGCCATTGCACCGCCCCGAACGCGATCTGGAACAACCGCTCGGCTCGGGTGCAACGCGCCTCGAGCCCGGTGTCGCTGGGTTTAGCCAGCAGCCCGGTCAGCAATTTGGTGGTCATGAAAGATCGGATCCCGATGGTGAACGGAAGCAGTTTCCCTTAACGGTAAACGCGCCATCGGCAACCAGCGATTGCCGAGAGATGAACGCCGGGAGGCGGAAGCCGGTCTTGCGCTCATCTGCACCAGCGTTGCGGCGATCCCGCCCCGAACGAAGCTGACGTCGAAGCACAAGCGCCTAACAAGGCCTCACCTGCGCCTACTCCAGCCCTAGCGCCGCAAGATTCATCGTCGCCGCGTTAAAACTCGCCTCCGCCAATCGCCCGGCGAGCTTGGCGCGGATCGCCTTGATCTGGGCGTTGGCAGCGGTTTCTTCGCGATCGTTGACGAAGAAAAAGTCGCCAGCGCCCAGCCGGAAGCGGGTGCGTTCGGCCTGCACCATCTGGTTGGCCTGCTTGACCTCGGCATCGGCCAGTTCGCCCAGTTTCAGCGCTGCTGACAGGTTGGCGAGGATGTTGCTGACATCGGTGGTGATCTGATCGGCGATGCGGCGCTGGCGCAGCTCGGTCTCGCGCAGTTCGGCTTCGGCGCGGCTCACCGCCCCGCGCGCCTGGCGGCGTTGCAACGGCACGCTGAAGGTCAGGCCGACAACGGTGTCGGTCGAATCGAAGGTTGGACCGCCATCCCCCACCGCGCCAAAATCGCGCGAGAGTTCGATACTCGCGTCGAGCCGGGATTGCAGGTCGTTGCGCTTGAGTTCGACCTTGTTGGTCGCCCGTTCGAGCGCGAGCTTGAAGGTCTGGAGCTCCGGGCGGCTCTTAATCATCTCGCTCACAGGTCTCGCCGCGAGCATCTCCGGCGGCTGCGTCGCCTTGATCCGCGTGCGCTCGGGCAGCATCTCGCGGGCTGGCACGATCATCTGCCCGTCCGATCCGCGCAGATAAAAGCCAAGACTGTTGGCGGCGACGACGAAATTGCGCTTGACGTCTTCCAGCAGCGAACGGCGCTCCAGCAGGTTCTGCTCGTTTTCGGTCAGCGCGATGCGTGGCCGTGCGCCCTCGTTCACCTCGCGGGTGAGGCCGATCTGGCGTGCTTCGGTGATTTCGAGCAGTTCCTCGAACACCGGGATTTCTTCACCCGCCGCTACCCAGCGCCAATAGGCCCGCAACGCTTCGTGCTGGACGTTGAGTTGCACCAGCATCACATCGAGCCGCGCCTGACTGGCGGCCAGCCGGGCGTCCTCGATCCCGAAGCGGCGCGCGTCGATGTCGCGATTGCGCAGCAGCGAAAACAGCGCACCGACCTTCACCTCGCCTGCTTGGTTGGTGTTGTTGATGTTCTCGTAAATCGGGAAGCGCCCATCCGACAAGCGGTAAGAACCGAACACTTCGGCCCCGAGCGGACGCAGCGGCTGGCGCGCTTCAGCCTTGGCGAACCCGCCTGAGAATGTGCCGCTCAGTCGGTCGTAATATTCGCCCTTGAGCATCAGGTCGAACGCCCCGTCCGCAGCAAGCTGATCGCTGCGCGCGGCAGCCTCGCGCTCGAAAGCTTCAAGGATCGACGGGAAGGTGAGCGCCGATGATCGCAGCACTTCTTCCGGCAGCAACGCGCCGGTGGTGAGCGCTGCATCGAGCGGATCGCCGAGCGGGGCGATATCCTGCGCCGCGGCTGGCAGCGCGCTGAGCGCCAACGCCGGCACCGCGCCGAGCAGCGCGCCCAGCCGCAACAGGGCCAACCCGCCGCGCATCCCTAGTTTGCTGGCCCAGTGTTTGCCGCCGATGGCAGTTCGGGCGGGAAGTTGTTGAGCTGGCGCCAGATTTCATAGCCGACCGGTACGGTCTCAAGCAGCACCCAGGCCTGCACCACCGCGCCAAAGCGGACGTAGCGTTCTTCGGGCCAGCGGTATTGTTCGGCGGTATCCTCGGCGATCAGCACCCGGAACCTGCCATTGGTCTGCGCCGACTGGTCGACCGAGATCACCATGCCGCCAAAGGTGCCGACGGCGGTCGATGGCCAGCCCGAAAACTGCACCGCAGGCCAGCCTTCGAACTGGATGCGGGTCTTGTCCCCTGGCTTGACCAGCGCGACATCACGCCCGTCGATGAAGATCTCGATCACGCGCTCGGCGTTGTCGGGCACGAAAGTGGCGAGCACCGCGCCCGCGCTGATGTAGGTCGCGGCGTCGCCGGCATTGAGGCTCTGGATGAAGCCATCGCGGGGCGCGCGCACGATCTGCACCGACTGGCGCGAAATGTTGATATCCGCGCGGTTGAGATTGGCCTGCGCCGCAGCGACGCTCCCTTGCATTTCGGCGATCTTGATCTGCGCCAGTTCATAATCGCGCCGCGCCGATAGCCCGGCCTCAAACAATTCGCGCGAGCGGCGCTCATCGATCTGTGCGGTGGCGAGCGCAGACTGGGCGGCTTGCAATTGCAGTTCAATCTGCTGACGCTCGGCCTGCAGGCGTTCAATCAGCTGCGGATCGATATCGGCGATGCGGACGATCGGATCGCCCTTCTTCACCGAGGAGCCATCGCGCACGAACCATTCCTCGATCCGGCCGGGCACCAGAGCGTTGATATCCTGCTTGCGTTCATTGGGGTTGAGCGTGGTCACCACACCGCGGCCCGAAGTGGTCTGCACCCACGGCACATAGATCAGGAACGCGACTGTGATCACGATTGCCGCCAGCAGCATGAAAAACACCGTCCGCATCACTTGCGGCGTCCTGATCGACGCGAGCGTCGTGAAATGCGCCATATCCTCCTTGAGCGTCGCCATGCTCATGCGCCTCGCTTGGCCAGCGGCGCGCCCGGGTGCAACACGGGCCGATTCATTGCAGCGCAGAAATCGCCGAAATTCTCGAAACTGCGCTGGCGGTGGGCTTCGAGGTAGAGGAACCGGTCAAACCCCAGATCGATGCGCCGGTTCGAAAAATAGATCACAGTCGAATAGGCTTGGGCACGCAGTTCGGTGATCGCGCGCCCGAGCGGTTCGGGATCGAGCAGGTCGAACAACCGGCTCAGCACCAGGATGCGCGGGCGTTCGAGCAGCGCGTTGGCGAGCTTCAATTGCTGCAATTCAACCGCCGATAGCGGGTAACCGGTCGTGGCAATCGGGGTATCGAGCCCCTTTTCCAGCGTGGCGATGGCATCGGCAAGGCCAACCGTTTCGAGCGCGCCGATCATCCGCTGCGGCGCGGTATCGGGGCAGGACAGCGCAAGATATTCCCGGATCGTCATCTCGACAAAGCTCGGCCGTTCGAGCACGTGGACATTATTGCGCAGGTGATGCGCCTCGATCGCCTTGATGTCGATCCCGCCCAGCGTTGCGTAGCCGCCGCTGGGCAGCACGTGCAGCTTCAATAGGTTGGTAAACAAGCGCTGCACCCCGGGCTGGCTGGCGGCGGCCATGATGATCGCGCCTGACGGGATTTCGAGATCGAACTGCGCTTCTTCGTGCCGCGCAGGCCCGCGCACCCCTTTCATCACGATCGTGTGATCGGGGCCGTCGAACGGGTCCTCGCCCTTGGGCTGTTCCTGTTCGACATCGTAGAATTGCGAAATTTCCTCCACGGCCGCGAACAGATCGTAGAAATAGCCGAGATAGCTGCCAAGCTGCGCCACGCCGACGAACGCTGCCGACAGCACCAATTCGGCCGCGACCAACTGGCCCAGCGTCAGCTCGTTTTGAATGACCAGCCAGCCGCCCAGCCCTAGCAGCACAGCGCTGGCCGCAGCATACATCAGCAGAAAAGCGATGGTCTGCGAGAACAGGTGGCGGAAATGGCGCTTGCGTTCGGTGATGTATTTGCGGGTGTAATCATCGGTCTTGTCGAGCGCGTAGTCGATCCGGCGCTGCGACTTGAAGAAGCCGTTGGAATCGCCGATCGCCTGAAGCCAGGCGCCGGTCTTGTGCTTGGCGTGGCTGAGATCGACCCCGGTGCGCAGCGCGCGGCTTCCCCAGGTGAGCCATATCACCCAGATCAGCGCAATCATCACCAGCGTGAAGGCCAGGAAATAGGGGTGGTAGAGCGACACCAGCACAAATCCCACCGCGATCTGTAGCAGCGTGGTGAAGCCGCCGATGAAGAGGATCGGGATCGCCGTTTGGACATAGATCACGTCGAAATAGCGATTGAACAGCGACGACGCCTTGAGATCGCCAAAAAACGGATTCTGCGCATAAACCGAGATCAGCGATATCTCTGCCACCATCCGCGCATAGAATCGCCGCGCGAACAGCTCCATCAGGTGGACCCGCAGCGCATAGATCATGCTTGAGATAAACAGCAGACCGAACAATGTCAGCGACAAGACCACCAGCGGCGCGGTCAGCGCGGTGTTGGCGATGGTGCCGATCAGCATCTGCACCGAAATCGGCGTCGCCAGCGAAAGCAAACTGATGCCGACGCCGTAGACGGCCGCCAGCCAATAGAAATTCGCCTCGGGCTTCAGGATGTCGAAGAAAATCCTGAAGAATTTCACCAACGAAATCTGCGAGCCGTAACTTTGGCCTTGACCTGCCATGGCAGTCTTTCCGTCCCCAACCAGTGTTCAAGCGATCCGTTTTCCGGCCGGATGGCGCCCGCCGGACCTGAACGCATGTATTGCAACATGGCTGCTGCGCAAGCGAACAATCGTTCAGCCCGCTTGGCGGTTCCAACGAGCGAGTATGTTCAAATTGCTGAAGATAAGAACGTATCGAACGCTATTGCGAAGCATTGCCGGTTTTCGCGTTCGATAGCGTTCAAAGCTTGCGGATAGCTGAACCGCGCGCGATGAGGCGTCAGCCATGGCAGGACAGGACCCAACCACCAGCGCCCACGCTGCCGCGCTGTTGCTGGTCGGCGGCGGGCACGCACATGTCGCGGTGCTGGCCGACTGGATCGCCCATGGAGTGCCCCTGAGCGGTCAGGCGCGCGCGGTGCTGCTCACGCCCGAGCGGCATTTGCGCTATTCGGGCATGGTGCCGGGCTGGCTCGCCGGGCAGCATAAGCGTGACGACGGGCTGGTCGATCTCGCCGCGCTGGCGGCGCGCGCGGGGGCGACCCTGGTGCTGGACCGCTGCGCCGCGCTCGACCCCGAGGCGCGGGTTGTGCGCACCGAAACTGGCGTCACCATCGAATTTGACATCGCGTCGTTCGATACCGGCGGCGTGGGGCGCGCGGCTGCGGTGTTGGGGAGCGATCCGCGCCTGATCGATATTCGTCCGATCAATGCCTTTGTCGGCCACCTCGCCGCGCTGGCCGTTCCGGCGCACGTGGTGGTCGCTGGCGGAGGGGCCGGAGGCGTGGAGCTCGCCTTGGGCCTTCGCAACCTCGCCTGCGCCGACCCGCGCCCGGCGGTGACGCTGGCGACGGGCGCGGCGGGCCTGCTTCCCGGCTTTTCCGGCGCGGTGCAACGGCGCGCCCGCAAAGCCCTGACGCGGCAGGGGATCGTGGTGATCGCCGCCGAGGCGCGGCTGGCGGGCGGCGTGATCATGGCGGGCGACGCCTCGCTCGAACCGGCTGACCTGATCATCGCCGCGCTCGGCAGCGCTGCGCCGGGCTGGGCGCGCGCGAGCGGGTTGGCGGTGGATGGGCGCGGCTTCATCGCGGTCGATGCCCACCAGCGATCGTGCTCGCACCCGCAGATCTTCGCCGTGGGCGATGTCGCCGCGCGAAGCGACCGCACGCTCGCCCATGCAGGCGTCCACGCGGTGTTTGCAGGGCCAGTGCTGGCGGCCAACCTGCGCAGCGCGCTGGCGGGTAAGGCTCCCCGCGCCGTTTATCGCCCGCGCTGGAACAACCTTTATCTGATCAACACCGGCGACGGGCGCGCGATTGCCAGCTATGGGCCGCTTGCTGCCGAGGGGTCCTGGGTGCTGGCGCTCAAGCACTGGATCGACAAGCGGTGGATTGCGCAATACGCTGCACTTGCGAAGGGGGAGTAACGATCCGGGGCCTCTCAGCGAATGCCGGGTAAGGGAGTTCTTCGGTGAAAAAGCTTGCTATCCTTGCCGCGCTGGCCGCGCTGGTTGCGGCCTATTTCGTGTTCGATCTGGGGCAGTATTTGACGCTCGCCGGGATCAAGGCGCTGGCCGCCGATCTCGCCGCGTTCCAGCAGCGCAATGCGATTGCTGTGATTGCGGGTTTTTTCCTGGCTTATGTGCTGGTGACAGCAGCCTCCATTCCCGGTGCGGGGATCATGACGCTGGCAGCAGGCGCCTTGTTCGGGGTGGTGACGGGGACGATTCTCGTCTCCTTCGCCTCAACCATTGGGGCGACACTGGCGTTCCTGTCTTCGCGCTATGTGCTGCGTGATAGCATCGAGGCGCGCTTTGGCGAGCGGCTGAAGGCGATCAACGCCGGGATGGAGCGCGACGGGGCGTTCTATCTGTTCAGCCTGCGGTTGATCCCGGCGTTCCCGTTCTTCGTGGTCAATCTGGTTATGGGTCTCACCCGCATCCGCACGCTGACCTATATCTGGGTGACGCAGGTGGGGACGCTGCTGGGCACGCTGGTCTATGTCAACGCGGGCACGCAGCTGGCGCAGATAGACAGCCTTTCGGGCATCGCCTCGCCGGGGGTGATCGGATCCTTCGTGTTGCTCGGCATCGTCCCGTGGATCGCAAAGGCAATCATCGACGCGCTTAAACGCCGCAAGGTCTATGCCGGGTTTACCCGCCCCAAGACATTCGACCGCAATCTGGTGGTGATCGGCGGCGGATCAGCGGGCCTCGTCTCGGCCTATATCGCCGCGCAGGTGAAGGCGAGTGTGACGCTGGTCGAGGCCAATGCGATGGGCGGCGATTGCCTCAACACCGGCTGCGTGCCGTCCAAAGCGATCATCAAGAGCGCCAAGGTAGCCGCGATGATCCGCCATGCCGACAAATATGGGCTGGAAGCGGCCGAACCCAAGGTGCCGTTCAAGGCGGTGATGGCGCGGGTGCTCGACACGATCACAGCCATCGAGCCGCATGATTCGGTTGAACGCTACACCGAACTCGGGGTCGATGTGGTCAAGGGCTATGCCACCATCATCGATCCGTGGACGGTTGAGATTGCGCGCAATGATGGCGGAAGCCAGCGGCTCACCACCCGCAGCATCATCATCGCATCGGGCGCGGAGCCGGTGGTGCCGGACATTCCGGGGATGGCGGAATCGGGCTTCCTTACCAGCGAGACCCTGTGGCACGCCTTTGCGGCGCTTGACGCCGCCCCGGCGCGGATCGCGGTGCTGGGCGGCGGGCCGATCGGGTGCGAGCTGTCGCAAGCGTTTGCGCGGCTCGGCTCACAGGTGACGCAGGTCGAAATGTCGCCCGCTGTGTTGGGGCGCGAGGATGCGGACGTCTCCGACCTCGCCCGTGCATCGCTGGAGGAAGCGGGAGTGCACGTGCTCACCGGCCACACCGCTGCCCGGATCGAGGCCGCCCCGATCGAGGGCCGCGTGCTGATCGCGCGGGCAAAGGGCGGGGCCGAGGTGCACGTGCCCTTCGATGCGCTGATCGTTGCGGTGGGCCGCCGCGCGCGGCTAACCGGCTTCGGGCTGGAGGCGATTGGAGTCGATACTGCGAAGACTGTCACCACCGACGAATTCCTCGCCACCAAATTTCCCAACATCTTCGCTGCCGGAGACGTCGCCGGTCCCTACCAGTTCACCCACACCGCCAGCCATCAGGCGTGGTACGCCAGCGTCAACGCGCTGTTCGGGCAGTTCCGCAAGTTCAAGGCGGATTACCGCGTGATCCCCGCCGTCACCTTCCTCGATCCCGAAGTCGCGCGCGTCGGATTGAACGAACGCGAGGCGGCCGAACAGGGCATCGCGGTCGAAGTCACCCGCTACGACCTGGACGATCTCGACCGCGCGATCACCGAGAGCGAGACGCGCGGTTTCGTGAAGGTGCTGACCGCGCCGGGCAAGGACAAGGTGCTGGGCGCGACCATCGTTGGCAGCCACGCGGGCGAACTGCTGGCCGAATATGTGCTGGCGATGAAACATGGGATCGGGCTCAACAAGATCCTCGGCACGATCCATTCCTACCCCACCATGGCCGAAGCCAACAAGTTTGCCGCCGGCAACTGGAAGCGTGCGCACAAGCCCGAAGGCGTGCTGCAATGGGTGGAACGCTATCACGCATGGCGCCGGGGCTGATGGGGGGCTGACGGGCGTGGAACTGTTCGACCAACTGCGCGGGATTATCGGTATCGCGGTGCTGATGGGCCTCGCTTGGGCTTTTAGCGAGAACCGCCGCGCGCATCCCGGCTGGCTCTGGATTGCAGGCGCGCTCGCGTTGCAGGGGGTCCTGGCGGCGCTGATCGTGCGGGTGCCGGCGGTGTGGGCCGCGATAGGCCTTGCCAACAACGCGGTCAGCGCGGTCGAGCAGGCGACGCTCAAAGGATCATCCTACATGTTCGGTTACTTGGGCGGAGCGCCGCTGCCGTTTGCATTGGCGCAGGGCGCACAGCCGCCGCTGGTGATCGCATTCCAGATTCTGCCGCTGGTGATCGTGTTCTCGGCGCTGTCAGCGCTGCTGTGGCACTGGGGGGTGCTCAAATGGCTGGTGGGCGCGTTGTCGTTCCTGCTGCGGCGCAGCCTTGGGGTGAGCGGCGTAGTCGGCCTGTCGGGCGGGGCGGCGATCTTCCTCGGCGTGGTCGAAACCCCGCTGGTGACCCGCGCGTATTTCGACCGGGTGAGCCGCGCCGAACTGTTCCAGATCATGACCCTGTCGATGGCGACGATCAGCGGCGCGATCCTGATCCTTTATGCCACCACCTTGCGCGATACCGTGCCCGATGCGGTGGGGCACATGATATCGGCCTCGCTGATCTCGCTCCCCGCCGCGCTGCTGGTGGCCCGGCTGATGGTGCCGGGGACGAGCGAAGAGGCCAAGACCGAGCTGGATGACGAGGAGCCGGGCCTGCGTTACGACAGCAGCATCGATGCGATCGTCAAGGGCACGATGGACGGGATGCAGCTGTTCCTGGCGGTGATCGCGGTGATCATCACCGTGTTTGCGCTGGTGGCGCTGGTCGATGCGATGCTGACCGCGCTGCCATTTGTCGATGGCGAGGCGCTCAGCCTCAAGCGCATGTTCGGCTGGCTGTTCGCGCCGTTGATGTGGCTGCTCGGCGTGCCCTGGGCGGAGGCGGTTACGGCGGGCGGGCTGATGGGCACCAAGGCGATCCTGAACGAATATGTTGCCTATCTTGAACTGGCTGCGCTGCCCGGTGGCACCTTCAGCCCGAGGAGCCTGCTGATCGTCACCTATGCGCTGTGCGGGGTGGCAAACCTTGCCAGCGTCGGCCTGCTGGTCTCGACCATCGGCACGCTGTGCCCCGAACGCCGCGCGGAGGCCGCCGGGCTGGGGATGAAAAGCTGGATCGCAGGCAACCTCACCAGCGCGATGACGGGGGCGTGGATCGGGCTCGTGAGTTGGGGCGGCTAGGGGATGCTTGACGCCAAGCTTCGCCCGCTGATCGATCCGCCCCTCAACCGCATCGGGCGCATGCTCGCTGGGCTGGGGGTGACCGCCAATGGCCTCACCTTCACCGGCCTTGTGCTGGGCCTTGCGGGAGCCGCCGCCATTGCGCTCGGCCACCCCGGCTGGGGCCTGGCGCTGATCCTCGCCAACCGCTTGTGCGACGGGCTTGACGGCGCGGTGGCGCGGGCGTCCGGGCCGAGCGATCTTGGCGGCTATTTCGATATCGTCGCCGACTTTGCGTTTTATGTCGCGGTGCCGGTGGGGTTTGGCGTCATGGCGGCGGCCAACACTCTGCCCGCGCTGGTGTTGGCGGCGAGTTTTGTGCTGACCGGCGTGAGCTTCCTCGCCTTTGCCGTGATCGCGGCCAAACGCGGGGCGACCACCGAGGCGCATGGCAAAAAGAGCTTTTTCTACTCCACCGGGTTGGCCGAGGGCGCTGAGACCATCGCGGTGTTCATTGCCATGTGCCTGTTTCCTGCATGGTTCGGCGCCATCGCCTATGGCTATGCCGCGCTTTGCGTACTGACAGTGATCCAGCGCAGCCTTATGGCGCGGGCGGCGTTCCGCGACTAGCTGAGCCCAGCAGCGCCTCGGTCCGCGCCCGCAGGTCGATGATTCGCGCGGTATTGGCGCCGAGATCGCTCACGCCGACCCGGCTGACCGAGCGGAAATCGATCTGCGCCTCGCCGACGCGCGCGACCACATCATCTTTGAACCCGAACCAGAAACTTTGCGCCACACCTTCCACCGTGCCGGTAGCGACATCGGGGCGGATGTCGGTAAGTCCGGTCTCGCCCATCGCCGCTGCCACTGCCGCGACGCCCTCGGCCTTGCCTGCGCCGCCCAGCGGCAGCGGGGCGGGGCGGTCCTTGCGGTCGGTGATGATCTGGGCGTGCGATTTCACCGCAAGTTCGGGCGAGACGCCTGCGTCCTTAAACAACGCAAGCTGACCGAGCGGCACCTGATAATCGCTTAAAGGATTGGCACCTTCGGCGCCGCGCGCCGCCATCGTCTGGGCCGAGAAGGCGGGCGGATTGGCGGTGTCGGTGGCGATGTCGTGGATCGGATTGTCTTGGGCCTTGCTGCCTGCCGACAAGAACAGCATCAGCCCCGAACCCGGCACCACCAGGCCAATGATCGCGGCTGCCAGCAGGCCGTTGCGGCGCGGTTTGGCGCGCGCGGCGAGGATCAGCGAAACCAGCGCGGCCAGCGCGGTCAGGCCTAACAGGATCGCTCCCCCCAAGAAGGTCATCGCACCCAGCCCGAACTGCCAGCCCCACAGGCCGAATTTCGTCCCCAGCGCGGACACCGCAAAAAAGACCGGAAGGAACGCCAGCAGGGCGAGGACGAGCTTGGTGTGCCAAGGGAGCTGTGTCATGCGTGTGTCCTTTAGCGCCCCTGCGCCGCATGGCAATCACGCCGTTGCCGGCCATTCTTTGCCGGGCTGGGTGCAGATGACCGGGAAACCCTCGGGCCCTTCGTGCATTGCTTAGTTGGGCATGTGGAGATAAGGGCCTTACAGCCTTGCGAAGTCCCGCTTTCCATGCCCGAAAAACTGGGTTATGGCCCGCTGGGATGCGGGAGGAACAAGTTGTTCAGAGGACACACAACCATGAAGCGTAATTTCCTGATGGGCGCGGCTGCATTGGCAAGCCTTGCTACTCTTTCGGCCTGCGGCGGAGCCAAACAGGCTGATGCCCCGGCAGCGACGGCAACCGAAGCGACGGTAGCGGCTGCTACCCCAGCGGCAACTGAAACGGCTGCGGCTCCGGCTGGCGGCAAGCTTGAATATGCCAGCTTCACTACCGATGCCGCTGCGGGCGAGAAGGTGTTTGCGGCCTGCCGCACGTGCCACGTGTTCGACGAAGGCGTGAACCGCGTTGGTCCGTCGCTCCACAAGATCGTTGGCCGCACGTCAGGCTCGGTGCCGGGCTACACCTATTCGGACGCCAACAAGGGGAGCGGCGTGGTCTGGACCCCTGACGTGCTGTTCGCATATCTCGAAGATCCCAAGGCCTATATCCCTGGCACCAAGATGGCCTACCCGGGCGTCAAGGACGCGCAGAAGCGCGCCAATCTGGTCGCCTATCTGGAAGCCCAGTCGAAGTAATTCATCGCTTCGCTGCGAAATCGAAAGGGCGGCGCAGGTTGACTGCGCCGCCCTTTTCCGTGGGCCTTAAGACCGGGCGCACGCGCGCTGAAACGCCAGCCCCGACGCGTCGTGATCGGGGATAGGATCGTCACCGGCGGTATGGTCATCGCGGTGCGCCTCGCCGCACCATCCTGCAGCTAATCCATCACGCCTTGAGGCAGCGCACCGACATCCCCATCGCCTTGACGTATTCTATGCGGAAGATTTTTGCGTCGTAATCGAACAGCATGTGGGCCGTGGTGGTGGTCGGTGACAACTCGGTGAGCGACCAGAAATAAGCAAACCGGTCGCCAAGGAAGAAGTCCCCGCGCTGGGTGCGGAACCCTGCCGGAAGCCCGCCGAAGCCGACATCGTCAGTGCCATTGCCGGGGCCGTTTTCGGTGTCGGGCCAGAACGTCTGCGTCTTCATTCGGGTTGCGGCGATATCCTTGCCGAGCGTCCTTTCCAATTGGGCCCAGTCGGCGTCTGTGGGCACGCGGAAGCCGGCCGGGCAAAGGCCGCGCGGGTCGCTGTTCGCGGCGTAGTTGTAGAGCAAGCCGTCGCGCGCGACGCGGGCCTCGTCATTGTCATATGAGCTCTGGGCGGGTTGGCCGCTGGCGCCTGCTGCTGCCCATTCGCCGGCCTTGGTGATTTGCGGGACTGGCTCGCCATTGGCAAATTGCGTCACGGCCAGATTGCGCGCCAGCCAGACCTGCTGCCCGATCGTCACCGTCTCTCCCGAGGACTGTGCGGCGGCTTGTGTGCCAAGCCCGGCGAACAGCAACGCGATCAGGGATTTTCGGGAGATCGATCGGTTAGACATTGCACGCAGCTCCGCTGTTGCACCCCTTGAACTTCGCGTTGCGAGCCCGTTCGGATGCGCGGGGCCTGCGTATCGGCACTGGCACAAGACGCAATAAAGGGCGGTCGCCTCCCCCGAAACGGCCGCCCTTGCGTGCTGCCGTCCAAGGGAGAACCGGTGATCCTGTCAGCCGTGATGACCTAGGCAGCTTGTTCCATGCGGGCGAGTTCGCAATGCGACCAGATCTCCGAAAGCGCCTTGATCAGCCGGTCGATGTCGCCATCGGTGTGCACCGGTGAGGGCGTGACGCGCAGCCGCTCGGTGCCAACGGGCACGGTCGGGTAGTTGATCGGCTGGACGTAGATGCCGTGATTGTCCATCAACCAGTCGCTGATCATCTTGCACTTCTTGGCGTCGCCGACCATCACCGGGATGATATGGCTCGGGTTGTCGAGGTGCGGGATGCCCATGATGTCGAGCGCGCGGCGCACTTGCGCAACGCGCTTTTGCTGCAATTCGCGCTCTGTGCTGCTGACCTTGAGGTGCTGGATGCTTGCTGCGGCGCCCGCGGCAATGGCTGGGGGCAGGGCGGTCGAGAAGATGAATCCGCTGGCAAAGCTGCGCACGAAATCAACCAGGTTGCTGCTCGCGGCGATGTATCCGCCCATCACGCCGAACGCCTTGCCCAGCGTGCCTTCGATCACCGTGATGCGGTCCATCAACCCTTCGCGTTCGGCAATCCCGCCGCCGCGCGGGCCGTAAAGGCCGACCGCGTGGACTTCGTCGATATAGCTCATCGCGCCGTGCTTTTCGCACACGTCGAGAATGGCGGCGATCGGCGCGATGTCGCCGTCCATCGAATAGACGCTTTCAAACGCGACGAGCTTGGGTACGTCTGGCCCGTATTGCGACAAAAGCTCGTCGAGATGTTCGACATCATTGTGTCGGAACACCTTGTAGGGCGCGCGCGAATACCGGATTCCTTCGATCATCGAGGCGTGATTGAGCGCATCGGAAAACACCACGCAGCCCGGAATCTTGCCCGCCAGCGTGCCTAGTCCAGCCCAGTTCGAGACATAGCCCGACGTGAACAGCAGCGCGGATTCCTTGCCGTGCAGGTCGGCCAGTTCGCGTTCCAGCAGCACGTGGTAATGGTTGGTGCCCGAAATGTTGCGCGTGCCGCCCGCACCTGCGCCGCATTCGTCCAGACATTCATGCATCGCCTGGAGCACCGCCGGGTGCTGGCCCATGCCGAGATAGTCGTTCGAACACCATACGGTGACCGCCTGCGTTTCATCATCGATGAACCGGGTCGCATGCGGGAAACTCCCGCGGTGACGCTTGATATCGGTGAACACCCGGTAGCGTCCGTCCGCGCGCACAGCTTCTAGCTCGCCGGCGAAGTAGGCTTCGAAATCCATGGCTTTTCCCTCTGTTTCCATGATTATGTTCTCAATTCTGATTGATTGGGGCAGCTGATTTGTGCTTGGCCCCCGTTCGTTTCGGAAGCGCCCAGCCCCACAGCATCCCGTCGCGGAATGGCAAGGCCAGAAACAGGTGTTCGAGCACGCCGAGCAGGCTCAGGGTGCACAATAGGCTTGCCCCAACCATCGCCGCACTGCCGCCCGGCGCTGCCAATGCCATCTGCGCAAACGCTGCCGTGACAGCGATAATTGCCGCGATCGACACCGCCAGCAGCACGGTCATCCGGTTGGGCCCGAAATAGGTCTTCAGATAGGCGAGTTGATCGGGCAGCATTTCCGCTGTGCTGTTGGGTACGCCCACAAACAGATTGATCTTCGACGTCAGCCGCAGCCCGAACATCAATACGAACACTGATGCACCGATCTGATTGGATGCGTCCCACGACAGCGAAATCAGCAGCAGCGCCGTCAGTGCCAGCGCGACTTCGTGATGCATCACCGTCGCGCTCGCCTGCCGGAACCGGGCGATGCCGGTCAGGGCCGGGTCAGCGGGACCGCGACGCGGCCCGGTTGCAACCCCTGTCAGGAAGCTGAGTTCGTGCCATCCCCACACCAGCAGCGCGCCAATAAAGGCTACGTAAACCGCCCAAGCCTCGGCCGAGACTGAGGCCACAAGGATCAAGACCAGGCCAAGAATGCCGCCAGCCGCCCCAAATGCGAGGCTTTTCGAGAACGTGGCGCTTTCACGGTTATCCGCCCACGCAACCAGCCCGGTAGCGATGAACCAGATCACCACCGTCACGATGAACGGCACAATATGTCCGTCCCAGCTTACCATGCGGGCTGGAGCCGGATCGACTGCGGCAGGACGTTCGGCTTGGCCGGGTGGAAATAGAGGCGGACAAAATTGTAGCCTGCCCCCGCCATACCCGAAGCCCGCATCATGAAGCCGCCGATCCCGCCGCGCGCCGTGCCAGCCGCAATCCGGTCAGATGCGAGCCGCAGATTTTCCAGCCGCGCTTTCACTGCGGGCAGATCAGTATCGATCTCGACCGGGAACACCTGACGGCTGATTGCAGTGGTGATGCGAAACACCTCAAGATCATATTCGGTCGGATCCACACCCAAGGCGGCGTGGAACACCGGACGCGAATGATCGCGGACGTACATCGTCGCGTAGACCGACAGGATGAAGAACTTGATCCAGTAACGGTTCATGCCCTTGAGCAGCTTGGGATCGGCATGCATCAGCATCGCAAACGCTTCGCCGTGGCGAAACTCGTCGTTGCACCACTGTTCGAACCAGTCGAAAATCGGGTGGAAGCGGTTTTCGGGGTGACGTTGAAGATGGCGGTATATCGCGATGTAGCGCGCATAGCCGATCTTCTCCGACAGGTAGACCGCATACCAGATGAACTTCGGTTTGAAGAATGTGTACTTTTTGGTTTTGGTCAGGAAGCTGAGGTCGATGCCGATCCCGGCATCCTTGAGCACTTCGTTGATGAATCCGGCATGGCGGCTTTCATCGCGCGCCAGCAGCTTGAACAAGCGCTTCACATCGGGGTTCTTGGTCCGGCGGGCAATTTCGGAATAGAGGATGCAGCCTGAGAACTCGGACGTCAGCGAGCTGACCAGAAAGTCGACGAATTCGCGGCGCAATTCCGGTTCCAGCTGGTCGATAATGCCATCGAAAGATTCGCTGCGGCGGAAATGGCGCTTGTTGGGGTCGCCCTCCATATCGGCCATGAGCGTTTCCCACTCAGCCCGCACCAGCGACACATCGATCGCGTTTAGCGCTTCAAAATCGGTCGTGTAGAACCGGGGGCTAAGCACGGTTTCCTGCGTCGCGATACGCATCGTATCGGGTGCATCAGGCATGGCCGGCGCAGGTTGGGCCGGTGCGGATTTGATTTTGGCCTGCATGTTCATCACACCACTCCCAGTTTGATTCTTACAGCGCTCACCACCGGTTGGTGGTGAAGCTTACCTCGTAAAGCTCGTTCAGCTCGCCCATCGCAGTCAACTTCGTCCAGGCACGCAGCAATGGCCCCGCCCGATGGACGGTTGCCATCCGCTCGATCATAATGCTCTCGCCAAAGCCGACAATGATCGGATCGCCGTGGACCCGCACCTTATCACCTGGCTGGATTTCCACGTTGCCTGCAAGTTCGACATGGGCATGCAGATGAAACGGGCTCTGTTCGACCGTGATCGTGCAAGGCGTGTCGAACGAGCGTGCCATTAGGCCGGGTCCCGGTCGAGCAAGTTGGCGTAGATCGCGCGGTTGTCCGGCCCGAACGAGCTGACCTCCACACTGCGCCCGGTGACCGGATCATTGAGCGTGAGCCCGCCGCCTTCCCATTCGGTCAGGTTAAACGGCACTGCGGGGCCTTCACCGCGGATCCGGCGCTGGTGGACGAGGGCGCGGACGCTGGCCCGGATGAAGCCGCCTTCACCCTGGCCGAACCGGCCGAGCACTTCGGCGGTGGCGCCGTCTTCGACCCGCACGGTGCCATCCGATTCATCGAAAAAGCGCACGGTGCGTTGGGCTATCGACTTGGTTCCGGCGGCCGCACGGGCTTCGGCCGGCACCGACTGACGCTCGACGAAGCCGAGGGTGACCGACGCTGTCAGCACCAGCGAGATCACCACGATCCCGCCCATCAGGTAAAGCGGCACCTTGTGGACGGTGATCTCGTCCTTCTCGTATTCACGCACAATCATGCTGGTGCTCCTTCAAGACCCTGTTCGCCAATCCCCGGCTCGGCCCGGCGCTGAACCGGGATCACCCGCACCGCCTGAGCAACGGGCCGGGCCCCAAGCTCACCGAAGGATTGACCGGTTGCGGCCGGGACATCCTTAATCGCGCTCAGATTCTGCTCGATCTCGCCATACCGCGCGCGGACCTCGGCGATCATCTGAGCAAGGTTTGCGGCATCGGGCACCGCGCGCAGCATCGGTTGCGGATGGTTATAGTGCCCCGGACGCACATGCGGCCACAGGATCAGCGTACCGAGCAAGCGCTCACCACTAAGTTGAAGGGCGATGTCCCCAAACCCCTTGCCGCGTGCGCGCAAATGGGCGCCTTTGACCTGCTTCAGCGGAATGTTGATCCGCTTTTCGATCGCAATGCCGATCCGCATGATCAGCCGGGCATCGGTGAGGATGTACAGCGTGCTGCGCGCGCTCAGCCAGGCGAGCAGGTAGAGCAAACCAAGCAGCGCTGTCCCCAGCACTGCAGCCACGATCGCCGCATTTGTATTGCCGATCATCAGCGCGATTGCGATCAAGGCTACGAAATACAGGCCAAACGTGCGGGTGTGGAACGCGCTCAGCGCCAGCAAGGCGAAGTTGGGCCGCCCCTTCCACAGCACCTTTTCTTCGGGCGCGGGCGTGCCCATACGGTCGCCGAACGCCTTGGGTCCATCATTCTCGAGCGCAGCGTGATCGATCCCGGCGCGCAGCGACACGGGTGTCGCTGTGCGGGGATCAGACGCGCTTGCGGTGGTGTTCAGATCCATGCTTCAGCCCTTTCCGGGGTCGCATAGAGGTATCCGCCGCCAAAATAGGCCTGAATGCGGTCTTCCTCGTAGCGGGTGATGATGCCTGCGGTTTCAAGCGTCGGCACGTTCTCGAACTGTGCGGCCGTGATCGCATCGATTTCGACGTATTTGCGTTCTTCACCGGTAATGGGCAGCAACGCGCCCAGCAGGCTGTTTCCGTGAACCACGGACACAAACATCGGTGCCAGCACCTTCTTACCGGTGGTGGTCTCGACTTCGAGATACCGGATCAGGTGCTCGGACTGATCGACCCAGATATCGCTGACCTTGCCGACTTCCTGCTTGTCTGCCCCTATGACCGGCCAGCCGATAAGCTGGGGATCCTGCGGGGAGACAATCAATTCATGGCTATTGGCGATCGGCACGATGCGCGGGCGACCGTCGAAGGTGAGATCGGGATATTTCGAACGGTTGGCAAAGGCTGCCGGGCCCACGCCGTCGACCATCGGGTCGCCGGTCGGCACCCACGGCGCGCCGTGCGAGCGGAAAGCCTGGACCGCAGCGATGCTCACATCGTCGCGGGCGACATCCTCGGGCACATAGGTGCCGCGGCCATGCGGCAGCTGGAAGCTCTTCTTGTCGCTGTCGAACAGTCTGCCGTCATTTTCGACCTGGCCAGTGACTTCATCCTCGAGCGGATAGCCTTCGCGGCGGCTTTCCCGGTTGAGATAGAACACCAACGCGATGAAAAAGCCGAAGAACAGCAGAAAGGCGAGTTCGGCAACATCGAAGGTGCCAACAATATAGGCAGCGTTCATTTTACATTCCTCTCATGGAACAAATCGGCTGAGGCGGAGCCGGACAAGGGACACATCAGGCGGGCACGGATAATCATGTCGGAAACTCCCTGAGGCCAAAGGGCTTGCCAAGCGGATCTTCGCCATCGGGCTGCGGGCGGCGCTGAGGGCCAACCAGCGGGCCGATTGCCGCAAGACCGACCAGCAGCAACGCGATTTCGAGAATGTAGACAGTGCCGTATCCAGTGGCGCGCGTCGCCATGCTGGCAGCAGTCTCGCCGTTCTGGAGCACTGCGGCCACGCCGTCGCGCAGCAGCCCGCCAATCGCAATGCCGAGCCCGGCGCAGGTCGCCTGGACCGCGCCCCATGCGCCCAGCGCAAGGCCCGCGGTTTCGGTCTTGGCAAGGCTCATCGCCTCCATCAGCGTGCCGACCGAGAACATCCCGAGCCCGAGCCCGATCGTCAGCGCCCCGGCATGAAGCATCAGCGGCGACCCGAACGGCCCCGCAAACAGCACCAGCAAAAAGGCATTAACCCCGATCACCAGCCCGGTGCCTGCTAGCCGCAGCGGATCCCATCCCCGCCCAAGCATCCGGCCCGATGCCATGAACCCAATCAGCGAACCCAGCGCCCACGCGCCGGTCAACCCGGTGGTCGCCCCGACCGACAGGCCGAGGATTTCGCCGCCATACGGCTCCAGTAGCGCATCCTGCATGGCAAAGCCTGCCGCACCGATCCCGATGGCGGTCAGCAGCCGGGCATTGCGGCCATCCTTGACGAATGCCTGCCATAGCGAGGAAAATGTCGGCGTATCGCGGTCAGGCGCGGTGATCGCGGTGTTGCGCGCTTCCTGTTTCCACAGCGCCAATACATTGAGCACGATGGTCAGCACCGCTGTGCCCTGGATCACCTGCACCAGCATGGTAGCGCTGTAATCGATCAGAAGCCCGCCGATCACGAATGCGGCAAACATCATGCCGACCAGCAGCATCACATAAAGCAGCGCGACCGCGCGCGGGCGCTTGCTCTCGGGCGCAAGATCGGTCGCCAGCGCCAGCCCTGCGGTCTGGGTCACATGGATGCCGGTGCCCGTCAGCAGGAACGCGGCAGCCGCGCCCACCAAGCCGATATTGAACGCTTCAGGCTTGCCGAGCAGCAGCAGCGCGAACGGCATGATCGCCAGCCCGCCAAACTGCATCAGCGTGCCGAACCAGATGTAGGGCACCCGACGCCAGCCAAGCACCGAACGGTGGGTATCGGATTTGTGCCCGATCAGCGCGCGGAACGGCGCGACAATCAGCGGCACTGCAATCAGCAGCGCGACCAGCCAGGTCGGCGTGCCCAGTTCGACCACCATCACCCGGTTGAGCGTACCGTTCAGCAGCACCGTCGCCATGCCCACACTCACCTGAAACAGCGCGAGGCGCAGCAGACGGCCCAGTGGCAGATCCGCGCTCGCCGCGTCCGCGAACGGCAGCAGCTGGAACACCAGCTCGGTCCAACGCGGTCCAGGAGTGCGGACGGGGCGGGTCATCCGTGGCGAACCAATTCGAGCGCCTGCGACTTGTAGAACCCGCTTGAGATGCGCTGCGTGCGGCCGATGCTCCAGCCCGGAAGGCGGGACAAGCGCTCATGCAGGTCATCTTGCGCTACCGGCACGATTGCGGGCGAACGGTCGTTCTTGGGGAAATACTTGCCAACTTCCTGCATCGCCGTAAGCAGCCGCGTGCGCGGGGCGTAAGTAAACAGGATGCTCCCGGTGGTGCGCTGCGCCAGCTGGCGCAAGGCATCGACCAGATCTTCGGGCTGATAATGGATCAGCGAATCCATCGCTACCACATGGGCAAAGGTGCCCAGCTGGGGGTCAAGCATGTCGCCGCCGCGCCAGTGAATGCGCCCATGGCCGATGAACGAAGGGGTACGATCGCGCGCCACTTCGACCAGCCCTGCAGCGACATCGATCCCGGTGACTTCGGCGCCCCGGCACGCGGCCGCGACCGCCAACGACCCGGTGCCGCAGCCGGCATCAAGCAGGGTCGTGCGGCGCAGATCGTGCGGCAGCCAGCCCAGCAGCGCGGTGCGCATGGCGTCGCGCCCGGCGCGCACCGTGGCGCGGATGCCGCTGACCTTGGCGTCGGAGGTGAGATCGATCCAGGCCTGCCGAGCGGTGCTGTCGAAATAGGTCTCCAGCGCCTGGCGACGGTGATCATAGTCGGTTGGGAGCTGTGTTGCCATTATTCAAACCCCAGAAAATCAAAGATATCGCGATCTTTCATCGGCTGCGCGAGGCTCGGGTCGACGCCCGCCCACAACATCGCGGCCAGCCGCAGATATTCGTCCTGCGCGGCGATCACTTCGGGATCGTCACCCATTTCGAACAAGGTGCACTTTTTCAGGCGCGAGCGGCGGATCGCATCGACATCGCGGAAATGCGCGAGCCGCGGCATGCCGACCTTTTCGCAGAAGCGGTCAATCTCGTCGGTGTCCTTGCTGCGATTGGCAATCACGCCTGCCAGCCGCACTTCGTAATTCTTCGACTTTGCGGCAATCGCGGCAACGATCCGGTTCATCGCGAAAATGCTGTCGAAATCGTTCGCGGCCACCACCAGCGCGCGTTCGGCGTGTTGGAGCGGCGCGGCGAACCCGCCGCACACCACATCGCCCAGCACATCGAAGATCACGACGTCGGTTTCTTCGAGCAGATGGTGCTGTTTGAGCAGCTTGACCGTCTGCCCGACCACATAACCGCCGCAGCCGGTGCCAGCAGGAGGCCCGCCCGCCTCAACGCACATGACGCCGTTATAACCTTCGAACATGTAGTCTTCAGGCCGCAGTTCTTCAGCGTGAAACTCGACCGTTTCGAGCACGTCGATCACGGTGGGCATCAGTTTCTTGGTCAGTGTGAAGGTGCTGTCATGCTTGGGATCACAGCCGATCTGCAGCACCCGGTGACCAAGTTTGGAGAAGGCGGCCGACAGGTTCGACGAGGTGGTCGACTTGCCGATCCCGCCCTTGCCATAGACCGCGAACACCTTGGCGCCCTTGATCTTGTCCTCTGGGTCCAACTGGACCTGGACCGAGCCGTCGCCATCGGGCTGACTGAAAGCGGATTGGGGGCTGTGCAGGTTCATGTAATCGGATCCCTTCGGTTCATTCGCCCGCGAACACGCCTTCAAGGCGGTCCTCGAGTTCGTCGCTCGCTTCGCGCAGGGCGGCGAGAGTGGCTGCGTCAGGTTCCCACAGGTTGCGGTCACAGGCTTCAAGCAGGCGGTTGGCGACGCGGCCTGCGCTTTTCGGATTAAGGTCGGACAGTCGCCGGCGCATGGTTTCATCGAGCACGAAGGTCTCTGAAATTTTCTGGTAGACCCACGGCGCAACCTGTCCGGTGGTCGCCGACCAGCCGAGTGTGCTCGTCACATGACCTTCGATCTGGCGCACGCCTTCATAACCGTGTTCCAGCAGGCCTTCGAACCACTTGGGGTTCAAGGTGCGGGTGCGGGTTTCGAGGTCGATCTGTTCGCCCAGCGTACGCACCTTGGTGCTGCCGCGCGTCGCGTCGAGGATGTAGACCGGAGTATCGACCCCCTTGGCGCGGCTGACCGAACGGGTCACCCCACCAAGCCCGTCGACATACTGGTCGACATCATTGATGCCGAGCTCGACACTTTCAAGATTCTGATAGGTGAAATCGACCGTGCTCAGCGCGCTCTGCAACAGTTCGCGTTGTTGGACCGGCTTGCCCGAGACGCCGTAGGCAAAGCCCTTGTTGATCTCGAAAGCATTGGCGAGTTCGTCCGGATCAGCCCAAGTACCGCCTTCGATCATCTGGTTGACGTTTGCACCGTAGGCACCTTCGGCATTGGAGAACACTCGCAGCGCCGCGGTTTCAATGTCGCAGCCGTGCTTTTCCATCTGCGTCAGAGTGTGCTTACGGATGAAATTCGCCTCGATTGTCTCGTCGTCCGCCTTGCTGGCGATTAGCGCGGCTTCGGCGAGCATCCGGGTTTGCATCGGCAGCAGGTCGCGGAAGATGCCCGAAAGCGTCATCACCACATCGATCCGCGGACGGCCAAGCTCGGCGAGCGGGATGAGTTCGGCCCCTGCAAGGCGCCCATAAGAGTCGCGCCGGGGGCGTGCACCCATAAGCGTCATCGCCTGAGCGATTTGGACGCCTTCGGACTTCATGTTGTCGGTGCCCCACAGCACCATCGCGATGCTTTCGGGGAAGGGCTCACCGCCGTTCACATGGCGCGCGATCAATTGTTCGGCCTGCTCGCTGCCCAGCCGGCAGGCATAGGCCGAGGGCATGAGGAACGGATCGAACCCGTGAATATTGCGGCCGGTAGGCAGCACATCTGGGTTGACCACCACATCGCCGCCCGGCGCGGGCTGGACATAGCCGCCATCCAGCGCGTGGATCAGCGACCACATTTCGTCGGACGAATCGAGCTTTGCGCCCAGCACCGCACGGTCGCCCGGAGTATCGCCAGTGGCCGCAGCTTCCATCATCGCATCGAGCATGTCTTCGCGCTCGATCCCTTGCGGGTTGCGGCCGAGGACGTGCAAGCCGTGCGGGATCAGCGCCTCTTCCATCTCGTACAGCCGACCGGGAAGTTCGCCGATCTCGGTGTAAGTGATGTCGAGCGCCTCGCACTGATCGGCGATCATGGCGGCAAGATCTGCGCGCTCGGCTGCATGGTCGGCGTCGTCGATGGTGGTGCGCCAGCGGTCGACGCTCGCCTTCAATTCAACCAGACCCTTATAGAGCCCGGCCTGCGCCAGCGGCGGGGTGAGGTAGCTTACCAGCGTCGCGCCCGAGCGGCGCTTGGCCAGCATCCCTTCGGACGGGTTGTTGGCGGCAGAGAGGTAGAAGTTCGGGGCGTCGCCGATCAGACGATCCGGCCAGCACTTGCCCGACATCCCGGCCTGCTTGCCCGGCATGAATTCAAGCGCGCCATGGGTGCCGAAATGCAGGATCGCGTGGGCGCCAAAATCTTCGCGGATCCAGCGGTAGAACGCACTGAAGGCGTGGGTGGGCGAAAACGTGCCTTCGAACAGCAGCCGCATCGGATCGCCTTCGTAACCGAAGGTGGGCTGCACGCCGACAAAGACATTGCCGAACTGCGCGCCCTGGATGAGGATGTGGCCGCCATCGGAAAGCTGCTTGCCCGGGGCAGGGCCCCA
>JBBQWH010000001.1:0-93045 GCA_038210785.1 Sphingomonadales bacterium | reverse complement strand
AGCTTAACGATATGGCCGAAGACGCTGAAGATTTCGGCGTGGCGCTGTGCAGCGACGTCGATGTCTCGGGCCGCTTTCTGGTGCAGTTGCAGCAGATCGACCGGCTGGCGCAGTCCTTGCGCGAAGTGGCGCGGGTGCTGGCGGCGCGCGATCCCGATGCGGCGGTGGCAGGGATCTGCCTTGGCGAGCTGCGCGGGGCACTGGAACAGGCGCATGTCGGCTGACCGCATCATTATCGCTGTGCACGGCGCTGCGGTGCTGCTGGCACTCGCTGCAGCGCTGGTCTGGCCGCGCGCAGGACAGGCTGCGCTGATGGTGCCGTTCGGCGGCAGCGATATTGCCACCGTACTGCGCTGGGCTGACGCCGAACAGGCGCCGCTGTTGTCGCTTGATCCCGGCAGCGGCCGGGTGATCGCCCGCATTTCGACCAACCGCAGCCTGCTAAGCGCGATCAGTCACGGCATCGTACCGATCGCCGTGCGGGGCACCGGCTGCACTGCGCGGCCCCAAGGGACAAGAACCTCATGGACGAACTGAACCAACTGCGCCGCAACGGCGTGCTCCTGACGGGCGGCCTCGCAGCCCTGCTCTGCGGCATCATCATGGTGTGGGGCCTGAGCGACGGAGCGCCGGTGATTGCGATCAGCGCCGCGCTGCTGACCGCAGCGCCGGCCGCATTTGCAATCAGCCGCCGCAGCGACATCATCGCCCGCACCCTGATCGGCATAACCTTGCCGCTGCTCGCCGGACTGATGCTGGCGCTCGCCAGCACGACCGGGTGGTTGCTGGACACGCACATGGTGTTTTTCGCCTTGCTTGCGGTGATGGCGATTATGGCGGACTGGCGGGTGATCCTTGCTGCCACGCTCACCACTGCTGTGCACCATCTGCTGCTGAACTTTGCGGCCCCGGCCTATGTCTTTCCCGAGGGTGCCGACTTTTTGCGGGTGGTGTTCCATGCGGTGATCTTGCTGATCGAGGCGGGGGTGCTGATCATCCTGTGCCAGCGGTTCGAGGCACTGGTCACGGGGCTGACCGAAGCCCGCGCGGCGCAGGCCGCTCGCGATGCCGAACGCCACGCCGAACGCGAGGCCGTCGCAGGCGCGCAGCGGATGGTGCTAGCCAGCCTCAGCGATCGGCTGCGCGCGCTGGCCGAGGGCGATCTGGGCAGTCAGCTGAATACGCCCTTCCCCGGCGAATACGAGACTGCGCGCAGCATGCTCAACCGCACCTGCGCCGAGCTCGACCAGCTGGTTGGGGCGGTCGCGATGACTGCCGACCGGGTCGCTACAGGCGCACATGAACTGCGCGAGGCGTCGAGCGATCTTGCCAGCAAGACCGAACAGCAGACCGCTGCGATCGAAACAGTCGCGCGCACCGCCGGCGAACTGCTGCGTGATATCGAAGCGCAGGCCAGCTTGTGGGCCGCAACCCGCGCCACCGCACTAGAAGCCAAGAGCGACGCCGATCGCGGCGCGGATGAAATCAACGGCGCCGCCGAGGCAATGACCCGGATCGAGGCCTCGTCCGGCGAGATCGGCGAGATGATCGCCTTTATCGATACCATCGCCTTTCAAACCAACCTGCTCGCCTTGAACGCCGGGGTCGAGGCCGCGCGCGCGGGCGAGGCGGGTAAGGGCTTTGCAGTGGTGGCGAACGAGGTGCGCGAACTGGCCCAGCGCTCGGCGCAGTCGGCGAGCGCGATCAAGCAGTTGGTCGCCACCTCGAAAGACGAAGTCGCGCTGGGGGTTGCCCGCGTGCAGCAGCTGGTCACGCTGCTGGCCTCGCTGGTCACGCGGTTCTCGGACATTGCCGGGCAGGTCGATCGGATCGCGCTCGGATCGCAAGGCGCGGTCGATTCGATCCGCCAGATCGACGGCGCGATGGGCCTGCTCGACCGGGCGATGCAGCAAAACGCGGCAATGGCCGAACAGACCAGCGCGGCTTCGGTGGAACTGCTGCGCAGCGCCGAAGATCTCAACGGGCAGGTGGCCCGGTTCCAGCGGCAGGAGACCCGCGCTGCCGTGCCGCCGCTGAACCGCGCGGCCTAGTGCTGCACTATTCTGCCGGGTGCGGCTGCGCAGCGAACCGTTTGGCCGCAGCGCGGCGCAGGCGCGCCGAACGATAAAGCAGGAAGAACACCAGCGCGGCGCCAGTCAGCGGCAAGTAGAAAAAGATCAGCCGCCACGCGCTCATCGCTGCCATCAGAATGCTGCCCGCCACAAACGGTGCGAACAGCAACAGAAACGCAGCCTCCGCTCCGCCCGCGCCGCCGGGGGTAGGGACCGCCGCGCTGACCGCCTGCACCAGATATTGCAGCAGCCAGAACAGTGCCGGGAACCAATCCTGACCGAAGGCGGCAAGCACGATGCCCGCAATCGAGAAGCGCGCCAGCCACTGCGTCAGCGCCAGCGCCAGATTGACCAGCGCGATCCCTTTGCCCCGGCGCAGAACGCCAAGCCAATCGCTTACAACGTGTCCGGCAAAGCTTTTCACCTGGGCTAGCAGGCGCGCTGTCCATGCGCGCAGCGGTGCACCCAGCAGCCCAGCTGCCAGCGCTCCGCCCAGCCCCACCAGCAACCCCAGCAAGCCAAGGCCAATCCATCCAGCCAGCGCCAAATCAGCCTCGATCCGCGCCAGCAGGCCGGGCTGCTGCGCCACGAAATCGAACAGTTGGAACCCGCTGAAGGTCAGGCACAGCGCCACCAGCGCGCTCATCACTGCCATATCCTCTGCAGTCTGGAGCGAAATCAGCGTCGCCGCGCGGCGCGGCGTCACGCCCTCGCCGATCAGGAACAGCACCTTGATCGGCACGCCGCCCGCAGCCGAAGGCGTGATCGAATTGGCGATCATCGTGCCGGTCACCACCTTGAGGCTGCCGCGAAAGCCGAGGTCGATCCCCAGAAACCGGCTCCATACTGCAAACCGCAGCGAATTGGCGAGCATCGGCACGAACGCGACCACCGCTGCCAGCAGCAGCAGGCCCGGCGCAACCAGCCGTTCGGCGATATCGACCCCGCCAAGCGACCAGGCCAGCACGGCGACATTGGCAAGCGCCAACAGCGGCAGCACCGACAGGGCGATCTTCATGGTTCGCCGGGGCAGGCGGTTCCACGGCGTGGGCGGGGGTTCGGGCGGTTTGTCAGCGGTCAAGAGACGTTCAACGCCCGTTTCATCGATCCGAGCAGCGTGTTCTGCATCCGCTCATCACGGGCCTTGAGCGCCTCGGCATATTCGACATTGATCAATTGTTCGAACGTTTGCTGCCAGCGGTTGGCATCGGCTGCAAGCTGAAGGCTGCGCGCGCGCTTGCCGGCAAAGTCATCACGCCACACCTCGGTCACCCCGCGCGCCATTGCCACCGGATCATCCACCGGACCAAGCACACCGGTGCCTTCGGGCACGCGTTCGGGCATCGCGCCGGCTGCCACGCCAACCACCGGCAGCCCCGAAGCCTGCGCTTCGAGCACCGAGATGCCGAAGGTTTCGTCCGCCATTCCGCTGACATAGATATCGCTCGAGGCGAGCGCGCGGGCGAGCGACCCGCGGTCTGTCTCGTAGCCCGGAAACGCGATCGGCAGTCCGCGCGCTTCCTCCATCAGGACGTCGCGCAGTTTGCCGTCGCCCATCAGCACCATCGCAGCGCCGAGATCGCGGGGAAGCTGTTTGAACATTTCGACCAACACATACGCGCGTTTTTCATTGTCGAGCCGCCCGGCATAGATCAGCAGCGGGCCATCGGTCTCGGGCAGGCCCAGCGAAGCGCGGAAGCCTGCATCGCGGTGATCGGGCGAGAAGATGTCGATATCGACCCCCAGCCCCAGCACCCCGGTTCTATGATAGCCGAGCCGGCCGAGCATGGCCTTGGCTTCGTGGTTAAGCGTATAAACCCGGTCGAACCGGTGGTACGTCAGCCAGGCATAGGCAAAGGCAAGCTGGCGAAAGCCAGCGCCAAGCGTGTCCCCGAACAACTCCCGCCCCACGCGGTACACTTGGGCATTGGGAAAGTCGCTGCGGTATCCCGCCACCAGCGCGGTGTTGGGATAGCGCCGCCGGTGCCGGATCGCGATCCATGGTAGCACCCACGGGCACAGGCTCTCGATGATGTCGGGCTGGTATTCGCGCAGTAAGGCGAACACCGCATCATTGCGGTTTATCCAGCGATAGTTGGGGCTACCCCAGACCAGCGGCGCGCCGACTTCGGCAAAGATGGTGCGCCCGTGGGTCGTGATCCGATCTTCGGGCCCCGGAACGATCTGGAGCAGGCGATGTTCGGTATTGTTTTGGAAAAACTTCTGCTTTTCCTTAAGATAAGTCGAAATACCGCCCCCGCCGGTGGGTGACCAGCTTTGAGTGAGATCGCAAATTAGGAGGTCTTTAGGCATGCACACGGCTTTCGCGTTCGGCTGATTACACCGGAGGAGAGCCATGGGCGGAGGGGCGCAAAGCAGGCTCGGGTGCGCGACTAGTTTGGGCACCTTTGCCCGTCAAGCGTGTCGTCAGCGTGACATTTTACGGTCATTTCAGTTGCTAAATAGCGACATTATTGTGACCACATTATGTCATTCATATTAGATCAAGGAGCCCGCATGATGGCAGGGGCAGAGGGGATCGGGGTGCCGGTCAGAATCGCATTGCCCTCGTTCGCAAGGACGCCGACCACCATCGTCCATACCGCGACATTCTGCCGCAGCTGCGCCCGATCAATCTTGTCGAGCGTGTCGTCAGGGGTGTGGTGCAGGTCGAAATAGCGTGTGCCGTCTTGCTGCAGATCGATCAGTGCGCCCTTCTGGTCGCGCACGATGTTGAGATCGGCGCCGCCGGTGGCGACATCGGCGCCGCTCGAGACGCCGAACCGCGCAACCGCGCTGGCGATGCGCTTGTGCAGCGCCGGGTTGCTGGCACGGAAATTCGAATCGAACCGCCACACCCGGTCCGCCCCGAAATCGCTCTCGAGCCCGACCGCGATGGTCTCGCCAAGGTGGGCCTTGCTATAGGCTTGGCTGCCCCAGAGGCCGGTTTCCTCGGCGCCGGCCATCAGCACCCGGATGGTGCGCAGAGGCTGGCCGGATTGTTTCACGTGAAACGCTGCTGCTGCGATGATCGCGCAGCCCGCAGCGTCATCAAATGCGCCGGGGGAATTCCACCAGCTGTCGATGTGGCAGGCGAGCAGCACCGGCGGGAGGATCGGATTGCTGCCGACGATCTCGCCCACCACGTTGCCGCTTTGCGTCGGGCCGATTTGGCGCGGGTTCAGCTCGAGCTTGAGCGTAATGGCCCGCCCCCCTGAGCGTGCGAACATGCGCTCAAGGTTCTCGGCATCGGGCAGGCTCAGCGCGCCAGCCGGGATCGGCGCGACGCCAGCCGGAAAGGTGGTGCCGCCGGTGTGCGGGTTGCGGTGGTAATCGGTGCCGACCGACTTGATCACCGCCGCAACCGCGCCCTTGCTCGCAGCGATTCCCGCGCCCACCCAACGCGCGGGGCCGGCAAAACCATATTGGCTGCCGTCCTGCGTGCGCGACATGGCGTGGCTGATATAGGCGATCTTGCCCTTGAGGCTGCCTTCAGGCGCGGCGCGCAGATCATCGACAGTGCGGAACAACACCACCTCGGCCTCGATCCCGCCCACTGGCGTCGCGGCCGAATTGCCAAGCGGCAGGACGACAAGATCCTGCGCAAACGGCGCGTTCACGCGGGCGCGGGCGAGATCGCCGGGCACCCAGGTGTCCATAGTGAAAGGCTCGATAGCGACATTGGCAAAGCCATTGGCCTTGAGCCATTGAACCGCCCATGCGCGCCCGCGGACTTCAGCCTCGGTTCCGGCCTGCCGCGGGCCGACTTCGGTGGTGATCCCCTCGACAAAGTCGAAGGCGTGGGAATCGCCTTCAAGCGCCGCGCTCGCCGCTGCCTCGAGTGCAGGGGTTTCAGCAGTCGCGGCGGCGGACAGGAAAGCGAGCGAAAGCGCGGTGAGCGCAGGTGTGATGGGGTTCATAAGGTACGGTGCTATCGCCGCCGTGCAGCCAAGTCTAGCCGCTTGCCCTTGCCGCTACCCTTCCCTATCTGCGCAGCCAACCTCCCAAACCTATTTTTCGATCCTTGAAGGACTGAACCGATGGCCGCGCAATACGCCTTTGTCATGAAGGACATGACCAAGACTTTCCCCGGTGCCCCGAAGCCGGTGCTCTCGAACATCTCGCTCCAATTCTATCAGGGTGCGAAGATCGGGATCGTCGGCCCCAACGGCGCCGGCAAATCGACGCTGATCAAGATCATGGCCGGGATCGACAATGACTTCACCGGTGAGGCCTGGCCGGGTGAGCACATCACAGTCGGTTATCTGGAACAGGAGCCTGAACTCGATAACAGCAAGACCGTGCTCGAGAACGTCAAGGACGGCGCCCGCGGGGTCGCCGACATGGTCGACCGCTTCAACGAAATCAGCGCAGCGATGTGCGAGCCGGACGCCGACTTTGAAACCCTCGGCGCTGAGATGGGCGAATTGCAGGACAAGATCGATGCGGTCGACGGCTGGACGCTCGACAACCAGCTCGAAGTGGCGATGGAAGCGCTGCGCTGTCCCCAAGGCGACTTGGGCGTTGAAAGCCTGTCCGGCGGCGAAAAGCGCCGCGTCGCGCTCACCCGCCTGCTGATCCAGAAACCTTCGATCCTGTTGCTGGACGAGCCAACCAACCACCTCGACGCCGAAAGCGTGCAGTGGCTGGAAAACCATCTCAAGGAATACGCCGGCGCGGTGCTGATGATCACCCACGACCGTTATTTCCTTGATAATGTGGTCGAATGGATCCTCGAACTCGATCGCGGCTCCTACTATCCTTACGAAGGCAACTACTCCACCTATCTGGAGAAGAAGGCCAAGCGGATGGAGCAGGAAAACCGCGAGGACAGTGGCAAGCAAAAGGCGCTGCAGCGCGAACTGGAATGGATCCGCCAGACCCCTGCTGCGCGCCAGACCAAGAGCAAGGCCCGTGTCCGCAAGTTCGAGGAATTGCAGAACGCACAGGATAACCGTTCGCTCGGTAAGGCGCAGATCGTCATTCAGGTGCCGGAACGACTGGGCAGCAAGGTGATCGAGGCCAAGGGCTTGACCAAGGCCTTTGGTGACAAGCTGTTGTTCGAAAACCTGTCGTTCATGCTGCCCCCGGGCGGCATCGTTGGCATCATCGGCCCCAACGGCGCGGGCAAATCCACATTGTTCAAGATCATCACCGGCAAGGAACAGCCCGACAGCGGCACGATCGAGATCGGCAGCACGGTCCACCTTGGTTTCGTTGACCAAAGCCGCGATGACCTGGATCCCAAGAACAACGTCTGGCAGGAAATCTCTGGCGGGCACGATTACATGACCGTCAACAAGCAGGAAACTTCGACGCGCGCCTATGTCGGTGCGTTCAACTTCAAGGGCGCGGATCAGCAGAAGAACGTCGGCAAGCTTTCGGGCGGTGAACGCAACCGCGTGCACATGGCCAAGATGCTAAAGCAAGGCGGCAACGTGCTGCTGCTTGACGAGCCAACCAACGATCTCGACGTCGAGACGTTGGCCGCATTGGAAGACGCGATCGAGAATTTCGCCGGCTGCGCGGTGGTGATCAGCCACGATCGCTTCTTCCTCGATCGCCTCGCCACCCACATCCTTGCGTTCGAGGGCGACAGCCATGTCGAATGGTTCGAAGGCAATTTCGAAGCCTACGAGCAAGATAAACGCCGCCGCTTAGGAGATGCGGCAGATCGGCCGACGCGGTTGGCGTACAAGAAGCTTACGCGCTGAGGCATTAGGCAAAACTCGCTTTACCTCACCTCCTTTACACCGCCTTAACCAGAGCTACGGCAATCTCCCTAGTGATAACAGGGTCGCAAAGGGATTTGAGGGGCGTGATCACCGGGATTGATGTGCCGCTGGAGCTGGCTGCGCTGCTGTGCGCTGGCTTTGGCGCTGTGGGGATGTGGGTCGGAAACAACCGTACCAACCGGCGGCCGGGTCCGCGGCTGGAACCGCGCAGTAACCCCTTGAGCGATCTGATGAAGCCCGAAGCACTGGCGCAGGCGATTAATCTTGCCGCTCGCCGCGACGCATTACGGGTGGGATCACACGCAGTGCTGCATGGCCGGATCGATCAGCTTGCGATGATGCGCACCATCTGGAACGCCGACACCCGCGGCGAGGTGCGCGAGCATGTTGCGGCGGTGATGCGCGCCGGCCTGCGCCGGGGCGACAGCATGTCTTTGGCCGAAGGCGATGGCTTTACCATCGTCATTCCCGGCGCCGACGAGCGCGCCGCGGTGCATATTGCCAATCGCCTGCGCCGCACGCTGACCCAGCTGCGGCTGCCGCAGCTCGGCGGCATCGCTCGGCTGACCGCCAGCTTCGGCGTGGCTGCCGACCGCTTCGGCGAAACCGGTGAAGAGCTCGACCAGCGCGCGCGGAGCGCGCTCGTTCAAGCGGTTTCGCAAGGGGCGGACCATGTTGTCCCGGCGAGCGAGATCGAGGAGATTATGCTCCTACCCGCCCCCGCCCCATCGGCCGCTGCCTCGGCCGCCTGATCGCGCCTTAGCGCTAAACCGTCAGGGCGAAACCCAGCGCCCCGTCCATTCCGAAGCACCCTCGGCCCGCACGAACTGCGCCCGGACATGCCCGGTATGCGCAAGGTAGAGCCAGTCAAACGCGGTCAGCGTGATCCGCAGCAGCGCGAAGTTCGCACGCGCGGGGACAATCTGCGCGTCGTCAGGCTCCACCCCCTCGAATTCGGGTGGCAAGCCCGATGTCGGCGCATCGGCAGAAGCGCCTGGCCCCTGGCCGAGATAGCAGCGCCGCGCGAAATTGGTGCTCGCCGCCCAGGCACCCTCGACCTCGGCCCCGCCGGTGAGGATCGCGCCGCTGCCGCGCGCGCGGATCTGGACCTTGGCGCCTTTATCATAGAACAGCACCGCGACGCGCGGGTCTGCGGCGATAACCTGCGCCTTGGGCGCGCGCGCGTCGGTGTGCAGCCGCAAGGCCCAGCTTGCCGCATCAAATGCGCGCAGCACCATGACCCGCGCATCGACATCCCCGGTCACGATCACCGGCGTTTGCATCGGCGATTTGCGGTCGCGCGGGGCGCGGATCAGGCGGTTGCGGCAATCGGTGAGGACGTCTTCGAGCGCTTCGAACATAGCGTCACGCTTTGGCCGCTCAGCCGCCCGCGTCAAGTCGCTGCGAGCAGCGTTCATGTCCACCGCACTTTTTCTTAACATCGATGATCCGGTTCATCCCTGCGACAGTCTGCGCAGATTAATCGGTGACATCTAAACACGCCGCTTGTGGTGGGCTGGCGACAATGGAGGCACAAACAATGATCACCCTTTATGCCCGGGGCGGATCGCTGGCGGCCCTGGCCCTTGCGCTCGCCTTTGCCCTTCCCGCCGCTCCTGCGGCCGCGCAGGATTCGACCATCGCCGAGGCCGAGGCGCGCCCTGAACCACGGGCCGAGCAGCGGGCCGAGCAGCGGGCCGAGCGCCGGCAGATGCGGACCTTGGACCGCAGCGGGCCCGCCACTGTGCAGGTCGAGCGGCCAGAACCGCAGCTCGATGCCCCGCAGCGCGAACGCCGCGAAGCGCCACGCCGCGAACGCGTCGCCGCGCCGGAGCCAGATCGCGCAACGGCGCCGCGGCAGCAGCGCGTTGCTGCGGCCCGCCCTTCCCCGCAGCCCGAGGCTGAATTCCGTCCGACAGTGCCCGCATCGCGCGGGTTCGGCACGGATCTTGTAGCCCGAGCCCAGCAGTCCGAGCGTGCGCAGCGTCGCAGCGAACAGGGCGCCGGTCGCACCGAACGCGGCGGGCAGCAACGGGCTGACCAAGTCGACCGCCGCAGTGCACAGCGCTATGAACAGATCGACCGCCGCGGCGATCAACGCGCCGTGCGTATTGACCGCAACAGCGAGCAGCGGGCCGACCAGATCGACCGCCGCAGCGAACAGCGCGCGGGTCAGATCGACCGCCGCAGTGAAGAGCGCGCTAACAGGATCGAGCAGCGCGGCGATGTCCGCGCCGACCAGCTCGACCGGCGCGGCCGCGATGGCGCCGCTGTCCGGGTCGATCGCCGCACCGATGGGCGCGCGGACCAGATCGAACGGCGCGGCGATATCCGCGCCGACCGGTTAGAGGATCGCGGCGATCGCCGGGCTGACCGGGTCGAGGATCGCGGCGACCGCCGCGCTGAAGGGGTCGTGGGCCGCCGTGATGAATGGCGCGGTGATCGCAACGACGGGCGCCGGGACAATTGGCGCGATGGCCGCCAAGACCAGGCGCGCGGTGATCGCAGCAACTGGCGGCGCGACGATTGGCGCTGGAACTGGAACGGACGGCCGGGCTGGGACCAGCGCGATTACCGCCGCTGGGATAGCCGCTGGCGGTCAAACCGCAGCTACAACTGGGGCGATTACAGGCGCGCCAACCAATTCCTGTTCCGCCCCGGCCAGTACTTCGCGCCGTACCGCTCGCACCGCTACAACCGGCTTAACATCGGCATCTATCTCGACAGCCTGTTCTTCCAGCCGCGCTTCTTCATCAATGACCCGTGGAGCTATCGCCTGCCCCCGGTCTACGGCCCCTATCAGTGGGTTCGATATTACGACGATGTGCTGCTGGTGGATATCTACTCCGGCGAGGTGGTTGACGTGATCAACAACTTCTTCTGGTAAGGCGACTGCAGGCCAAAATGAGCCCCGCCGGAGCGATCCGGCGGGGTTTTTTGCGGGCTATCAGCCTTTGGCGGTGCCAAACGGCAGCATTCTGAAGATTGTGCCGTCCTTGTCGATAAAGGTGTGCTTGAGCGTCGCCAGCACATGCACCGCGATAATCACCAGCAGGGTGATCCCGGCGGCGCCGTGGACTTCGAAGATCTGCTCGCCCAGCGCTTCGTTCACTGGGACCGGCAGCTTGGGAACTTCGAACAGGCCCCACACGCTGATGGCCGAATCGAAGCTCGACATGGCAAACCACCCGGCCAGCGGCATCACCAGCAGCAGCGTGTACATCGCGTAATGCGCCGTCTTGGCCGCAATCCGCTCCCACCCGGCATGGCCCGCCGCTGGCGCAGGCGGTGGGTTCATCAGCCGCCAGATCAACCGGACCGCGACGAGCGAAAAGATCACCACACCCAGCGCAAAGTGATTGCCCATGATTGCGCCGCGGGCTTCATTCGTGGGGGCACTTTCGGCGACCATGGTTATCAACCAGGTCCCAATCACCGCGGCCGCTACCAGCCAGTGCAGCGTCATCGCAAGGCCCGAAAACTTCGTGTCGGTGCTGAGGCTCATGTCATTTCTCCCGAGATCCGCTTAGCGCCAAGCCTACCACCCCTGCAGTTTGGCGCAATGGCGCTGCACCTCTTGCGAATGACGCCTCGCTTGCTACCAACCCAGCTATGACGCGATCCGATCCTGTGGCCGATCCCGTGCCCGATCCCGTGCCCGATCCCGTGGCCGATCCCGTCCCCGACAGGCAAGCCCTGGTCCGTCTTGGCGCGGCAGTGGAGGCCCGGCTGGCGGCCCATCCCACTGTCTACCGGGTCGAAACCGACAAGGTCGCGCTGTACGCCATCGGCGATTTTCTCAGCGCCGATGAATGCGCGCGGTTGTGCACTATGATCGATGCGGTCGCGCGGCCTTCCGCGCTGCACGAGCTCGACTATGCGAGCGGCTTTCGCACCTCCTATTCGGGCGATCTCGATCCACGCGATCCGTTTGTGGCGGGCATTTCGGCAAGGATCGATGCGCTGCTCGGGGTCGAAGCAGCGATTGGCGAGCCGGTGCAGGGTCAGCGTTATCTGGCCGGTCAGCAGTTCAAGCCGCACAATGACTGGTTCTACACAACCGAAGGCTACTGGCCGCAGGAACACGCGCGAGGCGGGCAGCGTAGCTGGACTGCAATGGCCTATCTCAACGATATCGAGGCCGGCGGGGCGACGCTGTTTACCCAGCTCGGCCTCCAGATCGAACCGCGGCAAGGCGCCTTAATGATCTGGAACAACGCGCTGCCCGACGGTCGCCCCAACGAGAGCACGCTACACGCCGGAACCCCGGTTGTTCGCGGCGTGAAGTACATCATCACCAAGTGGTATCGCACCCGCGCGTGGCGGTAGGACAGAGCCTGAAGGTGCGCTCAACTTGCGGGCGGGAGCGGATCAGCTTTGCGCACATGCGCGCGAAACTCGTCAGCCAGCTTCTCGACCCGGTGCGCCAGCCGCAGGATTTCGAGCTGGGTGCGCAGGTTCACCTCGTAATCGTGCCGCGCGGCGATGCGGTCCTTCATCGCCTGACGGTTCTGGCTCATCAGGATCACCGGCGCTTGCACCGCTGCCAGCATCGACAACAGCAGGTTGAGGAAGATGAAGGGATAGGCATCGAAGGGTGCCAGCCCCAGCATTTCGAGCGCGCCGGTATTGAGCAGCGCCCACACCACCAGCACCGCGCCAAAGGCCATGATGAAGCCCCAGCTCCCGCCAACGGCAGCCACCCTGTCGGACAGCCGATCGCCCTGGCCTTCGCGGCCTTGCGCCAGCTCATCAGCATCGCGGCCAGTGAATGATCCCGAGGCCACCCGCCGCAGCACGCGCTGTTCATCCGACCCCAGCTCGTCGAAGTCGCGACCAAGTAGGTCATGAGCAAGCTTGTGCGGATCGGTCTCGCGGGTCATGGGATCGGTCTAGGCCTTCTCCAGCGCCTCGGCAATCAGAGCGCGGGTGGGGGCGATGCCGTAGAGCACGATGAAGCTGCCCATGCGCGGGCCCTGTTCGCTGCCCAACAAGGTTTCGTAGAGCGCCTTGAACCAATCGCGCAGGTTTTCGAACCCGAATTCGGGCTGCTTGCCGATTTCATAGACGAGGGTCTGGAGGTCTTCGGCGCTGATGGCGGGATCAGCGGCAGCGAGCATCGCATCGAGCGCCCGCAAAGCCGCCACCTCGCCGCCTACGGGTGCGCGCTTGGCCAGCGTCGGGGCCACAAAATCGCGGTTGTAGGCGAGCGCCTTGCCCACCAGCCCATCGAGCGCAGGGTGCGCCGCTGGATCGGCATCGGCAACATAATTGCCAAGGTAGGACCACACCGCCTCGCGCGTCGCGCCCGCGCCGAGCACGCCCACCAGATTGAGCAACAGGCTGAACGGCACCGGCAGGCTATCGCCCGCACCCGGAGACTCGGCGCCCGCATGCGGCTGGTTGGCGCGCAGCAGGTGCCACACCGGATTGCCCAGTTGCTTGTCGGTATCCTGCCCCGGTAGAGCGGCGCGGAACTGCCAGTAATCGTCGATCGCCTTGGGGATCACGCCTGCGTGGAGCTGCTTGGCGCTCTTGGGATTGGCGAAGATGTAATACCCAAGGCTTTCTTCACTGCCATATTGCAGCCATTCGTCGATCGAGAGGCCATTGCCCTTCGACTTGGAGATCTTCTCGCCCTTGGAATCCAAGAACAGCTCGTAGATCAGCCCTTCGGGCTTGGTGCCGCCAAGCACGCGCGCGATCTTGCCTGACTGGATGCCAGAGTCGGTCAAGTCCTTGCCATACATCTCGTAATCGACGCCGAGTGCAACCCAGCGCATCGCCCAATCGACCTTCCACTGGCACTTGGCCATGCCGCCGAACGCGGATTGTTCGACGACCGCGCCGTCCTCGTCGGTGAAACGGATGATCCCGGCGCCCGCGTCCACGACTTTGATCGGCACCTGCAGCACTGCGCCGGTGGTGGGCGAAATCGGCATGACCGGCGAATAGGTCCGGCGGCGCTCCTCGCCCAGCGTCGGCAGCATAATATCGAGGATCGCGCCGAAATTGGCGAGCACGCCCGTCAGCGCCGCATCGAACTGGCCACCTTTGTAGCAATCGGAGGAGCTGACGAATTCATACGCGAACCCGAACTGGTCGAGAAATTCGCGCAGGCAGGCGTTGTTGTGCGCGGCGAAGCTTTCGTGTTCGGTGCCGAACGGGTTGGGAATGCGGCTCAGCGGCTTGCCCATATGCTTTGCCAGCATATCGCGGTTCGGCACATTGTCGGGCACCTTGCGCAGGCCGTCCATATCGTCCGAAAACGCCACCAGGCGCGTCGCCGCGCCGCCGGTCAGCGCTTCATAGGCGCGGCGCACCAGCGTGGTGCGCAGCACTTCCTGAAAGGTACCGATATGCGGCAGGCCCGAGGGGCCGTACCCGGTCTCGAACAGCACGCCGCCCGGCTTGCCCTGCGGCAACCGCTTGGCAAGCCGCTGCGCCTCCTGAAACGGCCACGCCTTGGAATTGTGGGCTGCAGCGATGTGGGCGTCTTGCGTGATCGTCATGTTGGGGCGGCTATTGGGCATGGCGGACCGGCTTGCAAGCATACGTTTACAAGTCCGCGCCCCGCGCGCATCGTGGGACGCGTGACCGCCCCTTACGCACCGCCCCATCCCCTGCCCCTCCCCGCGCTCCACGCCAGCCACGGCGGGCACTGGCTGCGCGCGGCAGATGGAAGCACCAACGCCGTCTCCAAGGGCGATGCGATCATGGCAGCCGCCGACACCCCGGTGCTACTGATCAATGCCCCGCTAGTGGCGAGCCGGCTGGGCTATCCCGATCTCTCGGGCCTCGACCTGCTTGAGGCGTTCGCCTTCATCCATCCCGCGCGGTTCTGCGTGCCAACCCCGCGCGGGCTGGCCGAAGCGCTGGGCCTGACCGAGCCTGCGGGCGATGCCGCGGTCCCCGCCTTCCTGCAGGCGGCCGCAGGCGCGCTGATCGCGGCTTGCGGCGGCCCTGAATGGTTCGAGCGCGAGGGCGCGTGGAGCGCGTTACAGAGCCTCGAACGGCTGCGCTGGCCGTGGGCGCAGGTCTTGAAGTCGCACATAAAGAAGCCCGAACGCGCCGAACGCTGGCTGTTCGCCAGCCTGCCCGAATGGGACGAAGCGGGCGATCGCCCTCCCCCCCGGCCCATCGAACTCGCGCCCGATGCGGTGCAGGCGCAACTCGCGCGCCTGACCGGTGAAGGCGCCGAGCAGCGCGAAGGCCAGCGCGCGTATGCGCAGGATGCTGCGCGGATCTTCGCACCCCGCTCCGCGCCCGGCCGCCCGCATCTGGCGCTGGCGCAGGCTGGCACCGGGATTGGCAAGACGCTGGGCTACCTTGCGCCGGCCTCGCTGTGGGCGGAGCAATCGGGCGGCACTGTCTGGGTCTCGACCTTCACCAAGAACCTTCAACGCCAGCTGCGCGCCGAAAGCAGGCGGGCCTGGCCCGCGCGCCGCGCCGATGGCTCCCCGCCGGTGGTGGTGCGCAAGGGGCGCGAGAATTACCTGTGCCTGCTTAACCTCGAGGATGCGCTGCAAGGGGGCTTCGCGGGCCGCGCGGCGATCCTGGCGCAGTTGGTGGCGCGCTGGGGGGCCTATACCCGTGACGGCGACATGGTCGGCGGTGACTTGCCCGGCTGGCTCGGGACGCTGTTCCGCAAGCGCGGGATCGCCGCGCTCACCGACCAGCGCGGCGAATGCATCTATGCCGGGTGCCCGCATTACCGCAAATGCTTCATCGAACGCGCCGCGCGAGACAGCGCGCAGGCCGATCTGGTGATCGCCAATCACGCGCTGGTGATGGTCAACGCGGCGCGCGCGCGCGACCCGAACCAACGCCCTACAAGGCTGATCTTCGACGAAGGCCACCACGTGTTCGATGCCGCGGATTCGACCTTCGCCGCGACGCTCTCCGGGCAGGAGACGATCGAGCTGCGCCGCTGGATCATCGGACCCGAACGCGAGGCACGGGGGCGCCGTCGCGGTCTGGCGGCGCGGCTGGCAGATATTGCCAGCTACGACGAGGCGGGCGCGGAGGCCATCGCCGCGGCGTGTAAGGCCGGGCATTTGCTCCCATCCGAAGGCTGGCTCCAGCGGCTTGCCGAAAACAGCCCCTTCGGCCCCGTCGAAGCCCTGCTCGCTGCCGTGCGCACCGCCACCTATGCCCGCGATGAAAGCGGCGGGCAGGAAGCAGGCTACGGCATCGAGACCGAGGCGGCCGGGCTGCCCGGCGAAGTGATCGAGGCCGCCAGTGCCGCTGCCGAAGGGCTCGCGGCAATCCGCGTGCCACTGATCCGGCTGGGCGGGCGATTGGAGGCAATCCTCGCTGATCCGCCTGACTGGCTCGACGCCCAAGGCCGCGCGCGGATCGAAGGCGCGCGCTTTGCATTGGCATGGCGGATCGATCTGATCTCGGCTTGGGAGGCGCTGCTTGACCGGCTAGGCGGCCCGGCTGATCCCGAATTCGTCGACTGGCTGGCGGTCGGCCGCTCCGATGCGCGCGAGTTCGATGTCGCGATCCACCGCCGCTGGCTCGACCCGATGAAGCCGTTTGCGCGCGTAGTGCTCGAACCCGCGCACGGTGTGCTGCTGACCAGCGCGACCCTGACCGACCGGACGACCGAGGGCGACCCGGCGCAAGCACAATGGGCGAGCGCCGTCGCCCGGTCAGGCGCGGCGCATATCGACACCGCGCCGCTGCTTTCAGCCGCAACCAGTCCGTTCGACTACGCATCGCGCGCCGAGGTGCTGATCGTCACCGATATCAAGAAGGGCGATCTGCCCGCGCTCGCCGGGGCCTATGCCCGGATCATCGAGGCGAGCGGCGGCGGAGTGCTCGGCCTGTTCACCGCGATCCGCCGTCTGCGCGCAGTCTATGGCCGGATCGCCGACCGGCTCGCCCGCGCAGGCCTGCCAGTCTATGCCCAGCATGTCGATCCAATCGACACCGGCACGCTGGTCGACATCTTCCGCGATGACCCGCGCGCCAGCCTGCTCGGCACCGATGCGCTGCGCGACGGGGTCGATGTGCCGGGGCATTCGCTGCGCTGCGTGGTGCTGGAGCAAGTGCCGTGGCCGCGGCCCGATATCCTCCACAAGGCGCGGCGCGCGGCGGCCAACAAGGATGGCGGCGGCGGGAGCCAGTATGACGACCGCATCATCCGCGCCAAGCTGGCGCAGGCATTCGGGCGGCTGATCCGCAGCAAGGATGATGCGGGCCATTTCATCGTGCTCTCGCCTGCCTTTCCCTCACGGCTGCTTTCGGCCTTTCCGGACGGCACTCCGGTGCTGCGGGTCACGCTCGATCAGGCTTTACAACGCTGCGCCGCTGGTGTTGGGAGCGGCCATTCCGTGCCCGCGCAAGGAGCCTTGCTGCCATGAAGATCCTTGGTCTCCTGCGCCATGCCAAGTCCGATTGGGACGATACCAGCCAGCGCGATTTCGACCGCGGGCTCAATGCCCGCGGGCGCAAGGGGGCGGCGCTGATTGGCGCGCATATGCGCAACCATGGGATCACGTGGGACGCGCTGATCGCCAGCCCGGCGGTGCGGGTGAAACTGACACTGGAGGGCGCGCTGCCAGAAGTCACCCCGATCTATGACCAGCGGCTTTACCTCGCCAGCTTCGATTCCATCGTCGAGACGATCGAGGCCCACGCCGGGACCGCCGCCGAGGAGGCTAAAGCGATCCTCATTTCCGGTCACAATCCGGGGTTGCAGGACGTGCTGCTCGAACTGGTCGCGCCGGGCAAGGAGAACGAACTGTTCCGCGAGGCGGTGATCAAGTTCCCGACTGCTGCCTACGCCGTGCTCGAATGCGAAATCACGCACTGGAGCGAGCTCAAGCGCTACTGTGCCAAGCTCGTACACTTCGCCCGTCCCCGCGATCTTGACCCGGCGCTGGGGCCAGAGGCCTAAAGCAGCTTGCGCGCCCCGGGCCCTTCCGCCGCAAGCCGATCGTCGGGATTCCAGATCGCGCAATGTTCAAGGCTCAGGCACCCGCAACCGATGCACCCATCAATCCGGTCGCGGGTGCGGGTGAGCTCGGCGATGCGCTGATCGAGCCGGGCGCGGATCGCTTGGCTGATCGCCTGCCAGTCGCCCGCAGTCGGAGTGCGGCCTTGAGGCAGCTTGTCCAGTTCCGCCGCGATCTCGCCGAGCGTCAACCCCAGCCGCTGAGCGATCAGGATAAAGCTCAGCCGCCTTATGTCCGATCGCAGGAACCGCCGCTGGTTGCCGCCCGAGCGCACCGGCGCGATCAGCCGCTGCTCCTCGTAGAACCGGATCGCCGAGACCGACAGGCCGGTGCGGCGCGCGATTGCGCCGATCGAGACGAGGTCGGTGGGCTTGAGGCGCGGCATCATGGGTGCTCCTGAAATATCTTGACCTCAACTTAGGTTGAGATTGCACAAGCAACAAGGTGATCGATTCGCGCCCCCACACCCATCCCCACGCGGGCGCTGTTCGATCCATTGTCACGAAAGGACTCAACCGATGCGAACCACCTATCTTGAACACATCAACCTCACCGTCAGCGATATCGAACGCAGCGCCGCGCTGCTGGAGCAATTGCTCGGCTGGCAGGTCCGCTGGCGCGGCCCGTCGCAAATGGGCGGTGAGACGATCCATGTCGGCGGGACTGAGGATTACATCGCGCTCTACACCAAGGGCGCAGCCGTGGGCCGCTTTGCCAAGGGAGCGCCGTTGAACCATGTCGGGATCGTGGTCACCGATCTCGGTGCCGCCGAAGCGGCGGTGCGCGCGGCGGGGCTCGAACCGTTCAACCATGGCGATTATGACCCGGGCAAGCGGTTCTATTTCTTCGATTGGGACGGGATCGAGTTCGAGCTGGTGAGCTACGGCTAAATCAGATCCGGCTGGCTGCCCACACTCTTGGCTGCACCCTTCGACCCACCTTTCGCCCAAGCCTTGCTAGTACGATCAATCGCTAGCGGCCCTGCCCACGGCTGGCACAGCGCTAGTGCCTCGTCCGGAGGGGCCGTCAGCCAGCGCGCGTGATCATCAGGTGCCAGCAGCACCGGCATCCGGGTGTGCACGTCCGCCGCCGCCGTACCGGCGCTGTCGGTCATCACCATCGCGTAAGCCGCGCCCCATTCCTCGCTTTGCCGCCAAACCCCGGCAACCGCGAACAGCAGGGCATCGGGCAACGACGTCTCCCCCAATGATAACCACGAGCGGGTCATTTGGCCCTTGGCCCCCTCCGCCTCGGCCCAAGCGGTGAGCGGGATCAGACAGCGATGCTGCGCAAACGCATCGCGCCAGAAGAAGGTCTCCAGCTTGTCGGTGCGCGCATTGTTGACCGGCTTGGGTTTAAGCGGCTGGCCTTGCTTGCCTTTGAGCACCAGCGGAAAGCCCCAGGTCATCGTGCGCACCTGCCCTTCGGCCACAACCAGACCAGGATAGCCGGGAAAGACCTCTTCGCCGAAATTCGCGCCTTCGGCCGCGTCCACCGCATCGAACCACGCAGCGACCTCGCTAACGGATTTGGTCATGCGGTAGAGATTGCACATCAAGCGTTCCCGACCACAAAGCACGCCGCCGCCATCAGCGCGCCGGTCCAGCGATTGGAGCGGAACCGGGCGAGCGGGTTGGCAGGATCGTCCGCATCGAGCGTTGCCACTTGCCACGCAAGATGCCCCGCCACCGGCAGCAGCGCCAGCAGCGCCAGCCAATCGGGGCGGTAGAGCCAGAACCCCAGCCCCCACAGCCCCAGCGCGAGCGCAAAGAACCCCGCAATCCCCGCCTGCACCCGCGCGCCCATTGCCAGCGCCGAAGACCGGATGCCGACCAACGCGTCATCCTCGCGGTCTTGCAGGGCATAGATCGTATCGTAGCCAATCACCCAAGCGATGCACCCGGCATAGAGAGCCGCCAGCGCATCCCAGTTGTCCAACCGCAGCTCAGTCCATCCGACCAGCAGCCCCCAATTGAACACCATCCCGAGCCACGCCTGCGGCCACCACGTGATGCGCTTCATGAACGGATAGGCGGCGGCCAGCGCCAGACTGCCGAGAGCGACCAGCTGCGCCTGCCACCGCAGTTGCAGCAACACCGCAAGGCCGACGAGGCACAGCGTCAGCAGCCACAGCCACGCCGTTCGCTTGGTCACCCGCCCGCTCGCCAACGGCCGTGCAGCGGTGCGCGCAACCTTGGCGTCGAGATCGGCATCGACGATATCATTGTAAACGCACCCCGCCCCGCGCATCGCGATGCTGCCGAGCAGCAGCCAGCCGAGCAGCGCAAGCTGCGCGCCTCCCAGTATTCCGGCCTCCGCATTGGCGCCTGCCAGCCACACCCCGAACACGCAGGGCCAAAACAACAGCCACCAGCCAATCGGCCGGTCAAACCGCGCGAGCAGCGCAAGGTCGCGCGGCAACTGCGGCAGGCGGGCCACCAAACTCCGATGCTCGCTGTCAGGGACGATAGTCTCGCTCATCTCTTGCCTCCTAGCGTTCGCAGCGCCTAGTGCAAAGCCATGCCCGCAACCCCCGCTTGGCCCCCGAAAAGCGCTCCACGCCTGTTTGTGCCCGATCGGCTCGGTATGGGCCGCATGTTCGCGCTCGAAGGGCCGCAGGCGCATTATCTGGGCAAGGTGATGCGGGTGCGCGAGGGCGACATCGTGATCCTGTGCGACGACATGACCGGCGAATGGGCCGCGCGGGTGGGGCAGGTCGGCAAGCACCGGATCGAGGTGGCGGTGACCGAACAGCTGCGCCCCCGCGAAGCGGTTCCCGATCTGTGGCTAGTGCCGGCGCTGCTCAAGAAGGACAAGTTCGACCTGATCCTTGAAAAGGCCACCGAACTGGGAGCCGCGCGCATCCAACCGCTCGTCACCCGCCGCTGCGTCGCCGACAAGCTCAACCTCGAGCGCGCGCGGGCGATCACCACCGAGGCCGCCGAACAATGCGCCCGCACCGCGCTGCCGGAACTGGCCGAGCCGGTAAAGCTCGACGCTTTGCTCTCCGTATGGCCTGAAACCCGCACGCTGTTCTTTGCTGACGAAAATGGCGGCGAACAGGCGGCAGCCACGTTCGCCGCGCATTCCGGCCCAGCCGCAATCCTCAGCGGCCCGGAAGGCGGGTTCGACGACGCAGAGCGCGCCGCGATCCGCGCCCATCCCGCAGCGCGCGCGATCACACTGGGCCCGCGTATCCTGCGCGGTGAAACCGCCGCTATCGCCGCGCTGGCAACGTGGATGGCCACCGCAGGCGACTGGTAGCCCGGCTTTGCTGGCACAAACACGTTTTGCGCTTCCCACCAGCAAGTGGGTTTTCTAAGGCAACCGGCACGAGAGGGCCCCCCATGAGCACACGCGAAACCAGCACGGCAAATGACCCGATTATCGAAGGATTCGACCAGCTTGTCGCCCCGATGATCAACGGCGAAAAGCCCCCGGCCGACTGGCGCATCGGCACCGAACACGAAAAGCTGGTCTACAAGCACGCCGATCACCGTGCGCCGTCCTATGACGAGCCCTGCGGCATCCGCGACCTGCTCAAAGGCCTTGAGCAATTCGGCTGGGAGCCGGTCGAAGAAGTCGGCCCGAATGGAACCAGAAACGTTATCGCGCTCAAAGGCACAGACGGCGCGGTCAGCCTTGAACCGGCCGGCCAGCTCGAACTATCGGGCGCGCCGCTCGAAAACCTGCACCAGACCTGCGCTGAGACCGGGCGACATTTGGCCCAAGTCAAGGAGGTCGGCGAGAAGTGCGGGGTCGGTTATCTTGGCCTTGGGATGTGGCCTGACAAGACCCGCGAAGAACTGCCGATCATGCCCAAGGGCCGCTATGACATCATGCTGCGTCACATGCCGCGGGTGGGCACCATGGGCCTCGACATGATGCTGCGGACCTGCACCATTCAGGTCAATCTCGATTACCAGTCTGAGGCGGACATGGTGCAGAAGTTTCGCGTCGGCCTCGCGCTGCAACCGCTGGCGACCGCGCTGTTTGCCAATTCGCCGTTTACCGAAGGCAAGCCCAACGGGTTCCTGTCCTACCGCTCGCACATCTGGTCGGACACCGATCCGCAGCGCACAGGGATGCTGCCGTTCGTGTTCGAGGATGGCTTCAGCTATGAACGTTGGGCGCGGTATATGCTTGATGTACCAATGTATTTCGTGTTCCGCGATGGCAAGTATATCGACGCGGCAGGGCTTTCTTTCCGCGACTTCCTTGCTGGAAAACTCTCCGCCCTGCCTGGCGAGTTGCCGCGCCAGAGCGATTGGTGGGATCACCTCTCGACCGCCTTTCCCGAAGTGCGCCTCAAAAGCTTCCTCGAAATGCGCGGCGCCGATGGCGGGCCGTGGAGCCGGATTTGCGCGCTGCCAGCGTTCTGGGTCGGGCTGCTGTACGACCAGGGCGCGCTTGATGCCGCGTGGGATCTGGTCAAGGACTGGACGATGGACGAGCGCGAGGCGCTGCGCAATGCCGCGCCCCGGCTGGCGCTCGATGCCCCTGTCCCCGGCGGCGGCACCCTGCGCGATATCGGGCGCGAGGCGCTCAAGATCGCGCATGGCGGGCTGGCGGCGCGCGCGCGTTTGAACGCAGCGGGAGACAACGAAACCGGCTACCTCGACACGCTCGACGAGATCGTCGCCAGCGGCAAGGTTCCGGCCCAGCGCCTGCTCGATGCCTATAATGGCGAGTGGAATGGGGACATAAGCCGGGTATACGAACAGTCTTTCTGAGGGGGACAATGCAATGATCCGGCTGGCGCTGATGCTGTTTGCGCTGCTGATCGGCGCGCCGTCATGGGCTAGCGCGCCGCCTGCCGACACCGCCGACGCCGATACCGCCGCCGCCGCGCTGGAACTCCGCTTTGCCGAGGATGCGGCCAACCACGTTCGCGATCTTGCCGATCTGTATTCCAAGCGCGGGATCAGCGCGCCCAAAATGGCACAGCCGAAGGCGTCGGACATCGTCCGCTACCTCGTTACCTCGCGCGATGACGCCAGCCCCGGTTATCCCGGCGGCACCGCCGTCTTGTTCTATGCTCATCGCGGCGACCGGCTGGCGATCTACCTGATCGGCCAACAGGGCCTCCTCGCCTATCACGTGGCGGCCATCGCGCCCGCAGAATTGCGGATGGCGGCGAACTTTTATCGCATCGATCTCAATGTGGACGGCATCGCCCGCAGCCGCGCCCCGGTATGGACCGGACCGGCGCCCGCAGCAGTCACCGCCGCTGCCGCTGCTCCGGCAGTCTCAGCCAGCGTTGCGAACCGCAATACCCCCATCAACGATATTCTGCTGCCGCCGACGATCCGCACCGCGCTGATCGGTGTGCGGCATCTGGTGGTGGTTGCAGGCGGCGTGATCGCCACCAACCCGTTTGCCGCCTTTCCCCTGACCGGCAAGGACCTGCTGATCGACCGGATGAGCGTGACGGTGTCCGCCGGGCTGTTCGATCTCGACCAGATGATCCGGCCGTGGGAGGGGCGCAACGAATTTCGCGGCATGCTGCTGGTGGGTGATCCGCTGGTTCCCCGCACGCCCGAATGGAAGGTTCCGCGCTTGCAGGGCGCAGCGGACGAGGCGCTGCTGCTGGCTGGGCGGGTCGCGGCCACACCCTTGATCGGCGAAGCTGCGACCAAGACTGTGGTGGTCGGCCGGATGGGTTCGGCCCAGATGCTCTACTTCGCAGCGCATGGCGCCTCCGATCCGCGCGCGCCGCTGTCAGGCGGCTTCCTGATGCTGGCCGGGCCCACCCCCGAACAGGCGTTCCTCACCGCGGGCGAGGTGCAGCAGATGGACCTCCGCGCCAATCTGGTGGTGCTGAGCGCCTGCCAGACCGGGCTGGGGTTCAACCACGATGGCGGGGTGATCGGCCTTGCCCGCGCGTTCCAGAAAGCCGGCGCGCCGCGCGTGGTGATGAGCCTGTGGAGCGTGAGCGACGAGGCGACGCTGTATCTGATGGACCACTTTCAGCTGGCCGCGATGGACAACGTGCCTGCCGAGGCGTTGCGGCTGGCGATGCTGGAAACGCGCAAGAAATTCCCCGACCCGGCGCTGTGGGCGTCGTTTACACTGTTCGGCACCCCGCGCTGAACGGCGCAAACCACAAGAGGAGAGAAGCATGCTGATCGTATTGGCTAAGGCAAAAGTGAGCGAAGCGGCGATGGAGGCGGCGCGGGCGGTGATTGCTGACATGGTCGCCGCCTCGAACGCGGAAAGCGGCTGCATCGCCTATGCCTTCACGCAGGACTTGCTCGACCCCAACGTGCTCCACATCGTCGAGAAATGGCAGGACGAGGCCGCGCTCTCCGCGCATTTCGCGACACCGCATATGGCGGCGTTCGGCGCGGGCATTGCGGGGCTGGATTTCACCGTGATCGAGGCACTCAAGTTCCACACCGACGACGGCGCGCCGGTGATGTGAGGCGCTATTCCGCCGGGAAGGGCTGCGCGCTGCTGTCCGGTGCGCTGCGCCCGCCCCCGGTGAGGCGGCGTTTCAGCCGGGCGAGCGGGGCAGTGATGATTCCGCGTTCTTCCATCCAGGCGTGATATTCGCGGTATTTGGGGTCTTCGGCGAGCAGGTGCGCTTCCTCGGTGCGCGCGCGCCAGTAATAGATGCCGTTGACAACCAACAGGAAAAAGCTGTTGCGCACTGCGTCTACCAGCGTTTCTGTGGTGACGAGGAAGGGCAACACCGACGCCCACCAGAACAGGTTCTTCGACAGATAGGCGGGGTGGCGGGTGAAGCGGTATGGCCCGTGGGTCAGCACGCCGCGGTGGGTGAGGTTCGAAAAGCGGATGCCGAACACCACTGTCGCCCAAGCGTAAATACCTGTAAGAAAGATCAAAACTCCGCCCCACGCCCAAAGCAGCAGCGGGCTGGCTGCAAACCAGTGCGTCCAGCCCGGCGTGCCGTTCTCGTAGCTGAGCACCTGATTACCGGGCCCGATAATGCCCCACACGAACGGCGGATAGCACAGCAGCGCCGCCAGCCAACCGGCCAGAAACGGGTTGCCCGAACGGATATGCGAATCGAGCGGGCGCAGCGTCAAAAGGTATCCCACAGCGCCGATCTGCACGTCGATCACGAACAGCAGCGTCACCAGCAGCATCACAAATTCGACAGGTCTGCCAACGAGTTGCTCCGGGTCGGCGGTGACCACTTGGGCGAACCCAGGCGGCAGGATCGAGATCATGAACGCTCCGAAAAAGCCTTTGATCGCCCACGCCCGCCAGTGTTTGGCGATCTGTGCGCCGGCCCAGTTCTCGCGCCCGATCACGCCCATCCCAAGCACGAAAGCGCCGAACTGAAAGGTCCCGTCGCGCGGCTCCTCCAGATAACGGTCGAGCCAGATTACATAAGGAACCGAGAGAGTTACCAGCGGAAGTGCCGCGAAGGTCAGCACCTCCATCGCAAACAGGTAGCTGCCGCTCCAGTACCACCGGGCCAAGCCGTAGAACGCTGCCAGCAGCGCCCAGGTGGCCCATAATCCGCACAATTTAACCACCGATATCGGCAGCGCTTCGGCCAGCGGGCGAGCGATATTCCAGTCGATCCCGGTCGAGGGGCGCAGATGCACCTTATCGATCAGCACCGACCACAAAGCCATCGGCAAAGCGGTGAACAGCATCCCGGCGAGCGCGGCGTAAGGGCCCGAGAGCACGCCCCGCGCGCCTGAGAGCCCGCCGCCCAGCCCCAGCATCCCGGCGATCTCTGGGTAGGATCGGCACACCGCTATCCATACAAACAGCCCCGCCAGGCCCGCAAATCCAACCCCGGTCGACACGTCGCTCGGGGGAAGGCTCGGGCGAGCACTATGGAGCGGCGCGGGGCGCGCGGTTGGGCGGAGCGGGCGCGGGCCAATCATAACCACGCTGGCCTACAGCAGAAGGGTTAACGCCTTGGCAAAACCTCCGCCCAAACCCGCAAAAACACAGGCCTGAAACAGGCTGGAGGGGGTCTAACCGGGGTCTAGCGGGGGTCTGGCAAAAACCCCCTGTTGGAGACTACCTCCAGGCGTGGAGCGTGCCGCTATCGTCCAACAGGTAAAGATACCCATCGGCCACGATCGGCGGCAGGCTGACCGGCTGGCCGATATCGGCAAAGAGCGCCGCCGAACCTTCGCCCGCGCTGACCTTCCACATCTCGCCGCGCGAGCTTGCCACCCACAGCTGACCGCCCGCCAGCACCGGGCCGGTCCAGAAGATCGGGCCCTTCTTGTCTTCCTCGTCCTTGTACCGTTGAAGCTGCGTGATCCAGCGCACTCGGCCGGTTGACCGGGCAATCGCGAGCAGCCGCGCATCGTCGGTCAGAGTGAAGATCCACTCGCCCGCAATCGCCGGGGTGGAGATCCCAGCGAGGTTCAATTCCCAGATGCGCTGGCCAGTGACCAGTTCATAGGCCGCCATCCGCCCGCCCTGCCCGAGCGCATAGACCCGGCCCGAATCGATGATCGGATCGGCGTCGATATCGGTGATGCTGCCGACCGTGGTAGAGATGTTGGTGCGCGCCAGCGCGTCCGACCACAGCGTGCGGCCATTTTCATAACGATAGGCCGACAATTCGCCGCTCGAATAACCCGCGATCACTGTGCCTTGCCCGGCCGAAGGCGCTGCCACCCCGAACACCCCGGACTGCGTGTTGGAGCCGGATTCGTCCCATACCAGCGAACCATCATTGATGTTGAGCGAGATGATCTGGTTGTCCTGCGTCATCACGAACAGCTGACCGAAGGCGATGGTGGGCGAACCGCGCAAGGGGCCAGCGGGTTTGACCTTCCACAGCACTTCACCGGTTTCGGCATTGATCGCCCTGACCTCGCCCACGCCGTTGGTGGCGTAAAGCTTGCCCGCTTCGTAGCTGACCCCGCCGCCGAAAGCCGAGGGGCGCATGTCCTTGGTCATGGTTTCGTCGTTCTGGATGCTCCAGATCGGCGCGCCAGTTGCCTTGTCGAAGGCCTTGATCACCCCGTCGGTACCCTCGGCGAACAGTTTGTTGCCGCCCACCACCGGCGAAGCGGCCAGCCGCACCCGGTTGGACGATCCGGCAATCTGTGCGGTCCACACCTTGGCCGGGGTCTCGGCCAGCGCGAGGTGCCCGTAGGACTTGCTGGCGGTTGCGCCGGCCTGCCCCCATTCGGGGTTGGCGCGCTGCGGAGGCAAAACAACACTGATCCCGGCGAGCGTTGGATCGACCTCGGCCCCGCTCTCGATCCGCGAAAGGATCGGCATGCGATTGCCTACGGTCGGCGTAGTTTCCTCGCCGCCGCCGCCGAACAGCCCGCCCTTGCAGCCGGTCAGCCCGGCCGCCAACATACCCGCCAACACTGCGGCGCGCGCGAATTTTGCTCGTGTCATACCTGTCCGTTTCAAATTGTGTGCCTCACTCGGCGCCCCATATTCGGTTGGGCCTTATTCGGTTGGGCTTCATTCGGCTGCAGCAGCGTTGCCGCCATTATCCTCGGGCCCGGTGACCCCTTCGTCCTTGAGCAGTTTGGCGACGTCGACCACCGCATCGACCCCCATCAGGCCTGCCATCTGACGCGCGCGTGAACGCAGTGTTTCGGGCTGGTCCTCGTCCTTGGCGATCGCAGCGAACAGCTGGCCCGCCGCAGCGCGGTTGCCGGCTTCGAGCTGCGCCATCGCCACCAGCTCTGCGGCGCTACCGAAGAAGGTGCTGCCGGGCTTCGCGAGCGGGCCGAGCTGCGCAATGACATCGCCAGGCTTCATCCGGTCGAAATTGATCGAGACTTCGCGCACCCGGGCCAAATCACGCAGCACCGGCGGTGTATCGCCAGCGGCGATGATTGCCTTGTACAAAGTGGTCGCCTTTGCAACATCGCCAGCTTCAAGCGCTGCGCCTGCCTGCACAAACCGGGCCGCCGCGCGCGCGCCGGCCGATGACCCATCGCCGATCAAGGGCGCGACTTTTTCGGCAGCGGTCTTGAAATCGCTCTGGTCGGCATAGTCGAGCGCGGAGATCAGCGTTTCCGACTGGGTTTCGAGATCCTGCTCGCGGTAATGATCCCACACCAGATACCCGCCTAGCGCCGCAATCCCGAGCACGATCACGGCGAGCAGCTTGACCCCGTGGTTGCACAGGAATTCAAGCAGCGCATCTTCGCGCACCGCCTCGTCAATCTCGCGGATCAGCACGTCATCCTCGGCCGAAGCCGGCGGGGCTGAGGGGGTCTTGGTGGGAATGCGCGCCATGGGCGTCCTCGGGATCCTCGTGTCTGTCAATCCGCCGCAGTGCGGCATAAGCGTGGGCGCTCTTTAGGCAGGTGATGGCCCGCACGCAATGGCAGCCGCGCGGGGCCTGACTTGGAGCCGGGCATGGGGCGGGCATGGGGCGGGCGCATTGAACCGGGGATGAAGCGCCGGCGGGCCTGCAGACGCTCAGAAATCGCGCGCCATCGCCTCGGAATAGACCGCGTGGTAGCGTGCCAGCATGGCGGCGAAGTCATAGTGGCTGCGCGCCCGCGCCTGATTGGCCGCGCCGATCCGCGCGCGCAAGGGCGCGTCCGCCGCCAGCTGAGCCAGCGCCGCGCCCAACGCTTGCGGATCGCTGGGCGGGGTAACAAGCGCGCGGTTCGGCTTGGCCACCATTGCCGCAATATCGCCGACGGCGGGCGCGGCCACGGGCAGCCCCGCTGCCATCGCCTCAACCACCGAAAGCGGGAATTGTTCGGACTGCGAAGACAGCGCGAAGATATCAAACAGGCCGATGATACGCGCCGGATCGCGCACCGCGCCGGGCAAGTGGACGCGCGCGCCGACCCCGAGGCTTTGCGCAGCTGCAAGGATCGCTGCGCGCTCCGGCCCTTCGCCGCAGATGACCAGATGCCAGTCCTCGGGCAGCCCTGCGAAGGCTTCGACCAGACGCGGCAATTGCTTGATCGCGCGCAGGCCCGCGAGCGTGCCGACCCAATACTGGCCAGCAGGCTTGTTAAGCGGCAGCGCGTCGGGCTGCGGCGGCGCGGCAAATGCGGCGGTGTCGATGCCGTTGGCGATCCGATCGACCCGGCTGCGCGGCTGGTGCCATGCCTCCAGCGCGATGGCCTCAAGCACTTCCGAGGGCACAATTACCTTCGCTACGCCCGCCAGCGCGATGCGGCGATAGAGGTTGCGGCGGAGATCGAGGCCCTGAGTTTCGTCCTCGTTGAACCCGTCCTCGTGATGCACTAACGGCGCAAGGCGCATCGCTCGCGCGAACAACCGGTGCGCCATCACCACATCGAGCCCGCCCCAGTTGTAGGTGCAAATGAGGTCATAGCCCCTGAGCGCTGCGGCCAACCCCGCGAGGCGGCCGGGGGTGGGCAGGCCCTTGAGCGCGGGGAAATCCTCCGGGAACGCCGCGCGCACACCTGGATCGATCAGCGCCCTTGCGCCCATCTCCTGCGGTTCAGCCGAGACGATCACATGGTCGAGCCGCCGCCCCCAGGCATTCATCAGCCGGGCGCAGCGCACCTCCTTGCCCCCGGCGGAGAAGGTCGAATGGCAATGGAGGATTCGGGGGACAGCCCCAGCCTTATGGTTCACTCCACCCCGTCCAGCAGCGCTTGGATCGCCTCGCGCACCGCAGGCTCATCAAGCGTCGGGGCATGGCCGACGCGCGGAACGGTGATGGATCGCAGTTTGGGGTTGCGCACCCCCATCTGCTTGACCGTATCGAGGCTGAGCAAATCGGACAATTCGCCCCGCACCAGCAGCATCGGTACATCGCGCAAAGCTTCGTAGGCGAGCCACAGATTGGGCGGCGCGGCGTTGCCGGGTTTGGCGAAAGGCTCGGCAATCGCCATGTCGTAATCGTAGCTGATCCGCCCGTTCTGGGTGACCACCATCGTGCGCTTGGCCATTTCGAGCCACTGATCGAGGTCGTAATCGGGAAAGGCCGCGTTGTGCGCCGCCTCCAGCGCGCGCGCGGCGTGGACCCAGGTGGGATAGCTGCGCCCCTGCCCGACATAGCCCGCAATCCGCGCAAGGCCGGCCGCGTCCACTTCCGGCCCGATGTCGTTCATCACCACCGCCGCCATCCGTCCTGGCTGGGTGTGCGCCATCAGCATCGTCATCAGCCCGCCCATCGAGGTGCCGATCACGACAAAGCGGGTGATGCCTTGCTCTGCGAGCAGCTTTTCCACGTCCTGCACGTAAGTCACCGGTGAATAGCTGTCCGACACCGGCGCATAGTCGCTGCCCCCGCGTCCGCGCATGTCGGGGACGATCACCCGGCGGCTCGGCGCGAGCGCCTCCGCCAGCCCGGCAAAGTCGCGCGCGTTGCGGGTTAGGCCGTGGAGGCACAGCACCGGCAGCTTTTCAGCAGCCTCTGGCCCCGGATAGTTGCGATAGTGCAGGTTCAACCCGTCGCTACTGGTCCAGAAACGATCTTCGTACGTTGCGGCCATGCCCAGCGATATTCCCTTTGATCCGCAAACCGCGCGACTTGCGCGCCCCGCTGCTTGCCCCCACTATCGCGGGATGAGCGAGCCTGTGCAACTCCCGCCTGAACTTCAAGGCATGTCCGGCGACTATCGTCCCGATCCTGCGATCCTCGCCTTGGCGCCGTGGCTGGGCGATCCGGTCGCGTCGGCGGACTTTCCCGAAACCCGCATCCGCTTCCGCAATGATCGCGCCGCTGCCAGCGTCGGTCTGGCGGCGCTGGGCGATAGCGAATGGGCCGCGCATTTCGGGCGGTTTGCAGCCCTGCCCGGCAACCTCCCCCAGCCGCTCGCGCTGCGTTATCACGGGCACCAGTTTCGGGTTTATAACCCCGAGATCGGCGACGGGCGCGGGTTCCTGTTTGCGCAGCTGCGCGATGATCGCGGGCGTCTCCTCGACCTCGGTACCAAAGGCTCGGGCCAGACCCCGTGGAGCCGTTCGGGCGATGGGCGGCTGACGCTGAAGGGCGCGGTGCGCGAGATTCTGGCCACCGAAATGCTCGAAGCGCTGGGGGTGAACACGTCGAAAACCTTCTCGGTGATCGAGACCGGCGAGCGGCTCTATCGCGGCGACGAGCCCAGCCCCACCCGCTCGGCCGTGCTGGTGCGGCTCAGCCACTCGCATATCCGCATCGGCACCTTCCAGCGGCTGCTCGCGCTCGAACAAGCGGACGAGATGGCGGCGCTGATCGACTATTGCCTCGCCCACTTCCCCGGCCCGCCCCCACCCGCCGACGCACAGGGGCGCGATCAGCCCGCGATCCGGCTGATGCACAATGTCGTGGAACGGATGGCCGATCTCGCCGCCAGCTACATGGTCGCAGGGTTTGTCCACGGCGTGCTCAACACAGATAACATGAACGTGACCGGCGAAAGCTTCGACTATGGCCCGTGGCGCTGGCTGCCCGAATGGGACCCGGGCTTCACCGCTGCCTATTTCGACCACGCGGGCCTGTATTCGTTCGGCCGCCAGCCCGAGGCGCTGCACTGGAATTGCGGGCAGCTTGCGGTGGCGCTGCGGCTCCATGCCGACACCGCACCGCTGGTTGCCGCGCTGGACCGCTTCGGGCCGCTCTACATGGCAGCGGTGGCGCGGCGGTGGTGCTGGCGGCTGGGGGTCGCAGCGCAGGGGACCGAGGCCGATACGCAGCTGGTCGCCGCCTGCGAAGCGCAGATGCGCGAGCGCAAAGCGCAGCCCGATGCCTTTTTCTTTGCCCATAGGAGCGGACGCGGCGCAGCCGAAGGCACGCTCGCCGAGGCGCTGGCGGGCTACCATCCGGTCGGCGATACGCACGAATACTGGACCGACCCCGCACCGCAATCGCTGCTGATCGAAGAAGTCGAGGCGATCTGGGCCGCGATCGATGAAAGCGACGACTGGGCCCCGCTCCACGCCAAGATCGCTGCTCTGCGCCGCATGGGCGAAGCCCACGGCGCTCCCCCGGAACCGGCAGGCCATGCACATAGCGGTTAACCCGCAGGTGGGCGCAAGCCCGCCAATACCCTAGCTTTTCGTCGCCGCGCGGATTAACCCGTTTGTATCGATCGGATCGCGCCTGCGGGCAAAGGGACGAGAGGCACTGTGACTGACACCATCCTCGTCTCCCATGAACCCGCCAGCGGCGCGGAAGTGTGGCGCGGCGCGCATAGCGATGTCGAGGCTGCGGTCTCCGCCGCGCGGCGCGCTTGGGCCGCCTGGGCTGCGCGCGCGCTGATCGAACGGATCGAAATTCTGCGCACCTTCTCCAACATCGTGCGCCGCGACGGCGAAATGCTGGCCGATCTGATTGCGCGCGAAGTGGGCAAGCCCCTGTGGGAAGCCCGCGAAGAAGTCGACGCGGTCGCGGCAAAGGTCGACATCACTGTGCAGGCCTATGCCGAGCGCACCGGCAAGAAGAAATTCGACGCGGGGATCGGCGGCAGCGCGGCGGTTCGCCACAAGCCGCACGGGGTGATGGCAGTGCTTGGCCCCTATAATTTCCCTGCGCACCTGCCGGGCGGCCATATCGTCCCGGCGCTGATCGCGGGCAATGCGGTATTGTTCAAGCCATCGGAGAAAGCCCCTGCGGTTGGCGAGGCATTGGTCGCCGCGTTCCACCGTGCCGGCGTGCCCGAGGCGGTGATCCAGCTCGTCATCGGCGGGCCGGACGAAGGCCGCGCGCTGGTCGCCCATCCGGGGGTCGACGGGGTGCTGTTCACCGGCTCGGCGCAGGTCGGGATCGCGATCAACCGCAAGCTTGCCGCCAATCCGGGCAAGATCGTCGCGCTGGAGATGGGCGGCAACAATCCGATCGTGGTGATCGACACGCCGAAGCTTGGCGATGCTGCCGCGCTGATCGCGCAAAGCGCCTTTGCCACCGCCGGGCAGCGCTGCACTGCCGCGCGGCGGCTGATCGTCAAGGACAGCGTCTATGACGATCTGATGGCGCAGTTGGTGCCGCTTTCCCGCAGGCTGATGGTTGGCGATCCGCTGGGCGAGCCGCAGCCGTTCATGGGCCCGGTGATCGACAATGACACCGCCGACCGGTTGGCCGAAAGCTTTCTTGCGCTGATCACCGCGGGGGGCCGCGCGCTGCTGCACATGCGCCGCTCCGTGCCCGATCTGCCGTTCCTCAGCCCCGGCATCATCGATGTCACCGACCTGCCCGAGCGGCCCGATATCGAACTGTTCGGGCCGATTTTGCAGGTCATCCGGGTGCCTGATCTCGACACCGCAATCAGCGAAGCGAACAATACCCGCTACGGCCTGTCGGCATCGCTGATCGGCGGCACTCCGGATGATTACGGGCGGTTTTGGGCCAATATCCGCGCCGGGATCATCAACTGGAACGGAGCAACCAACGGTGCTTCGTCCAAGGCGCCGTTCGGCGGAATCGGGCTTTCGGGCAACCACCGCCCGGCGGCCTATTATGCCGCTGATTACTGCGCCTACCCGGTCGCCAGCACCGAAGTCGATCAGCCGCGCGCCAGCATCAATGTCGGACTGCGGCCCTAGGGCGCAAGATACAGGATCTCGGCTGCCGAGAGGCCGTGCGGGCCTTGGCGGACGTGCACCACCAGCGTCTCGCCGCGCTTGCCGGTGGCGGCGATGATAGCTTCGGGCTTGGCATAGCGCTCCGCCGTGAGCCCGGCGCGCAGACTGCGGGCATAGTGGTATTGCAGCACGTCATCGGGCGCGGCGGCGGTGTGATAGCGGATGATGCGGATGCGGCAGGGCGCGGTGTCGCTCCCGCCGGCCTGCACCACCATCGCGAGGGGCGGGATCGCTGCGGCAGGCGGCAGCGCGGCGGCGAGCGCGAAATCCTGCTTCAATCCTCCGGCGCAGCGGGCCGGAGCGCCGAGCGCGGCGACGAGATCGGCAGCGCTCGCCAGCGGGCCGAGCGCCTTGCCGCGCGCGCCCTTGCGCGGGGGTGGGAGATCGGGGATCGGCCCGCCTTCGAGCAGTTCGAGCCGCGCCGCGCCGCGCGCCGCCTGCGCATCCTGCGAGGTCGCGGCGAACACCGGCAGCGCGCCCGAGTCGGCAAAACCGATTACGGCGTTGGCTTCGTTGCGGCTGGCAAGATCGGGGTCGCTCATCAGGGGATCGTGGAGCGCGCGCGCCATCACCGGATCGGCCGCGATCAGCGCAGCATCGGCGGCCTCGCCTTCCGCTGGCGCAGAGCAGGCGGGTGCGAGCAGGCACAGCAAAGGCAGCAGAGCGCGGCACATGGCAGGGCCATACTGCGCGCATGGTTAAATTAACGCTGTTAGCGGGGCATGAAAGCGCCCCCGATCCCCGAAAGGAGCCGGAGGCGCTCTCCACGAAGGCAGATTGCCCGCGCGCCGGCGACCATTTGGTGGGAATGGCCGCAAGCTGAAGGCGTTAATGTATATAGCCGATAAACTGAACAAATCGCCAGCAAGGCAGGCAGCCGCCGTTCATCGGGTGCAAGCCAACCACGCCCCTGTCCCTCCGCTTGCGCCGCAGCGCCGCGCCCCCTAACGGCAAGCGGGCATGACCACCCCTGCCCCTCCTGCCGCCCCTCCCGCCGCCGACACCGCGCCTGACACCGACCGGCGCCCTTCGGGTATTGTCCCGGCGCTGGGGGCCTATCTGATCTGGGGCTTCCTGCCGCTGTACCTGCTGCTGGTCAAAAGCATCCCGCCGTTTGAATTCGTCGCCTGGCGGATCATCTGGACGCTGCCTTTGTGCCTTGTGATCATCGCCCTGCGCCGCCAATTTCCCGATCTGCGCGCCGCGCTCAGCTCGCCGCGCAGCCTGCTCGCGCTGCTGGCGAGTGCGGTGCTGATCGGGATCAACTGGTTCGTCTACATCTGGGCGATCATGGAGGGGGAGGTTTATGCGACTTCGATCGGTTACTACCTCAACCCGCTGGTCAACGTCTTGCTGGGCACGTTGTTTCTGGGCGAGCGACTGTCGCGCCGTCAGTGGCTGGCGGTCGGGATTGCCGGGGTGGCGGTGGCGCTGCTGGCGGCGGGCGCGGTCACCAGCCTGTGGATCAGCCTGACGCTGGGTTTCAGCTTTGCCTTCTATGGCCTTGTGCGCAAACAAGTCGCGGTCGGCTCGCTGCCGGGCCTGACGATCGAGAGTGCGATCCTGCTGCTGCCCGCCGCCGCCATCGCGGGCTGGTATGCGATGAGCCCGGCAGGATCATCCTTTGGCCATGATCCATGGATGAACACTCTCATCGTCTTCTCGGGCGTGCTCACGGCGGTGCCGCTGCTGCTGTTCGCGATCGCGGCGCGGCGGATGGATTATTCGACGCTGGGCTTCATCCAGTATCTATCGCCGACGATCGTGTTCTTCCTCGGCCTGTTCGTGTTCGAACAACCGCTGGCCCCTGCCAAGCTTGCAAGTTTCGTGCTGATCTGGGTGGCGGTGGCGATCTTCGTCTACGACCTATGGGCGCGGCGGCGCGCGGCGGCGCTAGCCTAGAAACCGCCATCCCAGCGTCGTGCCCCCATGCCACGGCACGATCGCCTCGCCGGTCACGTGCAGCTCGGACGGCACCGCCACCTCGGCGCGTTCGAGCGTCACCTGCTCCTCGTTGACAGGCAGGCGGTAGAACGCCGGGCCGTGGAGCGAGGCGAAGCCTTCAAACTTGTCCAGCGCGCCCTCCGCGTCGAACACGGTGACATAGCTTTCGAGCGCGTATGGCGCGCCGAAGATGCCCGCGCAGCCGCAGGCGCTTTCCTTGTCCTTCTTGAGGTGCGGGGCGCTGTCGGTGCCGAGGAAGAACTTGGGGCTCCCGCTGGTTGCCGCCGCGCGCAAGGCAAGGCGATGCTCCTCGCGCTTGGCGACCGGCAGGCAGTAATTGTGCGGCTGGATCCCGCCGACCAGCATCGCGTTGCGGTTGATATGGAGATGCTGCGGGGTGATGGTCGCAGCGACATTCTCACCCGCTGCCAGCACGAAGTCGACCGCGTCGCTGGTGGTGATGTGCTCGAACACCACCCGCAGCTTCGGGAACGCCGCAACAATTCCGCGCAAGTGCCGCTCGATGAACGCCTTTTCGCGGTCGAACACATCGATGTCGTGATCGGTCACCTCGCCGTGGATGCACAGCACGATGCCGTCTGCCTCCATCCGCGCGAGCACCGGGTAGAGGTTTTCAATGTTGGAGACCCCCGCGGCCGAATTGGTTGTGGCGTTGGCGGGGTACATTTTGGCGGCCGTGAACACGCCGTCCGCCGCCCCGCGCGCCAGATCATCGGGGTCGGTATGGTCGGTCAGGTAGCAGGTCATCAGCGGGGTGAAGCGCACGCCCGCTGGCACCGCCGCCATGATCCGTTCGCGGTAAGCCGCACCGAGCGCCGTCGTCGTCACCGGCGGCGTGAGGTTGGGCATCACGATCGCGCGGGCGAACTGGCGCGCCGTGTAAGGCACCACCTCGCGCATGATCGCGCCGTCGCGAAAATGCAGGTGCCAATCATCGGGGCGGCGGATCGTGAGGCTGTCGGTCATGGCTTCCCCTTAGCGAGGCACGTGCCTATCTGTCACGCATGAGTGCAACCCAACTAACTACCCGGGCCGTGATCCGCCTCTCGCCCATGGATGAGGGCGAGGATGTGTCCGCCTTCCTGCAAGGCCTCGTCACCAACGATGTGACCGGGCCGCTGCCGTGCTACGCCGCGCTGCTCAGCGCGCAGGGTAAGCACCTGTTCGACTTTCTGGTGTGGGGAGACGCCGGAGACCTGCTGATCGATTGCGAGGCGGGACAAGCCGATGACCTTGCCAAGCGGCTGACGATGTACCGGCTGCGGCGCAAGATCGTGATTGCGCGCGACGACAGCCTTGCAGTGCATTGGAGCACCGAGGTCTGCTCCGGCGCAGTGCCCGATCCCCGCCTCGCCGAACTCGGCTACCGCTGGCTTGGCGCGCCATCGGGCGAGAGCGCCGACGCCGCCTGGCTTGCGCACCGCTTGGCGCTCGGCGTGCCCGAGGGCCGCGCCGAGATGGGCGATATCCTGTGGCTGGAGACCAATGCGGTCGAACTCAGGGGCGTCAGCTTCACCAAGGGCTGCTATGTCGGCCAAGAGAACACCGCGCGGATGAACTGGCGGCAGAAGGTCAACCGCCGGCTGGTGGTGGTGCCGCTGGCGCAATCGGACGAAGCGCGCCGGGTGGCGGAGTATCCCGAGCTTGGGCTGGCAGTCGATCACCTGCGCACTGAAACCCTCGACCCCGCCGCCCTGCCTGCGTGGCAACGCGTCGGAGTGCTTGCGAGCGACGCTTAGGCCGTGAGATGCTCGGCGAGGCTGGCTTCGAGCATCGCCGCAGCCCTTTCGCGCGCCGCATCACGCTCCAGCCCGAGCGACTTCGCCAGTGCCCCGCCGATCAGCGCATCGCCCAGCGCCATCAGCACCAGCGTCAACGTGTCGCGGTGTATTCGCAGATCACCGGCGTGATCCGCTTCGCCCGGCGCCAGTTCGTCGACCAGATCGTGGATCGTGCTGATGATCGGATCGAGCGCATCTTCGTTCCCGGTCAGCAGCATCCAGCTGGTCAGCGCGCCCGCGCCTTCGCGGTCAAAGGCGTCGAACGCGAGATCGACCACCTCGCGCGCCGAGCCGAGCCCGGCGCGGCTTGCATGGACCGCCTGCAAAATCGTCTCGCACACCGTGCGCGCCAAGTGTTCGGCGAGCGCGCGCTGCAAGCCCGAGGCCGAGCCGAAATGGTGCAGCAGGTTGGCGTGAGTGCGCCCGATACGCGCCGAGACCGCCTTCAGTGTCACCGATTGCGGTCCGGTCTCAATCAGCAGGGCGCGTGCTGCGGAGAGCGCCGTGCTCCGGGATTCTTCGGGGGTTAAGCGTTTGCGATTATTCATATCGGAAGGCGCCTAACCGCTTTTGCCGGGACCGACAAGGCGCGGGGAGGCCGCGTCAGGCGGCGCGTTGGTGCGGGGTGGCAGCGATGCCAATCACGCGCCGGTACAGTACGGCCTGCGCCGCGCAGCCACGCCCGCAGGAAAACCGCTCCTCGATCCGCCCAGTCGGTTCAAACCCAAGCTTTCGCAACACTTTGCCCGATGCCGGATTGTCGGAGAAATGCCCGGCGATTGCCTGACCGTGGCCAAGCGCTGCAGCGATCGCGAGCACGGCCATCCCCGCCTCGGTGGCGAAGCCCTGTCCCCAGAACCTGCGCGCGATCCAGTACCCGAGTTCGACGGTGGCGGGCGGACCGGCCGGATCAATCCCGATACAGCCGACCGCCTGCCCATCGCACGCGCGCGTGACCAGAAACCGCGGGTGAAACGGATCCATCGGCAGCGCCGCAAACGCGTGAGCATCATCTTCGTGATAGGGCCAAGGCGCGCGCGCAAGATTGCGCACCACGCCTTCATCGGCGATCCCGGCCAGCAGGGCCTGGGCATCCTCCGGCCAGATCGGCCGAAGCAGCAATCTGTCGCTGCGGTGAAACACGAGTTATCCCTTCCTCGCCCCGCGCCCGCCCTTAGTGCGGCCGCATGACAATTTCATGGCCGTGAAACTTTGTAATTCCACGACGAATGCGAGGGAGAGTGCGAAAAGGGAGACGGACCCCCTCGAAACGAGGATGGTCCCATCTCCCTCAAAATGGTTGGCTACCTTGTTTGCCCTATCGCTTTGCTGCGTGAGGGCAGGGCACCAACCGGGACCATCCTTGTCGGACGATCCCTTTTACGAATCGTCCGCTTATTCGGCGGCCTCTGCTACCGCATCGACCGAGACGTATTTGCGTCCCAGTTTGCCCGAGTGGAAACGCACGACGCCCACATCGAGCGCAAACAGGGTGTGATCCTTGCCGATGCCGACATTGACGCCCGGATACACGCGGGTGCCGCGCTGGCGGATGATGATGTTGCCGCCGATCACTTCCTGACCGCCGAACTTCTTCACGCCCAACCGGCGACCGGCCGAATCACGACCGTTGCGCGATGAACCGCCTGCTTTCTTATGTGCCATGGCTCAATTGCTCCTTATTCAGCAGTCGCGGCGGCTTCAGCCGGCGCTTCGCTGGTGGTCTTCTTGGCAGCCGCTTTCTTGGCAGGAGCCTTGGCTTCGGCCGCACCCACAGCGGTGATCCGCAGCAGGGTCATCTGCTGGCGGTGACCGTTCTTGCGGCGATAATTGTGGCGGCGACGCTTCTTGAAGACGATCACCTTCTCGCTCTTGGCTTGGGCGATGATTTCCGCCGAAACGGTCACCTTCGCTGCATCGGCCAGGTCTTCACCTTCACCAGCAAGCAGGATATCGCTCAGGGTGATGGTGTCGCCGGCTTCGCCTGCGAGCTTTTCAACGGCAATCTTGTCTCCGGCGGCAACCCGATATTGCTTGCCGCCCGTGCGCACTACAGCGAACATGGCTCTAAACTCTCTTGTTTGTGCGGTGTCCGGAAAGGGCAGCTGTGGGCCACGCTAACCGAACGGCAATGCCGGGACTTGCGCGAATGCAGCCCCGGAAAGATGGGTGCCGTTAGGGGAAAGGCGGTGCCAAGTCAACGCCCGACGAAGGCCGATTGTGCCAAAAAGTCGGATATACGCATTGGACGCGGCGCTTTTTCATTGGCGCGAGCGATGGTAACAGGCCACGGAACGTCTATGCGCGCAAACCTGAAAAAATCGCTGGGGCTCGGGCTGATTGTGGCTGCGCTGGCGGGGTGTGCCGCAAGCGATGACACCTATCCCTCGTTGGCGCTGCGCCCGTTCGAGAAGGGTGAGGCGCCGATGCCGTCTGCTCCAGAACCTTTGCCCACACCGATTCGTCCACCCGTCAGTCCGGTGATGCTGGCGCAGCTGCGGGCAGCTGCTGATACCAGCCACGCGGCCTATCTCAGCGGGGAAGCCGCCGCTGAGCGACTCGCGCGGGCTGCCCGCGGGCAGTCGTTCGAAAGCCAGCCGCGCGCCGCCGCGCTGGTGGCGCTGGCCGATCTCGATTCCCGCCGCGGGGCGACCGCGGGCACGCTGGCCCGGATCGATGGGCTGGTGGCCGAGGCGGCTGCCGCGCTGGCAAGCGATCCGGCGCTCGCCGCCGCGCAGGCCGAAGTCGCCGCGCTGGTTTCCCGCGAAGATGCGGGGATCACGCGGTTGTGGGACGCGATGGGATCATGAACCTTGCGTGCAGCGCTTGCCCGGTCAGGGAAACCGCCGCCTGCGCGGTGCTCACCCCCGAAGAGCGCAGCGCGATGGCCGCCGCCGGGCGCACCCGCACGCTGGAGCGCGGCGAGATGCTGTTTGCGGCCGGCGACGAGGACGCCGCCTGCGCCACGCTGCTCACCGGCGCGCTCAAGGTCTCGGCGGTCGATCAGGGCGGCAACGAACAGATCCTCGCGCTGGTCCACCCGGCAGGCTTCATTGGCGAACTGTTCGCCCCGTTTGCGCATCATGACGTGACGGCGCTCACGCACAGCCGGCTGTGCACCTTTGCAAGGGCCGACGTCGAACGCGCAATCGAGGATTACCCTGCGCTCGCCCGCGCGCTGCTGCGCCGCAGTCAGGCCGATCTGCTCGCCACCCGCAGCCTGCTCGAACTGACCGGCCACGCCAGCGCGGAGGCGCGGCTGGCCGCACTTCTCCACGATTTCGCCGCCGCCGCGAGCGACAGTTCGTGCCATCTGGCGCAAAGTTTCGAATTGCCGCTGACCCGCGGCGAAATCGCCAACATGCTCGGCATGACAATCGAGACAGTCAGCCGCAAACTGGGCGAACTGGAAGAGCTGGGCGCGATTAGGCGCGAAGGCAAACGCGGCATCGCGGTCCGCGACGCCGCCCTGCTGCACGCCATTTCGGGACGGTAGGCTCGCGCCCCCCGCCCCGCCAAATCCTTAGGCGACCACTGCGGCGATCACCGCCACTGCCAGACCCCAAACCACTAGCAGCACTGGCAGGATCAGCATCTGGATCGCCGCATCGCGCGGGGCCAGCCGCCCGGTGTGGGTCATGATGCCGCGTGTCTGAAACTCGCCCAAGGTCTGCGGCGCGCTGGTGTTGCCCACAAGGCGGGTCCAGAGCGCAGGAACGCCGAAGCCGGCGAGGATGAACACCGCGAAGATCACCATCGGGATCGCAAGCTCAGGGTTGGCAAATGCGGTCCCGGTGATTGCCAGAAAGCCGAGGTAGCAGGCGACAGTCGCACCGTAGAACGCGGTCGGCAGGCCGAAATTGCGGTCGGCTTCGACCTGGTTGCGGACGGGTGCGGGGGCGGGTTCGGGTTGCGCGACAATGCGGGCATCCCCGCGGGCGATGATTTCGTGGACGACGCGGCTCATGGGTAATCCTCCTTGCTATAGCCGAAGATTACGGGGCGGCGGCGGGGCTTGCATTGATCAGGATCAAATCAGCCTTGCCAGCGCGCAAGATCGTCCGCGTCTTGTATGCGCGGTTCGATCCAGTGCCATTCGCCGCCGCTCTGCTCGCGCTTCCAGAACCACGCGGCGCTTTTGAGGTGGTCCATGCAGAAATCGACTGCATCAATCGCATCGCGGCGGTGGCGCGCGGCGGCGGAGACGCACACGATCGGGTCGCCCGGTCGCATCAGCCCGGTGCGGTGAACCATGAGAAGACCCATCAAGTCGAAGCGTTGGAACGCCTGGTCCGTCAGCGCGTGCATCCCCGGCAAAGTCAGCGGTTCGTAATGGGTGAGCTCGAGCGCCTCCACGCCCCCCTGCTCCTTGGCATCAAACCGCACCTCGCCCACGAAGGTGCAGATCCCGCCCAGCCCCTTGTTCGCCTGCGTAAACTGGCCGATCAGCGTCCCGGGTTCGAACGGCGCCTCAAGCAAGCGGATGTCGCGCATCGGCACGTGGGCGGTCACGGGTCAGCCGCCGGAAACGGGAGGGAGCAGGGCGATCTCGTCGCCCGCAACGGCCTGCAATGCCGCCTTGTCGGCCAGCAGCGCGCCGTTGACCGCGACGCGGGTGCGCGGCTCGTCCGCCGCGTCGGCTAGCGCGTCGGGCAATGCGGCCTTGAGCCCCGCCCAGTCGAGCGGCGCAGTAAGCTGCAGCGACGGCGCGCCGCCAAGATCGGCGAGCTTGCCGAGCAGGACAACGGTGATCACATCACCCCCCCGTCATCGACATATGCCGCGGCACGGCAGGTGTCGCGCTGCGGGAATCCATCCGAAAATGGTGCTTTTCGGGCTTGATCCGCAGCGCTTCGTCGAGCGCGGCGGCGAGGTTTGCCGCGGGCGCGTCCGAGCGCAGCGCGCCGCGCAGATCGACCTGCTCGCCCCCGCCAAGGCAGGGATAAAGCTGCCCGGTCGCGGTCACCCGCAGCCGGTTGCAACTCGCACAGAAATTGTTCGTATGCGGAGTGATGAATCCCAACCGCCCGCCGGTCTCGGCAATGTCGACGTAGCGCGAGGGGCCTCCGGTGGCATAATCGCTTTCGGTCAGCGTCCAGCGGGCCTCCAGCGCGCGCCGCACATCATCGAGCGGCAGATATTGGTCGAGCCGTTCCTCCTCGACATCGCCCAAGGGCATCACCTCGATCAGCGTGACATCGTGGCCCTGTGCGTGGCCCCAAGTGATCAGATCGGGCAGTTCGTCCCCGTTGACGCCCTTCAGCGCCACTGCGTTGAGCTTGACCTGCAATCCCGCCGTCTTGGCCGCCGCGATCCCATCGAGCACGTCGGCAAGCATGTCGCGCCGGGTCAACTCGGAAAATTTCGCGCGGTCCAACGTATCAAGCGAGACATTCACCCGCTTGACCCCGGCGCGCGCCAGCGCCTCGGCATGTTCAGCGAGCCGGGTGCCGTTGGTGGTCAGCGTCAGTTCGGCCAGATCATGCCCGAGCCGCCGGCCAAGCGCCGCGAACAGATCGATAATTCCCCGCCGCACCAGCGGCTCACCCCCCGTGATGCGGATCTTGGTCACCCCGCGCGCGATGAAGCCGCTTGCAAGATCGTACAGCTCCTCGAGGCTGAGCACCTCCTTCTTGGGCAGGAAGGTCATACGTTCGGGCATGCAATAGGCACAGCGCAGATCGCAGCGATCGGTCACCGACAGGCGCAGATAGGTGATGCGGCGCTGGAACGCGTCGACCAGCGGCGGCAGCGATGCTGGAGCATCGCGCAAGACAAGCAGATCGGGCTTGCGGGGTGGGGGTGTGATCACATCGTCATTCATGACACGGCAGATACTGCCCTGTCACGCCCGGCGCATCTGCCAAAAAGTGCAGCACCGCTGTGCGCACCTGTCCGGGCGGGCCAGCGACCACGTTGACCCGCCCCGGCGCCGCCTCCCGCGCCAGATCGCGGGCGAGCGCCAGACGCCAGTCGCGGTGATCGTGGGGCGCGGGGAGCAGGACGATCGCAAGCGCAGTGCAATCCGGATCCGCCAACAGCGCGCGGGCGGCCTCAAGGTGCAACGCCATGAATGCCGCCGCCGCATCCAGCGCGCCGTCGGGCAACAGGCCAACCTCCAACTGCCGCATCACCGGCTTACGCTCCGTCCCCCGAGGGACGTTCGCGGTGCAGGGTGATGCCGATCTGCTCGCCCGCTTCCGCAATGGCGAGCTTGACGATCTTGACCGTCACCGCCTGAACGCGCGTGTCCTGCACAAACAGCGTCTGGCAGATATGATCCGCCACCGCTTCGATCAGCTTGAAGTGCACGCCCTGCGGCAGGCCTCCGGTGGCGGCAAATTTGAGGTCCATGTAATTCTTGGACGCATCAAGCGGCGTGTCGGGATCATAGCGATCAGCGACCGTATAACGCGCCGCGATCGAGATGCGCAGCGGCTGAGGCCGGCCGGTTTCCTCGGAATAGATGCCGGTGAGGACATCGACGACGAGATCATTGACTTCAAGGGTGAGCGAATCGGTCATGCAGCGGGCCTTTAGCCGGGATTGCTCCAGCGCGCGAAGATTGCAGTGGGAAGTAGCCTTGCGCCCTCCCCCTCTTCGCGCACCGCAAGGTCGCCGTGTTCGATCTGCCCCGGCAAATGCGCCAGCGCCTCGCCCAGCAGGCCCGCAATCGCCAGGCTGCTCATCCGCACGGCGTAGACGGTGAGGAACAGGAAGCGGCTGTCGGCATCGAGCAGCCGGGCGCAATCGGCGACGAGGCCCGGCAGGTGGTCTTCGAGCCGCCACACTTCGCCCTCCGGCCCGCGCCCGAACTTGGGCGGATCGAGGATGATCCCGTCATACCGCCGCCCCCGCCGCACCTCGCGCGCAGCGAACTTGGCCGCATCGTCTACCAGCCAGCGGATCGGGCGGTCTTCCATGCCAGACAGAGCGGCGTTCTCGCGCGCCTGCGCCACCGATTTCTTCGAGGCATCGACATGCGTGACCTTGCCATGTCGCGACAGCGCGAGACTGCCGAGGCCGGTGTAGCCGAACAGGTTGAGGGTTTCGGCCTCGCTCAGCCCGTCGAGCCGCCCGCGCATCCAGTCCCACACCGGGGCCATATCGGGGAAGAATTGCAGGTGGCGGAACGGGGTGGGCTTGGCGGTGAAGCGGACGTCGTCCCACGCCAGCGCCCAGCCCTCATCAGGCAGGCTTTCAGAAAAAGACCAGCGCCCTCCGCCATCCTCGTCCGATCCGGGGATAAACTCGCCCGCTGCGGGCCATTCTCGGAGGCGCGATTGCCACAGGGCCTGCGGCTCGGGGCGGATGAAGGCGTGCGGGCCGAACGCCTCCCACTTGCGCCCGGCGCCGCTGTCGAGCAGGCGGTACGAGTCCCACCCGGCGCATTCCATCACCAGCGGCTGCTGGATGAGGCTAGCCATTACGTCGCGCCAGTGGGGGCCGCGAGCGACAGCACATAATCGCGGGTCGTGTCGTAATCGCCAGCGATCTCGACGAAGCTCTCCTCGCGCCCGAACAGGTCGCCGACCCGCGCGGGCAGCGCCGGGCGTACGCCGATTGCGCGCTCGACCGCGTCGGGAAACTTGGCGGGGTGCGCGGTGGCGAGCGTCACCATGGGCACGCAGGCGGGTACGATTCCGCTCGCCGCCACGCTGCGTGCGCAGTGCAGCCCGACCCCGGTGTGCGGATCGATCACCTGCCCGGCGCAGCGATAGGCCCATTGCATCGCACGCGCGGTTTCGACCTGATCGGCGCGCGCGCTGGTGAACAGCGCCGATGCCGCGGTGCCTTGCGCGTTGGTGAGCTGCATCGCCTTGGTCGCTTCAAACGCGTGCATCTGCGCCGCGAGTTTCCCCCCATCCCGCCCGCCTGCATCGAACAACAGTCGTTCGAAGTTGGAGCTGACCTGAATGTCCATCGATGGCGTGATCGTGGGCGTCACCCCGCCCGCCGAATAGTCGCCGCTCGACAGTGCCCGATGGAGGATATCGTTGATATTGGTGGCGACGATCAGCCGCTCGATCGGCAGCCCCATGCGGGCCGCGACATATCCTGCGAACACATCGCCGAAATTGCCAGTGGGCACCGAATAAGCGACGGTGCGATCCGGAGCGCCCAGTTGCAGCGCGCTCGCAAAATAATACACCACCTGCGCCATCAACCGCGCCCAGTTGATCGAATTGACCGCGCCGAGGTTGAGCGTCGCGGTCACGTCGCCGTCATTGAACATCCGCTTCACATGCGCCTGCGCGTCATCGAAGCTGCCCTCGATCGCAAGGTTGTGAACGTTTGGGCTAAGCACCGTGGTCATCTGGCGGCGCTGCACATCACTTACACGGCCCTTGGGGTGGAGCATGAATATCTCCACCCGCTCCAGCCCCGCGACCGCCTGGATCGCAGCCGAGCCCGTATCCCCGCTGGTCGCGCCCACGATGGTGAGCCGCTCAGCCCGGCGTTCGAGGAAGGTCTCGAACAACCGCCCGAGCAATTGCAGCGCGACATCCTTGAACGCCAGCGTCGGGCCGTGGAACAGTTCGAGCAGCCAGTGCTGCTGATCCATCTGCACCAGCGGAGTGACTGCGGCGTGGCCAAAATCGCCGTAGACTGCGTGGCACAGAGCGAGCAGTTCGCTCTCAGTCAAGCTGGGCGTGACGAACGGCGCCATGATCCGCGCGGCGAGATCGGGATAGGCGAGGCCGCGCATCGCCCGGATCTCGGCTTCGCTGAAACGCGGCCACTCGGCGGGCAGATACAGCCCACCATCGCTGGCGAGGCCCGCCAGCGTCACCCCTTCGAAATCGAGCGCAGGCGCGCTCCCTCTGGTCGAGACGTATTGCATGGGGGGAGCGACTAGCTGCGGCGGCGGCGTAATGCCAGCGCGTAGATGACCAGCGCGGTCGCAGCGAAGAAGAACCACTGCCCGGCATAGGCGAGGTGATTGTTGGGCAGATCGCCGGGATCGGGCGCGGCCATCGCTTTCAACCCCGCCACCGGCGGATCGGCGACAAGGCGCGGCCCGGGGGCGATCACGCCGCTCACCTCGCCGCCAATCCACATGGGCGCGGCCAGATTGCGCTCATAGCCCAGATCGACGATGACGCCCGAAGTGCAGGTCGCGCGCTGGACCCAGCCCTTCTGCCCCTTCGCCGAAGTACCCGCCACCGCTTCGATCTTAGAGACGGCAGCGCAGGTCAGGCTGCTGCGGCGGAACCAGACGTCGGCCCCGTCACCCTTGAGCGGGAATGCGACTTCGCTGTTGAAACTGCCAGCAGCTTCATAGCGGGCGAGCAGCCCAGCCTTCTCGCTCATGCGCCCGACCTGCCAGAACCCCAGCGCGATCATCGTCAGAACTGCCGCTAGCACGATAATGGTAGAGATAATCGGAATGCGGCGCATCATGGCTGCTGGCTCTCTTCGTATTGGTGATAGACCCACATGGTCTTGTAGAACCTGAGTGCGTAGATCACCCCGCCGACGGTCACCGGCAGCCAGATCGCGAGCGACAGCCACAAGGGCGGCCGCAGCCACTCATCGATGCCAAGCGCCGCCAGCATCAGCGCCAGCGCGAGCAGCATCGTCACCACCCCGACAAACCGCCCGCCGCGCTCTAGACTGGCGAAGTTCAATTCGCAGGCGGTGCATTCATCCGCCAGTTGCGCAGGCGCGTTAAACAGCGCCCTCTCCCCGCAGCGGGGGCACAAACCGCGAAGGGCAGCCGAGACTAAACCCGGCTGCCCTCCCTTAACCTTGGCCCGTTCGGTCGGACTTTCGCCCGGCAAGCTCAATGGTATTCAGCGCCGAAGCCGCCCCACACATAGATGGCGACGAACAGGAACAGCCACACCACATCGACAAAGTGCCAATACCACGCCGCCGCTTCGAAGCCGAAGTGCTGGCGCGAAGTGAAGTGGCCGAGATAGGCGCGGTACAGGCACACCGCGAGAAAGATCGTACCCACGATCACGTGGAACCCGTGGAACCCGGTCGCCATGTAGAAGGCGCTCGAATAGGTGTTACCGCCGAAGGCGAACGGCGCAACAGTGTATTCGTAGGCCTGGATCGAGCTGAACAGCGCCCCCAGCGCAATCGTCGCCCACAAGCCTTGCTTGAGGCCGGTGCGGTCCCCGTGGATCAGCGCATGGTGCGCCCATGTCACCGTGGTGCCTGAACACAGCAGGATGATAGTGTTGAGCAGTGGCAGCGCGAAGGGATCAAGCACCTCCATGCCTTCAGGCACGAAGCTCGCAATTGCGCCCTCAGTGCCGAACAGGCTGGTGGTAGCGCCGGTAGCGGCATCATATTCGAGCGCAGCGGGGAACAGCGCGAAATCGAAGAAGCTCCAGAACCAGCCGACGAAGAACATCACTTCGGACGCGATGAACAGGATCATGCCGTACCGCATGTGAAGCTGCACCACCGGAGTGTGATCGCCGCGCTCGGCCTCGATCACGATGTTGCGGAACCAGAAAAAGAACGTCGCAATCAGGCCCGCAATACCTGCCCACATCACGATACCGGCGGCAGCGCCGAACACATCGGGGTGCAAGTTCAGCACCAAACCGCTGGTAACTGCCAGCGCCGAGATCGAGCCGATCAGCGGCCAAATATCGGGTTCAAGGATGTGGTAATCGTGGTTTGCCTTGCCAGCCATTGGTCGGTCCCGTCCCTGGGTTGTGCTTGAAGGATCAGTTGGTACGCTCAGAGCCCCGGCTTACCGGGTCCTTCACGCGGTGAAAAGTATAACTCAGCGTAATCTGCTCAACACCCTTCATTGCGGGGTCATTCAGCATCGCCGGATCGACATAATAGAGCACCGGCATGGTGACTTCCTGCCCGGGTGCCAGCGTCTGCTGGGTAAAGCAGAAGCACTGGATCTTGTTGAAATATTTGCCTGCCTGTTCGGGCGTAACGTTGAAAGTCGCCATGCCGGTGATCGGCTGCGCAGCTTCGTTCCGCGCGACATAAGTGGCGATGTCGCGCTCGCCGATGGTGATGTTATCGGTCGCCTGCGAGGGCCGGAACGTCCACGGCATGTCGGTCGCAGTCGTGGCATCGAAGCGGATCGAGATCCGCGCGCCCGTCACATTGGCGGCGGCCCGTGCGGCCTCGGCTTCGCTGGGGACCATGGTCGTCCCGCCGAACCCTGTGACCTGGCAGAACAAGCGATACAGCGGCACCGAGGCATAGCCGAGCCCGAGCATGAACAGCGCGCCCGCCAACGCGAGTGCGCCGACTCGCAGGTTACGGCGCGCGGTTTCAGCATCATGGCGCATGGGCGGCAGGGTTGGTGGCAGTGTCGCCATCAGCCGGGATCCCCGATCCGCACGAGGGTGATCGCGTAGAACAGCACCGCGAAAAACAACAGCGTGCCGGCAACCACCAGATTGCGAGCCTTTTGACGGCGGCGGTATTCGGTTTCTTCTTCGGGGGTCATGCCAGCCACCCCTGATAGGCCGCGAGCCGGTCCACTACCAGCGCGGCGAACAGCACGAACAGATAGACAATCGAAAACTTGAACAACGCCTTTTCGGGGAGCATTTTGTCATCCTCGGCCTTCATGCGGGCGCCCACCGGCCAAGCCAGCGCCATGAACAGCACCGACAGGACCACCGCGACCGAACCGTAGATCCAGCCCGTCCCGCCAATCGCCCACGGCGCAATCGCAATCGGGGTCAGCAGCAGGGTGTAGATCATGATCTGGCGGCGTGTCGCCTTCTCGCCCGCAACCACCGGCAGCATCGGAATACCGACCTTGGCGTAATCCGACTGCACGAACAGCGCCAGCGCCCAGAAGTGCGGCGGGGTCCAGAAAAAGATGATCGCGAACAACAACAGCGGCATCGCGGTGATATCGCCCGTCACTGCAACCCAGCCGATCAGCGGCGGGAACGCGCCCGCGCCGCCGCCAATGACGATGTTTTGCGGGGTGCGCGGTTTCAGCCACATGGTGTAGATGACAGCGTAATAGATCACTGCCACCAGCAGCAGCGTCGCCGCCAGCCAGCCGATCGCCAGACCCATCAACCCCACCGATACCGCAGCGAGGAACACGCCGAAATCGCGCGCATCCTCGCTCCGCATGCGGCCTGCCGGGATCGGGCGGTTGGCGGTGCGCTTCATGCCCTTGTCGAGATCGGCTTCCCACCAGTGGTTGAGCGCCGCCGAGCCGCCCGCGCCCATCGAAATGGCGAGGATCGCGGTGAAGGCCAGCACCGGATGGATGGTGCCGGGCGCTGCCAGCACCCCGCAGATCGCGGTGAAGATCACCAGCGTCATCACCCGCGGCTTGGTCAGCGTGAAGAAATCGCGCCACTCCGCCGGGAGCGCGGCTGCGTTCGGGGCAGCGCTCGCAGGGGTGATCGGGGGGGCGGCTGTGTTCATAATCTGGCGTGTCTCAATCGGCGAAGAGCGCGGCCATCAAGGCCGCGCCCTCCCCCTTACCTTGCTTGCGGTATCTTGCTTGCGGTCGGCGCGGCGCGGGTTTGGCCCCTCACCGCCGCCGCCGATCAGGCGGTAACCGGACGGTGATCGTGATAGTCATTGGAGTCGGTGATCACCGGCAGGGTTTCAAACTGGTGGTAGGGCGGCGGGCTCGACAGGGTCCATTCGAGTGTCGTCGCGCCTTCGCCCCACGGATTAGCCCCAGCCTTGCGCCCAGCCACCAGCGCATAGCCGATGTTGACGAAGAAGAAGATCATCGACCCGGCCATGATGTAATAACCGTAAGTGCTGATTTCATGCCAGAACGTGAAGGCTTCAGGGTAGTCGGGATAACGGCGCGGCATCCCCTGCATCCCCAGGAAGTGCTGCGGGAAGAAGATCACGTTCACGCCGACAAAGAATGTCCAGAAGTGGATATGGCTGAGCAGTTCGGAATGCATCCGCCCGCTCATCTTCGGGAACCAGTAATAGAACCCTGCAAACAACGAGAACACCGCGCCCATCGACAGCACGTAGTGGAAGTGAGCGACCACGTAGTAGGTGTCATGCAGGTTATCGTCGATCCCGCCATTGGCAAGCACCACGCCTGTGACGCCGCCAACGGTGAACAGGAAGATGAAGCCCAACGACCACACCATCGGCGATTTGAAGCTGAGGCTGCCGCCCCACATTGTTGCGATCCAGCTGAAAATCTTCACGCCGGTCGGCACCGCGATAACCATGGTCGCCGCAGTGAAGTACATCTTCGTATTCACGTCGAGGCCCGAGGTGTACATGTGGTGCGCCCACACGATGAAACCCACCACCCCGATTGCGACCATCGCGTACGCCATGCCGAGATAGCCGAACACGGGCTTCTTCGAGAAGGTCGCGACGATCTGGCTGATCATGCCGAAGCCGGGCAGGATCATGATGTAAACTTCCGGATGCCCAAAGAACCAGAACAGGTGCTGATACAGCACCGGATCGCCGCCGCCGGCCGCATCAAAGAAGGTCGTGCCGAAATTGCGGTCGGTCAGCAGCATCGTGATCGCGGCAGCCAGCACTGGTAGCGCCAGTAGCAGCAGGAATGCGGTGACCAGCATAGACCAAACAAACAACGGCATCTTGTGCAGGGTCATCCCTGGAGCGCGCATGTTAAAGATGGTGGTGATGAAGTTGGTCGCGCCCAAGATCGAGCCAGCGCCTGCAAGGTGAAGCGAGAAGATCGCGAAATCGACCGCCGGGCCAACCGAACCGCTCGTCGAAAGCGGTGCATAAACCGTCCAGCCCGTGCCAGCACCGGGGCCGGAACCGCCGGGAACGAACAGCGAGAACAGCAGGCTGAAGAAACCTGCGACCGTCAGCCAAAAGCTGACATTGTTCATGCGCGGGAAGGCCATGTCGGGCGCGCCGATCATCAGCGGCACGAACCAATTGCCAAAGCCGCCTATCATCGCAGGCATCACCATGAAGAACACCATGATGAGGCCGTGCGCGGTGATGAACACGTTCCACATATGCAGCGCGGTGTTCATATCATTGCCGCCGCCCATGAACTGGGCCCACCATTGCAGATACTGAATGCCGGGTTCAGCCAGTTCGACCCGCATGATGCCCGAAATCGCGCCGCCAACAATCCCCGCGATCACCGCGAAGATAAGGTACATCGTGCCGATGTCCTTGTGATTGGTCGACATGAACCAGCGGACAAAAAAGCCCGGCTTGTGGTCGGCGTGGGTCTCGGCGCCGTGGCCGTGATCCTGGTGGATGTCGAAGCCTTCTGCGGTGGTTGCCATGGTCAGCTCTTCTTTCGCGGTTGGTCGTTCGTGTATCAGCGGGCGGCGGCAGGCGCAGCAGCAGGCGCGGCCGCCGCTTCAACGCCAACTTCGGCACCATCTTGTCCGGGCATGGATCCGCCCTGAGCCTTCACCCAAGCCGCGAATTCGGCAGGCGGAAGCGCCTCGATCGCGATCGGCATATAGGCATGGCGCGCGCCGCACAGTTCGGAACATTGGCCGTAATAGACGCCCGGCTCCTTGATGGTCAGCATCTTCTCGTTGAGACGGCCCGGCACTGCATCCATCTTGAACCACAGCGATGGCACTGCAAAGGCGTGGATCACATCGGACCCCGTGGTCTGGATCCGCAGCGGCACGCCCGCGGGAACGACCATGCGGTTATCGACCGCAAGCTGCCCCGGTTCGCCGCGCTTCAACGCCTCTTCATCCGACAGCATGTTCGAAATCACCTCGATCTCGCCGTGATCGGGATAGGTGTAACCCCAGTACCACTGATAACCGGTCGCCTTGATCGTCACAGCGTCCGCTGGCGGGGTTTCATACTGCCGCGCGAGCAGCGTGATCGAAGGCACCGCGATGATCACAAGAATGATCACCGGGACAATCGTCCACACCACTTCGATCATGGTATTGTGAGTGGTGCGCGAAGCGACCGGATTGGCTTTGCGGTTGAACCGCGCCACCACATACAGCAGCAGGCCAAGCACCAGCAGACTGATAACGGTGATCACCGGCATAAGGATCACATTGTGCATCCACAGCGCATATTCGCCGTTGTCCGAATACTGATCCTGAAAGGTGATGCTCTTGAGCGGATCGTCCTGAAAGGAGGTCGGCATGCCCTTGCCCTTGGTCGGGGCCATCGGGGTGTAGGTGCTGGCAGCCTCGGCGACGGCTGGAGCCGGAGCGGCGCCATCGGGCGCAGGTGCAGACGCGGCGACACCCGGAGCAGGCGCTGCCATCATTGCTGGCGCGGACACAGCGGGATCCTGCGCAGCGGCACCGACAGGCGCAAACAGCGCCATCGCCGCGGCCAGCGCAGCAAGAGTAGCCAATTTCATCCGGGTATGCATCTGACCCATCATCATGTGCCCAATTGGTTTCTAAGATTTGATCCCATACTGCAGATCAGCGCGCCGAAATGCGGCGTTCGAAAAACAGCGCTCCACTCACACCTGTGCCAGTTTCACCGTGGCCCTTAGCCCCGCTTGCCGAGGGCCTCAAGCGCTTCTAGGGAGAAAAATATGCAAGTCTCCATGATTGCCGCGCAAGTCGGCGTTTTCCGCAATGTTCCGGCTGGACCTCGGCCATGACGCAAGATGAAGTTCTGGCAGAATTCCGTTCCTCTGGTGCCTTGCTCGAAGGCCACTTCAAGTTGTCATCGGGCCGTCATAGCGGACATTACCTACAATGCGCTCGGGTGCTAATGGATCCCGCGCGGGCCGCACGGCTGGCCAACGCGGTGGTGGCGGGCATCCCGGCCGATGTGCGCGCAGCCATCGACGTCGTGGTTTCGCCGGCAATGGGCGGGATCATCATCGGCCACGAGGTCGGCCGCGCCCTCGGCCTGGAAGCGATGTTCCTCGAACGACCTGACGGGATATTCATGCTACGCCGCGGTTTCGCGCTGACGCCGGGCGCCAAAGTGCTGATGGTCGAGGACGTCGTCACCACCGGCCTCTCCAGCCGCGAAGCCATCGCCGCTGTGCTGCGCGAAGGAGCCGAAGTGATCGCTGAATGCGCGATCATCGACCGCTCATGCGGGTCGGCCCAACTCGGCGTGCCGTTCTACCCGCTGCTCGCCATTGATTTTCCGACCTATGCCGAAGCCGACATCCCCGATGCACTGTCACGCGTAACTGTGACCAAGCCCGGCAGTCGGAAGGAATAGACAAATGATAAAGCTCCTCGGTTGCGCGGCGCTGATCCTTGGGGCTTTTCCCGTGGCGGCTATGACCGCTGCGCCGCTATCGCCTGAGATCGATGAAGTCGCCGTTGAGGCCGCGCTCGATCCGTTCAAAGCGCCCGGAACCATCCTGATCGCGCGCGGCGACCGGATCGTTTTTGAACGCACCATCGGGACGATTGCCCCTGGTGGCGACACGCCGCATCAATTGGAACAGGTGTGGCGCTGGGCCTCGGTCACCAAACAGGTCACCGCCACCATCGCGATGCAGGAAGTTGCCGCCGGACGGCTGGATCTGGATGCGCCGATCGCCCGCTATCTGCCTGGTAGCGCGGCGCCTTATGCGAAAAGCATCACGGCGCGGATGCTGATGCAGCACATCTCGGGCCTGCCGCGAACCGAAGACAGCCCGCTCGGCGTGGATGGTTGGCCGACCTTTTATCTCGCCGCGCCTGGCAGCCCGGAAACCGGCCTGGCCTGGTGCGAAGGGCCGACTGCGCGGCAAGCACCGGCCGAATTTTACTACGGCGACTGTGACTTCATCGTCTTGGAAGCAGTGATCGCGGCGACCAGCGGCAAATCCTACGAAGCGTTGATCGCCGAACGCATCACACAGCCGCTCGGCCTGGCCAGCGTCGGCCTGTTTCCCCGGCCCACGCCGACCGTGGTTGGCTATGACGGCGGCAAACAGGAATCTTCGGCATTCCGGTTGGAGAATTTCGGCGGCGCGGGCGCGCTTTACGGCACCACCCATGATCTGCTGGCATTCGACCGCGCGCTGATGACCGGTAAATTGCTGCCCGACGATGCCCGCGCGGTGATGTGGAATGGCAAGCCAGAATATGGCTTTGCCGCGTTCGGGCAGTGGTCGTTCAGCGCCCCATTGAAGGTTTGCGGCGCTGTGCCGGTGCGGATCGTCGAGCGGCGCGGTGCGATCGGCGGGGTGGTGCTGCGCAACATCATTTTGCCCGATCTGGATGTGGTGATCATCATGACCTCCAACCGCGCCGAGGCTGACGCGGCCTATGGCGAAATCTGGCAGCAGGCGGGCATTTCGCATGATGTGATGCGCGCCGCATTGTGCGCGACAGGAACATCGCTTTGAACCAGACCCTCCACCCCCGCCCGCTCCGGCTCGGTGTCAACATCGATCACGTCGCCACCATCCGCAACGCGCGCGGCGGGGACCATCCCGATCCTGTGCGCGCGGCGCAAATCGTCGCGGCGGTCGGCGGTGACGGGATCACCGCGCACCTGCGCGAAGATCGCCGCCATATCCGCGATGAAGACCTGGCGCGAATTCAGGCGGCAACCAACCTGCCCCTGAACCTCGAAATGGCAGCGACCAACGAAATGCTCGCCATCGCGCTGCGTCACAAGCCGCACGCTGCCTGCATCGTCCCCGAGAAGCGCGAGGAGCGCACCACCGAAGGCGGGCTTGATGCCGCCGGGATGCACAACACGCTCGCGCCGATTGCCGAGGAACTGCGCAACGCAGGCATCCGCCTCTCGCTGTTCATCGAGGCGGACGAACGACAGCTTGATGCAGCGCTGCGATTGGGCGCGCCAGTGGTCGAATTCCATACCGGCGAATATGCCCACGCCTTTGCTGATGGCGACCGCGACAAGGTTGAACGCGAATTGCGCCGCATCACCGATATGGCAGCGCTCGCTGCCAAGAACGGGATCGAGGCGCATGCGGGCCACGGCCTGACATTTGAAAACGTGCAACCCATCGCCGCCATCCCGCAGATCGCCGAGCTCAATATTGGCCACTATCTGATCGGCGAAGCGGTGTTCGTCGGGCTGGAGAATGCGATCCGCCGGATGCGCGAATTGATGGACGAGGCGCGGTAGCTTGGCGCAAACCGATCTCCCTCCGCTGGCGCGCGAACAAAAGGTCTGGGCCGCCGCTGCGGCTGCGCTGTTCCTGCTGGCGATCGGGTTCCTCGGCTTTGCCCTCAACGCGCAGGTGATGGTGGTGTTCGCGGTCGGCTGGGTGATGCTGCAGATCTTCGGTTTCGTCGGCGCGCTCAGGATGGCCAAGGGCGACTTTGCCCATCCGCTATTCAAGAGCCAGGTGATGCTACATGTGATCGCGCTGGCGCTGCTGGCAGCGGTTTTTATCAGAGCGTTCAAGTGATGGCACGTGAGCAAGAAAGCGGGGCCCCGGGTCAAGCCCGGGGTGCCGGCTTGGAAGAGCCAGCATGATCATCGGCCTCGGCTCCGACCTTTGCAATATCGAGAGGATCGCCAATTCGCTCGAACGCTACGGCGAGCGGTTCGAGAACCGCGTCTTCACTCCCACTGAAATCGCCAAGGCCCGCCGCCGGCCCTTCACCATCGCGGGAACCTATGCCAAGCGGTTCGCCGCCAAGGAGGCGTTCAGCAAGGCGGTTGGTACCGGGTTCAAGCGCGGAGTGTACATGAAGGACATCGGCGTGGTTAACGCAGTCTCGGGCGCGCCGACGCTCGCGCTCACCGGCGGGGCGGCATTGCGGCTTGAAGAAATGATCCCGGCAGGCCATGAGGCACGCATTCACCTCACCCTCACCGACGATCACCCCTGGGCGCAGGCCTTTGTGATCATCGAAGCCATCCCCCTTTGATCGGCCTCCGTCATGGCAATCACCGAAAGTTCGCAAGTGACTGACACCACCGCCCCGGACAACCCGGATAAGGTCAACTGGCTCGCTGAAATCCGCGGGCTGGCGATCATGCTGCTGGCGGTGCTGGCGTTCCACAGCCTGCTCGCCAAGCCGTTCTACATCCCATCGACCTCGATGATGCCGAGCCTGTGGGTCGGCGACCGCCTGGTGGTGAGCAAATATCCCTATGGCTGGTCATGGGCCTCGGCAAGTTTCCACCTGCTGCCGCGCAGCGATACACGGGTTTGGGCCGGAACCCCTGAATATGGCGACATCGTCATCCCGGTCCACCCGATCAAGGACGAGGATTACATCAAGCGCGTGGTCGCGCTACCGGGCGACACGATCGAAGTTCAGGCTGGACAGATCATCTTGAATGGCACCCCGATCAAGCGCGAGGTGGTGCCCGGCGTGCGCCTGCCGTTCGAGCCTGAGCTGCTTTGCAACGGCGGGCCGTGCCTTGAAGCCTTCGAACAATTCCGCAAGACCGGTGCCGACGGGCGCGACTATTTCGACCCGCCGACCTGGCGCGAGACACTGCCCAACGGCGCGACCTACCTCACCATCGATTACATGGACCAGTCGCTCGACAATTACGGGCCTTACACCGTGCCCGATGACAGCGTGTTCGTGATGGGCGACAATCGCGACCAGAGCGCCGACAGCCGCGCGCCTGCGATCGCCAACGGGCTGGGCGACGGAGTGCCGCTCGCCAATATCGGCGGGCGGGCGGAGTTCATCACGTTCTCGCTCAACGGGTCGACCACCTGGAACCCGGCGAGCTGGGTCTCGAGCCTGCGCGGCGACAGGGCGTGGAGGACATTGCGCCCGCCGCTGGCCAAGGGCGCGGCTGCCAAGCCCGCTGCGCGATAGCACGGGGCCGCGTTGAGGCATGGTAAAGAGGTTCCTTTATTTCGTCACGTTCTGCATCGTCCTGGTGATCGGCGGCCGAATCGCTTACGAGCTGTTTCAGGACGATCTGGCGCAATTCGCGCTCGTGCCCTCGGCCGAATTCACGCCGGTTCCCCCGCTTGCGGGTAATGCTTACGAGGACCCGGAACTGTGGTTCTCGCGCCCTGGAATCGGCGAAAAGGACCCGGCGCGCTGGCAGCCCGCCTATGCCCCTGACCGGGGCCCGCTGCCGGCTCCAGCCGAACCGCCTACGCCGCGGTTCGCAGTGTTTTTCGTCCACCCCACCAGCTACCTGAACCGCTCAAGCTGGAACGCTCCACTTGAGGCCGGCGGCGACCCTCAGGCCGAACGGATCGCCCGGATCTATCTGCGCGGCATGGCCAGCCCGTTCAACGCCGCGACCGAAATCTGGGCGCCGCGCTACCGCCAGGCGACGATGGGCGCGTTCCTGACCGACAGCCCCGAGGCGACCAAAGCGATCGATGCAGCCTATGCCGATGTGCGCGAGGCGTTCGGCTATTTCCTCTCCAGCGTCGATCCCAATACACCGATCGTGCTCGCGGGCCATTCGCAGGGCGCGCTGCACTTGAAGCGCCTGCTGGCCGAAGAAGTGCGCGGGTCGCCCGTGGCCGCTCGGCTGGTGGCTGCCTATGTGATCGGTTGGCCGATCTCGGTCGAGCATGATCTGCCGGGGCTCGGCTTTCCTGCCTGCACCTCTGCCGATCAAGCCAGGTGCGTGCCGAGCTGGTCGAGTTTTGCCGAACCGGCTGATCCGGCGAGCGTGCTGACCATTTATGCGACCTCCAAAGCGCTCGATGGCAAGCTTTCGGGCACCAGCCCAATCCTGTGCACCAATCCGCTGACCGGCATGACTGGCAGCGCCGCGCCCGCCAGCGCCAACCTCGGCACGCTGGTGCCCGAGGACAGCATGGAGAAAGGCGAACTGGTTCCCGCGCTTGTCCCGGCACGCTGCGACAAGCGCGGTTTGCTGTTGATCGGCCCGCCGCCGGAGATGGGGTCTTATGTGCTGCCGGGCAACAATTACCACGTCTATGATCTGCCGCTGTTCTGGGCCAACACCAAGGCGGATGTGATCCGGCGGACCATGGCGTGGAAACCGGCTCGCTGATCTTCGAGGAGGCGCGAGAATTCGGCGCAGCGCTGGGTGAAGGCGGCGCGCTGCTGGGCCTTGATCTCGGCACCAAGACGCTTGGAACCGCGACCTGTGATGCGGGCTGGCGCTTTGCCACCAACGGCACCACGATCCAGCGCGGCAAGTGGGGGCGCGACCGTGAGACGCTGGCGGCGCTGATTGCCAGCCGCAGCATCAAGGGGTTGGTGCTCGGCCTGCCGCGCAATATGGACGGCTCCGAAGGTCCGCGCGCTCAAGCCTCCCGCGCCTATGCCCGCAACTGCGCCGAGGCGTTCGGCTTGCCGCTGCTGCTGTGGGACGAGCGCTGGTCGACCCAGGCCGCCGAAGCCGCGATGATCGGTCAGGACATGAGCCGCGCCCGGCGCGCCGCCGCGATCGACAGCCATGCCGCAGCGGTGATCCTCCAAGGCGCGATCGACCGGCTGGCGGGGGGCGTGCTTTAGGCCGTTCCACCGGACAACGGTCCTCGCAATTAAATGATTGTAACGCTCCCGCCCCCGCCCCTATGCGCGAGCCAATGAACACCCCCACCCCCCGGTTCGACGCGCGCGAAGCTTCGAAATGGTTCTTCCGCCACGGCCACACCGGTTGGCTCGGCCTGCGCTTTGCCGATCAAGGCGACAACTGGGTCGAACTTGAACTGCCCTGGCGCGAGGATCTGCTGGGGGATCGCAGCAGGCCTGTTTTGGCTTCGGGCCCGATCATCAGCCTGATGGACATGGCCAGCGGGATGGCGATTTGGCAGGCGAGCGGCAGTTTCACGCCCGTGGCGACGCTCGACCTAAGGGTCGATTACCAGCGCCCGGCGCGCGAACAGGCGAGCGTGCGCGGGCGGGTCGAATGTTACCGCCGCACCCGCTCGGCCGCATTCGTGCGAGGGATTGCGCATGATGGCGATCCGGATGATCCGGTGGCGCATGTCGCAGGCGTATTCATGACCATCGGCGCCGATCCCCGTCAGGACAAGCCAGAGCTGCAGGGCGAGAACAGCGATGACTGACGCGCCGAAGCCGCTGAGCGAGCTGCCCGCCTATGCCCGCTCGCTCGGGATCGCGATTACCGGCATGGACGAGTCCGGGATGCCGGTGCTCTCGGTTGAGTTCGGTCCGATGGTGGAAGGCCGCCCGCAGCATTTCCACGGCGGGGCGACCGCGGGCCTGCTCGAGACCGCAGGCTATGCCGCGCTGCGCACCGCCTTGATCGCGGCCGGGCGCGATCCGCAGCTGAAGCCGATCAACATCACTGTGCAATATCTCGCCGCGGGCAAATCGCGCCCAAGCTTTGCCACTGCGCGGATCACCCGGCTGGGGCGGCGCAACGCCAATATCGCGGTCGAAGCGTGGCAGGACGACCGCAGCCGTCCGATTGCGACCGCGGTGATGAATATCCTGATCGTGTAGGCCTGATGGTCTAGCGCGGCGGGCTTGGCGACGGAGCAGGTTGGACTACCACCCCGCCATTATCGACCCGCAGCTCGATCGGCACGCCCTCCTGCGAGAGCGTCATACCATTGCCGTCGATCCTGAGGCTCGTCCCGTCCTGCCCGAGCGGGATTTCGCCGCCATCGATGATGTCGAGCGGCTGGACCGGGCCTTCAGGATTGGGCGAGGTGTCGGCCTTGGGCGCAGGTGCGGCCTCGATCCTCAGCGCGCCGCGCATGAAATCGCGCCAGATGCGCGCAGGCGTGCTCCCGCCGGTGACACCGCCGAGCGGCGAGTTGTCGTCATTGCCGACCCATATCCCCACCACCAGATCCCCGGCATAACCCACGAACAACGCGTCGCGGTAATCCTGGGTGGTGCCGGTCTTGCCGAAATTGGCGATCGGCAGCACCGCGTTGCGCCCTGTGCCGCGATTGATCGCAGCCCGCAGCATCCCTTCGAGGTCCTGATGGGTGCGCGCCGACATTGAGTCCGTTCGCGTCGTGAGCCATTCCCACCAGCCCGGATCACCGCGCGCAAAGGCGCGGGGTCCAACCGGGTAGTCATTGGCGGCGATCCCGGCATAGGCGGCGGTCAGTTCCATCAACGTCATCGCCGAAGTGCCGAGTGCAAGGCTGGGATCGCCCTCGGCCATCGGGGCGGTGATGCCGAGCGCGCGGGCGTTGCGGATCACCTTGTTGCTCCCCACCGCCTGCAACAGCCGCACGGCCGCGACATTACTCGATTGCGCGAAGGCATCTTCAAGCGTGATCTGATCGGAATAGGCTTCGCGCGCGTTCTTGGGGCGGTAGCTGCCTTGCGTGATCGGAGTGTTGGGGATGGTGTCATCCGGCTTCCACCCGGCTTCCAATGCGGTGAGATAGACGAAGGTCTTGAAGGTCGATCCTGGCTGGCGGCGCGCCTGCGTCACCCGATTGAACGGTGATGCGCCATAATCGCGCCCGCCGACCATCGCCACCACCTCGCCATTGCGCCGCATCGCCACCAGCGCAACCTGCGCGCCGCCCAATGGCGAACGCGCCACCACCCGGTTCGCCAGCGCCTGAAGCCGCGCATCGAGCGTGGTGGTGAGCACTTGGCGCGAATAGCTCGCCTCCATCCCCTCGCGCGCCAGCGGCAGCGCCCAGTCGGCGAAATAGGTGCCGGTCGGCAGGTTATCGTCGCGGGTGCGCACGTCGATGCGCGGATCGGGCAGCGCGTCTGCCTCGGCGGGGGTGAGATAACCTTCCTCGACCATCGCACCGATCACCAGGTCCATCCGCGCGCGCGCCTTGTCGTAATGCTTGGTCGGCGCAAAGCGCGAGGGCGCCTGAAGCAGCCCCGCCAGCATCGCCGCCTGTTCGGGGCGCAATTTCTCCGGCTGGCGGTAGAAGTAATGCAGGGACGCGGCGCGCAACCCATACTGGTTGTCACCGAAATAGGCGTTCGACAGGTAGCGTTCGAGGATCTCGTCCTTGGTCAGCCAGCTTTCCAGCCAGACCGCAATCAGCGCCTCGCGCGCCTTGCGGCTGAGCGATTGCTCGGGGGTGAGGAAGGTGAACTTCGCCAGCTGCTGGGTGATGGTCGACCCGCCGCCATATCCGGTCCACGCAGCGCGCGCGATGCTGCGCGGATCGAGGCCCCAGTGCGAATAAAACCTCCGGTCCTCGATCGCGATGAAGGCCTGCGCGACATGCGGCGGCAGCCCCGAAAGCCTGACCGGCGCTTCGACAATCGCGCCCTGCCGCGCAATCGGCGTGCCATCGCTGGCGAGCAGCGTGACCTGCGGCGGGGCGATCGGCTCGAGGCTTTTGGACAGCGGCGCGGTGGTGGCAAGCCAGCCGATCAGCACCGCGAACAACGCGAGGGTGGCAAGGGAGCCGCGCCCCGTCCACCACCACTTTGACCGCCCACGCCAGTAATCGCGCTGCCACCACCGCAGGCGGCGCTTCTCCGCGATCCCAAGTGCTTCGTCGATTCCCGCGAGTTTGGCATCCCAGCTATCAAAATCGGGCGCAGCCGAGGCGCGTTGGCGCGGGACGTCGTCGTTATCATCGAGATCGAGTGTGCGCATCGATTCGTACATCGGGTAATATCCCGCGGGCATATCTGCCCCGGCGCCGTCAGCGCTCCCCCTTGAGCCTTTCCAGAATCGGTCGAACAGCGCCATGGTAAAGGCTGTGTTACCAGCCTAGCACACTGAGGGGCAAGCGGCTTGGTTACCGCTTCTTTGCGGCCCCTTCAGGCAGGTCTTCGCCGAATACCCGCTGGTAGTATTCCGCCACCAGCGTCCGTTCCGCCTCGTCGCACTTGTTGAGGAAGCTGAGGCGGAAGGCAAAGCCGGTCGAACCGAAGATCGCCGCGTTCTGCGCCCAGGTGATCACGGTGCGCGGGCTCATCACTGTCGAGATATCGCCGTTGATAAAGCCCTGCCGGGAAAGTTCGGCGACCTTGACCATGTCGGCAATCAGCTTGTCGTCGGTCGCAGGCGTCTTGGACTTGACGATCTGCTGCTCCACCTCGGGCGCGAGGTAATTCAATGCCACGACGATGTTCCAGCGGTCCATCTGCGCCTGATTGATCGCCTGCGTGCCGTGATACAGGCCCGATGTATCGCCAAGCCCGACGGTGTTGGTGGTGGCGAATAGCCGGAACCATGGGTTGGGCGTGATCACCCGGTTCTGATCGAGCAGGGTCAGGCGTCCATCGAATTCGAGAATGCGCTGGATCACGAACATCACGTCCGGCCGGCCTGCGTCATATTCGTCGAAGGTTAGCGCGACCGGGTGCTGGAGCGCCCACGGCAGGATGCCTTCCTTAAACTCGGTGACCTGCAAGCCGTCCTTGAGCACGATCGCATCGCGCCCGATCAAATCGATCCGGCTGATATGGGCATCAAGGTTTACCCGGATGCTCGGCCAGCCCAGCCGCGCGGCAACCTGTTCGATATGGGTCGATTTGCCGGTGCCGTGATAGCCCTGCACCATTACCCGGCGATTGTGCGCAAAGCCCGCGAGGATCGCCAGCGTCGTGTCCGGATCGAACACATAGGCGCCGTCGGTCTCGGGCACGTGCTCTCCGGCACGGCTGAAGGCGGGCACCTGCCAATCGACATCAATGCCGAACATCTCGCGGACGTCGACTGTGATGTCGGGCTGACCAGGAATGGCGTTGGAGCCGGTGACATTGGTTTTCGAAAGTGCGTTCATCGTTGGTCCGGTTAGAACGCATGGGCTCAGCCTGCAAGGGGTGGATTGCTGGCAATTTGACGAGCGCGTTTCCCATAGGCCTGCATCGTGCCTATATCCTGCCCATGCCAGATCCCGTCGAATCGCTGCGCCTGAAGCTCGTATCCCAGGTGCGCGGGGTGTTCCATGATGCCAGCAAAGGCCAAACGCCCACCCCGCCATCCGACGAGGCGCTGTTCCTCCGCGATACGCCGATCCGGCTGGTTCACGCAGATATCGTGGGCATGATGACCGGCGGGGTGCGCGCGCTGCTGTTGCAGATGCTCCATCCGCACGCGCTGCAAGGCGTGCTCGATCATTCCAATTTCCGCGAGGATATGCACGGGCGGCTGCAACGCACCGCGCGGTTCATTGCGGTCACCACCTTCGGCCACCGCGATGAGGCGATGAAGGCGATCGAGCGGGTCAACCGCATCCATGCGCGCGTCGGCGGGACGCTGCCCGATGGCTCCCGCTACGAAGCCACCAATCCGCGCACGCTCGCTTGGGTCCACGTGACCGAGGCGCAGAGCTTTCTGGCCGCCTATCTGCGCCATGTGCGGCCCAATATGCCAGGGCATGAACAGGACGAATACTACCGCCAGTTTGCGGTGATCGCGCGCGCGCTGGGCGCTGATCCGGTGCCCGAGACCCGCGCCGCGGCCGAACAGATCTTCCGCGAACTGCGCCATGATCTTGCCGCCTCACCCGAAGCGCGCGAAGTGGCGCAATTGGTGCTCAACCAGCGCCCTAAGGCCGCGCCGCTTGGCGTGCAGGCGATGATCACCGCCGATGCGGTGGCGATGCTGCCCGATTGGGCGCGGACCATGCTGCGGCTGCAAACCCCGGTGCTGACCGCGTTCCCGGCACGCGCTGCCACGTGGGGCATGGGCCGCACCTTGCGCTGGGCGTTCCGGCAGAACGCTCCGCAACCGCGCCCGTAGCGTCATAAGGGAGAGAACAATGGCCGAATTTACCTTCTACACCGTCGCCATGAGCCGCGGGCAGATTGCGCGCTGGGCGCTGCACGAAGCGGGCGCGGATTACGAGCAGGTGGTGTTCGACTGGGCGACAAGGCCCGCGATCCTCAAAAGCTTCAATCCGATGAACAAGGTCCCCACGCTGGTGCACCATCATGGCGGCCATGACCACGTCGTCACCGAATGCGCGGCGATCAATCACTACCTCGCCGAAACCCATCCGCAGGCAGGCCTGCTGCCCGATGCGCACGAGAAAGCCGCCTATTTCCGCTGGCTGTTCTTTGCCGCAGGGCCGCTCGAACAGGCGGTGATCGGCAAGGCGATGGGCTGGCAAGTGCCCGAGGGCAAGACCGGCATGGCGGGCTTCGGCAGCCTCGACTTGGCGCTTGATGCGCTCGATCAATGGCTGTCGGCCAATGAATATGCCGCCGGAAACCGGTTCACCATGGCCGATACCTATCTTGGCAGCCAGTTCGTGTGGGGCCTGCGGTTCGGATCAATTCCTGAACGCCCCGCCTTTAGCGCCTATGTCGAGCGCATCACCAAGCGTCCGGCCTATGTGGAGGCCAACGCGATTGACGCGGAGATCATCAAAGCCGCGCAGGGCTGAAGATCACGCCCCAGACTTAAGTGAGCGCTGCACTTTTCCTGAGCAATTGATACGCCTCGACCACGACGCCCAGCTTCGCCTCGTGCCGCCGATCGCCGCCGTTGCGGTCGGGGTGATAACGGCGCACCAGTTCGGAATAGCGCCGCCGCAGCCGCGTGCGGTCGGTGTCGCTGCCCAGCCCCATTGTTTCCAACGCGCGGGCTTCATCGGGCGAGAACCGCGCAACCGACGCTGCGGCGGCATCCCGGGCCCGTCCCTCGGCGCGGCTGCGGATGCCGCGTGCGCGCGCCGCGATCGCATCGAGCGGATCGGCATAATCGGCCCAGCGCGGCACGCCATCGATCCCCGCATCGGGGCGGAAGACGCGGGTTTCGGTCCGCCAGCCCGCAATCGGCGACTGTGCGGCAATGATCTCCTCGGCGCTCATCCCTGGGAACCAGTCAGACCCGGCGTTGAATTCGCGCACATGCTGAAGGCAGAACCAACGCCACTCGCCCGGCCCGTCAAAGCCATTGGGGCGGCGTCCGGGCGCGCGGAACTCGCCCGCCTCGCGGCAAGCGGGCGCCTCGCAATCGCGCACCGAACTCTCGACGCGGCCGTGGAAACGTGGTGAAGACATAGCGCTTTAGAATGGCGATGCGGCAGCTAAGTTCCAAGCCGGAAATTGGTCCGAATGGTTGCGAATAAAGTCCCCGAGCTTGAAAAAAGGAAAGACCTGATGACGGTGAGTGTTGCCGATGAAATGCACGCCTTGCTGAGCGCGGCCTTTGCGCCCGCCCGGCTCGACATCATCAACGACAGCGCCAAGCACTCGGGCCACATGGGCGATGATGGCTCAGGCGAATCGCATTTCACGATCGCAATAGAGGCAGCGGCGTTTGCTACGATGAACCGCCTCGCCCGTCAGCGCGCGGTGATCGCGGCGTTGGGCGATATCGTCGGCGGGCGGGTGCACGCGGTGGCGATCAAGGCGGATGCGCCTGCTGCATGAGTCTCAATCCTGCCCTGCGGCTGCGCCGCGCCGCGCGGCTGATCGTGCTTGATGCTGAGGGCCGCGCGCTAATGTTCCGCTATGACGTGCCGGGCCGCCTGCCGTTCTGGGTGACGGCAGGCGGCGAGTGCGAGCCGGGCGAGAGCTTCCGGAAGGCCGCGCGGCGCGAGCTCTTCGAGGAAACCGGGATCATCGTCGACGATTTGGGCCGCGAAGTCGCCCGGATGACGCCTGAGTTCACCACGGTCGAAGGCGAGCTGGTGCAGGCATACGAGCGCTTCTTTCTTGTTCGCGTTGCCGATGCAGCGATCGACACCAGCCGCCACACGGAGTCTGAGCAGGCGCTGATGACGCAGCACCGCTGGTTCACCCTCGACGAGCTTGAAAGCTGGCCGGAAGCGATATTCCCCGCGCAACTCGCCGACCTGATAAGGTCGCAAAGCGCAACCTGATTGCGCGTCTCCAGCCCGCCCGCTACCTCTCCTTGAAACGGGAGAGAGCTATGGGTTACACAGACAAGGTGGCGTGGATCACCGGGGCATCATCCGGCATCGGCGCAGCGCTGGCGCGCGAATTGGCGGCGCGCGGCACGGCGGTGGTGCTGTCGGGCCGTGACGAGGCGCGGCTGGCCGAAGTCGCGGCGGATTGCGGCGAACACCTGTTACTCCCTTTCGATGTGCGCGACGATGCTGCGCTGGCCGACGCCACCGCCGCTGCCATCGCCTGGAAAGGCGGGGTCGATATCGCCTTCGCCAATGCCGGAGTGTCGCAGCGCAGCCGCGCGCTCAAGACCGAGATGCAAGTCTACCGTGACATCATCGCGATCGATCTCACCGCGCAAATTGCCTTCAGCCAAGTTCTGATCGGACACATGGCAGGCCGAGGCTCCGGCGCGCTGGGGTTCATTTCCTCGATCGCTGGCAAGGTCGGGGTGCCGATGCGCACCGCCTATTGCGCCGCCAAGTTCGGGCTGGCGGGCTATGCCGACGCGCTCCGGGCCGAGCTGTCGCAGTCCGGGGTCAGCGTGCACACGATCTACCCCGGATCGGTCGCCACCGGGGTATCGCGCAATGCCCTGACCGCTGACGGCAGCCAGCGCGGGCGCAGCGACAAGGCGATCGATGAAGGCATTCCCGCCGATGTGGCGGCGCGCGCGATACTCGATGGGATCACGGCGGGGGAGCGTGAGATCATCGTGGCAGAAGGCGGCGAGAAAGCGATGGGAGACCTGCGCCGCACCCCCGATGCACTGTTCGATCAGATGGCGGGCATGGTCGCCAATGGCTACATGGAAAAGCTGGAGCAGAACTGATGACGTTCGAACTGAAGCGCGTGCATCTGCCCAACGGCATCCACCTCAACATCGTCGATGAAGGCCCGGTCGATGCGCCGGTGCTGATCTTCCTCCACGGCTTTCCCGAAAGCCACCGCACCTGGCGCCACCAGATCGCGCATTTCTCCGATCGGTTCCGCTCCATAGCGCCCGATCAGCGCGGCTATCGCGGATCGTCGAAACCGCAGGCGGTCGACGCCTATACGCCCGACAAGCTGATCGGCGATGTGTTCCTGCTGGCCGACGCGCTGGGGATCGGCAGCTTCACCATCGTCGGGCACGATTGGGGCGGCGCGCTGGCCTGGGGCGTGGCGATCGCCGGGCAGCACGCCCGCGTGACCCGTGCAGTGATCGCCAACGCGCCGCACCCGGCGATCTTCCAGCAACTGCTCTACACCAACCCCGTCCAGCGCGAGGCCAGCCAGTATATCCGCGGGTTCCGCGATCCCAGCAACGATGCGCTGGTCAAGGAGCACGGGCTTACCGCTCTGCTGCTGAAAGAGGTCAAGTGGGACCGCCCGAGCGCGATGGAGCTCGAGGAGCGCGATGCGCTGCTGCTCGACTGGCAGAACCGCGATGCGGCGTTCGGGATGCTCAACTACTATCGTGCCAGCGAGATCGACGTGCCGACAATGGACGCGCCGTTTGCGATCCCCGCAGGCTGGACGCCCCCTGCCTTACCGAAGCTGACGATCCCGACGCTGGTGATCTGGGGGCTCGACGACCTCGCCCTGCCGCCCGAGAATCTCGAACGGCTGGAGGACATCATCGACCCGCTCACCATCGTGCGCGTGCCCGATTGTGGGCATTTCGTGCCGTGGGAAGCGCCCGAGGCTGTGAATGCGGCGATGGAAGCGTTCTTGGCGGGCTAAGCTCCCGCAAGCCACTCCACCCATGCGCCATGCGGATGGGCGTGGGAGAGCAGGTGCTCCTCGCCGTGATGGACGTCCCCGTCCCACAGGCGGACACGCAGTTCATGGCGGAACGTTGCGGGATCGGTCTCCAGCGCGATCCAACCGAGCGGGGTCTCAGGCGTCGCCTGCGCACCCGCAGCTTTGAAGGCGGCGGTGATCCGCGCTTGCGTGGCCGCGGGCATGTATTGCCACATTATCGAATGGAACATCACCCGCGCAGTGCGTGCCTCGGAGAAGCGAGCGAGCATCGCGGCGGCAAAGTCCCCGGCATCGGCGGGCATCAAGTCAGGCGGCTGTGCACCCGCCAGCGCAATCGCGGCATCGATCCGCGCCATGCGCTCTGAAGCGTCAGGCCAGACATAGGCCTTGAGCCGCAGCGCGGCGTCGGGATCGGCGAGGTTGATCGGGGCAATGTCGCAGCCCTTCACCGCAGTTATGGCGAACCCGGCGGGCGGTGCCGGCGGTGAGGCTCCGCGCCACTCGGGCACGATCCGCATTGGCGAACCCGGCGGGCCGACCTCGGTCTCGCCCAGCCGGAAGAAGTAGCGATCAATCATCGTGTTGACCCCGGCGCTGGCGCCCAATTCGAACAGATCGAAGCGTGGAGAGCGCACCCGCTGCGCCACCCACAACAGACCCGCCATGATACTGGCAGACCGGCCTGCCTCGTTGGTCTGCGGCGGACCATCGAGCCACGGGAGCAAATGTGGATCAAACTTGTGCGTGAGGTCGAGCACCAGCGCATCCACCGCCGCCTGATCGGTAATCACGGCCGAATAGACCTGCGCCAGCCGCTCATCGGCGCCCGACAGCAGCAGGTGGTGAAACCCGCCTGCCAGCCGCAAGGGCATCGCATCCTTCAGGGTCAATCCCGGCCAATTCGCGATCCGCCGTCCGGTGGCCGTGTCGCTCAGCCGCACCGCAGCGAGCGCCCGGATCACCCGCGCGGTGGCAGGCGCGCCATTTTCTTCGGCATGGCGCGCCTGCCAGTCGAGTGCGGTGGTAAAGTCCTCCAGCGCCATGATTCCCGCGTCGCCCGAAGCCATCACCATTGCCCTTTTGCCTGTCCGCCCTTAAGTGCGCGCCCTATCATGACCAGCAACGGTTTCCACGACAAGCCCGGGCAGCTGACTTTCGCTGTCCCCAAGGGGCGCATCCTTGATGAGGCGCTGCCGGTGATGGCGCGCGCCGGGATCGAACCCGACGCCGAATTCCACGATCCCAAAAGCCGCGCGCTCGCCTTCGCCACCAACCGTCCCGATATGCGTCTGATCCGGGTGCGCGCCTTCGATGTCGCCACCTTCGTCGCCCACGGCGCGGCGCAGTTGGGAATTGTGGGCTCTGACGTGATCGAGGAGTTCGACTACGCCGATCTTTACGCGCCGGTCGATCTCGGGATCGGGCTGTGCCGCTTGTCGGTTGCGCGCCTTGCCGAAGATGCGAGCCAGCCGGCCAGCATCAGCCACCTTAGGGTTGCGACCAAATATCCCAGCCTCACCCGCCGCCATTTCGAGGCGGCCGGGGTGCAGGCCGAATGTGTCAAGCTCAACGGCGCGATGGAACTGGCGCCGTCGCTGGGCCTCGCGCGCCAGATCGTCGATCTCGTTTCGACCGGGCGCACGCTGGCGGACAATGGGCTGGTTGAAACCGATGTGATCCTTTCCATTTCGGCCCGGCTGATCGTCAACCGCACCGCTTTAAAAACCGACCCGCGCCTCGCCGCGCTGGTCGATGCCTTCCGCCGCGACGCAGATGCGCGCAGCAACGAGGCGCGCGCGGCATGAGCGTGACCCTTTCCTCCCTCCAGCCTGATTTCGCGCAAAAATTCGACCGGATCGTCGATGCCCGGCGCGAAACCGATAGCGAAGTCACAGGCCAAGTGACCGATATCCTCCAGACGGTGAAGCTGCGCGGCGATGCGGCGCTGGCTGAATACACCCATCGCTTCGATGGCTATACGCTGGCAGGCGACGCCGATTGGTCGATTTCGCGCGAGGCTTGCGAAGCGGCCTACCGCGAGCTCGCCCCTGATCTGCGCGATGCGCTCGAACTCGCGGCGGCGCGTATCCGATCATACCACGCGGCGCAGCTGCCCGAAAACCGCGACTATGTTGACGCGGCGGGCGTGCGGCTCGGCGCGATCTGGCGGCCGGTGGATGCTGCGGGTCTGTATGTGCCGGGCGGGCGCGCGGCCTATCCCTCCTCGCTGCTGATGAATGCGATCCCCGCACGCGTTGCCGGGGTTGAGCGGCTAGTGGTGGTCACCCCCACCCCCAAAGGCGCTGCCAACCCGATGGTGCTTGCGGCTGCGCACATCGCCGGGGTGGACGAAATCTGGCGCATCGGCGGAGCGCAGGCAGTGGGCGCGCTCGCCTATGGCACCGATCGCATCAGCCCGGTTGACGTGATCACCGGCCCCGGCAACGCCTGGGTGGCCGAAGCCAAGCGCCAGCTTTTCGGCGTCGTCGGGATCGACATGGTGGCTGGCCCTTCCGAAATCCTTGTTATCGCCGATGGCACAAACGATCCCGACTGGATCGCCGCCGACCTGCTGAGCCAGGCCGAGCATGATCCGACCGCGCAATCGATCCTGATCACCGATGATGCCGGGTTCGCGCGGCAGGTGGAGGATTGCATCGATTTGGCTATCACCCAGCTTTCTACCGGTAAGACAGCGCGCGCCAGCTGGGACACGCACGGCGTCATCATCGTCGTCAATGACCTTCTGGCCGAGGCCCCCGCGCTCGCCAATCGGCTGGCGGCAGAACACGTCGAACTTGCGGTCGATGACCCGGAACCGCTGATGCACGCGATCCGACATGCTGGCAGCATCTTCCTTGGCCGGATGACGCCCGAGGCGGTGGGCGATTATGTCGCCGGGCCCAACCACGTGCTGCCCACGGGCCGCCGCGCGCGGTTTTCGAGCGGGCTTTCGGTGCTCGACTTCATGAAGCGCACCAGCTTTCTCGGGCTGGGCGACGCCGCCTTCGCCGCCATCGGCCCCGCTGCCGCCACGCTGGCCCATGCCGAAGGCCTGCCCGCGCACGCCAGGTCGGTGGAACTGAGGATCAAATGAACCAGCCCGCCCGATCGAAAGCCCGTTCCGCCGCGCGGCTCGCCGCTGTGCAGGCGCTGTATCAGCAACACATGGAAGTCACCGCGCTGGCCAAGCTGCTCGACGAGTTTCATCAGCACCGGCTCGGCGGCACGATCGACGATGATGCCTTTGGCGATACCGAATATGCCGCGGCCGAAGTGCCGTTCTTCGATGATATCGTGCGCGGCGTCGATGCCCGCCGCGATGAGATCGACGATCTGCTCGCGGGCAAGCTGGCGGCAGGCTGGACCATTGCCCGGCTCGACAAGGCGATGCTGCAGGTGCTGCGCGCAGGCACCTATGAACTGCTCGCCCGAGCCGATGTGCCGGTGGCGGTCACCATCAGCGAATATGTCGATGTCGCCAAGGCGTTCTTCGATGATGGGCAAGCGAAATTTGTGAACGGGATCCTGGATGCCGTGGCCAAGGCCGTCCGCACCGGCTAGCACCTCGGTTCATGGCCATGAACGAACCCGAATTCATCGCCGCATTGCGCCAGCTCCCGCTGCACCCCGGCGCGCGCAATCTCGAGGATGATTGCGCGTTGATCACCATCGGCGGCGAAACGCTGATCATCAATCACGAGATGATGGCGCAAGGCACCCATTTTCGGGCCGATGCCGATATGGCCGATGTGGCTTGGAAACTGGTGGCGACCAACCTCTCCGATCTGGCGGCCAAAGGGGCCGAGCCGGTTGGCGTTCTGCTCGGGTATGCGCTCGGGCGCGATGATGCGCGGTTTGTACAAGGGTTGCAGGCAGCACTGGAGGCTTTTGGTGTTCCGTTGCTGGGCGGCGATACCGTGGCCGCGACCGGGGCGAGCACGTTTGCGATGACCGCGATCGGCCGTGCGACCCACCATCCGGTTCCCGCCCGGCACGGCGCGGCGGTGGGCGATCATATCTATCTCACCGGAACTATCGGGCGCGCGATGCTGGGGTTTGAAGGCGCGGGCGAGCATCGCCAGACCTTCAACCGGCCCGAGCCGCGCATGGCCGAGGGCATCGCGCTCGCCCCGCATGTCACTGCGATGATGGATGTCTCGGACGGCTTGCTGCTCGATTGCTGGCGGATGGCGAGCGCGGGGGGCGTGACTTTCAGCATCGATCCCGATGCGGTGCCGGTGGCCGACACGGCGCGGCGCGATGAATGCATGCGCTGGGGCGATGATTACGAACTGCTGTTCACCGCCCCGCCCGGGGCCGCTCTGCCCGTTACCGCGCACCGGATCGGGGAGGTTGCGCCCGCAGGGATCGCGCCGCTGGTGCTGGGCGGCGCGCTGTTGGTGAGCCCCGGCAGCCTCGGCTACCAGCACGGCTGACCCGCGCGCCGCGCAAAACTCGTGAGAGCCGCCAATTTTTGGCGAAAAACCGCGCTCCCTGCAGCGCCGAAGGCTTGCCAGCTTTCACCGAGTGCCTATGACTGCGGGTCCTGCGTGCACGGGATCGGAGGACGCGCAGGTTTCCCGCGAGGAAAACATAAAAGACGAGAGGGGATTACTCGTGAACTTATTGCTCATTTCCATCGGGCTGGGACTGCTCGCCATTGTCTATGGCTTTGTCACCAGCCGGCAGGTGCTCAGCGCGGATGCCGGCAACGCCAAGATGCAGGAAATCGCCGCTGCCATTCAAGAAGGCGCGCAGGCCTATCTCAAGCGCCAATACACTGCGATTGCGATTGTCGGTGTGATCGTGGCGGTGATCGTGGCTGTGACGCTCGGCGCGATCCCGGCGGTCGGGTTCGTGATCGGCGCGGTGCTGTCGGGCGTGGCGGGCTTTATCGGCATGAACGTGTCGGTGCGATCGAACGTGCGCACTGCGGCAGCGGCGATGGTGGGGCTGCAGCAGGGTCTGACGCTCGCGTTTCGGGCGGGCGCGATCACGGGGATGCTGGTAGCCGGTCTCGCGCTGCTCGCGATTGCGTGTTTCTTTTATTATCTGACCGGGCCTGCGGGCCTTGCGCCCGATAGCCGTCCGGTGGTCATCGGCCTCACCTCTTTGGCGCTCGGCGCTTCGCTAGTGTCGATCTTCGCGCGGCTGGGCGGCGGGATCTTCACCAAGGCGGCAGACGTCGGCGCGGATCTGGTCGGCAAGGTCGAAGCCGGAATCCCCGAAGACGACCCGCGCAACCCCGCCGTGATCGCCGACAATGTGGGCGACAACGTGGGCGACTGCGCCGGGATGGCGGCTGACTTGTTCGAAACATACGTGGTAACCGTCGGCGCCACCATGATACTGACCGCACTGCTGCTGAAGGGCGCGGAAAACCTTTATGCGCTGATGGTACTGCCGTTGCTGATCGGCGGAGTGTGCATCGTCACCTCGATCATCGGCACATATTTCGTCCGTCTTGGCGGCGGGAAGAACATCATGGGCGCGATGTACAAGGGCTTCCTTGTCACCGCAGTGCTATCGGTGCCCGCGATCTGGTTCGCCATCAGCGCCACGCTGGGCGACATGGAAAGCGCGATTGCAGGACAGGCGTATAATGGCCGCACGCTGTTCTATTGCGGGTTCCTCGGCCTCGTCATCACCGGGCTGATCATCTGGATTACCGAGTATTACACCGGCACCAATTACCGCCCGGTGCGATCGATCGCCAAGGCTTCGGAAACCGGCCACGGCACCAACGTGATCCAGGGTCTGGCGATCAGCATGGAATCGACCGCGCTGCCAACGCTGGTGATCTGTGCAGGCATCATCATCGCGTTCCAGCTCGCTGGCCTGATGGGGATTGCCTATGCGGCCACGGCAATGCTGGCGCTGGCAGGCATGGTCGTGGCGCTCGATGCCTATGGCCCGGTCACCGACAATGCCGGCGGGATCGCCGAAATGGCGGGGCTGGACGACAGCGTGCGCGAAAAGACCGATGCATTGGACGCGGTCGGCAACACCACCAAGGCGGTCACCAAGGGCTATGCCATCGGTTCAGCGGGCTTGGCCGCGCTGGTATTGTTCGCCACTTACACCGCCGATCTGCGCGAGCTGTTCAAGGGCGTGACGGTCGATTTCAGCTTGGAAAACCCCTACGTCATCGTCGGGCTGCTGCTCGGCGCGTTGCTGCCGTATCTGTTCGGCGCGATGGGGATGACAGCGGTGGGCCGGGCTGCGGGCGAAGTGGTGAAGGACGTGCGCGATCAGTTCGCCCAGAACCCTGGGATCATGACCTACGAGGTTAAGCCCGATTATGCCCGCACGGTCGATCTGGTCACCAAAGCGGCAATCCGCGAGATGATCATCCCCTCGCTGCTGCCAGTGGCGGCACCGATTGTGGTGTATTTCGTGATTACTGCGGTGGCGGGGCAAGCCAATGGCTTTGCCGCGCTCGGGGCGCTGTTGCTGGGCGTGATCGTGGGCGGGCTGTTCGTCGCGATCTCGATGACGTCTGGTGGCGGCGCGTGGGACAATGCCAAGAAGTACATCGAGGACGGCCACCACGGCGGCAAGGGCTCGGAGGCTCACAAAGCGGCGGTGACCGGCGACACAGTCGGCGATCCGTACAAGGACACCGCTGGCCCGGCGGTCAACCCGATGATCAAGATCACCAACATTGTCGCGCTGCTGCTGCTCGCGGCGCTGGCAGCGGGTGCGGCGTAACGCTCCAGCTTTTGATAGCAAAACCAACCCCGCCGGGCGCAGGTCCGGCGGGGTTTATTTTTGCTCGCGCCCCTGTCCCCTTGCCGGACAGCGCCTTCCCCCGCTGAGGCTTTCTTAATCGGGCTATGGCAATGAACCCTTGAGCGCGCGGAGCACCGCGCACAAACGGGGTTAACGCTGATGGACATGTCACGTGCGAACAATCTTCGCACCGGCACTGCGGGTTTCGCCCACACGGCCCTGCCGCATGGCCAGTTACGCATGCTCAACCTGGACGAAATCAGCCAGCCCGCCTTTGTGACCGCGTGGGAGCGCCTTGCCCTTCGCGCGGGCGAACCCAATCCGTTCTTCGAGCCGTGGTTCCTGCTCCCTTCGCTCAGGCAATGGGGCGCGGCAGAGCGGGTAGTGACCAAGGCGTGGTATCACGAGGGGCGGCTTGCAGGGCTGCTGCCGGCGGTGCGCAGCGCGCGCTATTACAATCACACCGTGACCCATGCGGCCGGCTGGCTCCACGCCAACGCGTTCTGCGGCGTGCCGCTGATCGCCGCCGGGCACGAAGACGCCTTCTGGCGCGACCTGCTAGCGCATTTCGACCGCCAGGCACGGTGCGCGCTTTTCCTGCACCTACCAATTCTGCCTGCCGGTGGACCGGCCAATGCAGCGCTGGACCGGGTGCTGAGCGCGAGCGGGCGGCTTTCCTACACCGTGGCTGAAGAGCACCGCGCGTTGCTGACCGGCGAGGCCAGTGCGGCGGATTACCTCGCCGCGGCAATGAGCGCCAAGAAGCGCAAGGAACTGCGCCGCCAGCACAATCGTCTGGCCGAAGAAGGCGCGCTGACCTTCGAGCGGCTCGAGGGTGATGCGGGCATGCCTGAATGGATCGCCGAATTCCTCGAATTGGAAGCCTCCGGGTGGAAGGGCGCGGGCGGTTCCGCGCTCGCCAGCGCGCCCGATACCGCTACGCTGTTCACGCAAGCGCTGGCCGGCGCGGCGGCGGCGGGCCGGCTTGAACGCCTCGCGCTGCGGCTTGATGGGCGCGCGGTCGCGATGCTGGCGAACTTCATCACCGCGCCCGGCGCTTACAGCTTCAAGACAGCCTTTGACGAGGATTACGCGCGGTTTTCCCCCGGCATGCTGCTGCAACTCGAAAACCTCGCGCTGCTGGAGCGCCCGGGCTTTGCATGGGCCGATAGCTGCGCTGTGGAAGGCCACCCGATGATCGAACGCCTGTGGCGCGATAAACGCCGTATGCTTAGCCGAAACATCGCCATCGGCGGCGCGGCGCGGCGCGCGTTGTTCCGCCTGCTGAAGGCCTACGAAACCCGTCCCCGCAAAACCCAACAGACGAGCACGCCATGAACGCCCCTGCACACTTTGCCGACGCACTGACCGCGCCGGTCTTCGCTGCGACCGCGCGCGCGCGCTTTGCCGCGCATTACCCGGAAAAGGCCCACATCCTCGCCCACACCCTCACCAGCCACCCGTTGCTGGAGATCGAGGCACTGGCCGGGCTGGCCGAACGCCTGCCGATCACCTCGGTCGAATACAACCGCGGCGATCTGCCGATCGGGGTCGACGGCAAGCCGGGTTCCAACGGCCTCACCATCGCCGAGACGATCCGCCAAGTCGCCGAGGCGGAAAGCTGGGCGGTGCTCAAGAACATCGAACAGGTGCCAGCTTATCACGACCTGCTGCTTGGCCTGCTCGCCGAAATCCGCCCCGAAATCGAGGCCGCGACTGGCGCGATGCTGACCCCGCAGGGGTTCATATTCGTCTCTAGCCCGGGCTCGGTCACGCCGTTTCACTTCGATCCGGAACACAACATCCTGCTCCAGATCCGCGGCACCAAGGTGATGAGCCAGTTTCCGGCAGGCGACGCCCGGTTCGTGCCTGACACGGCGCACGAGACCTATCATTCGGGCGGCCCGCGCGAATTGCGCTGGAATGACGGCTTCTTGGAACATGGGCGCGAATTCCCGCTCAGCCCCGGCGAGGCGCTGTTCGTGCCGGTGATGGCGCCGCATTTCGTGCGCAACGGCCCGTCACCGTCGGTGTCGCTGTCGATCACCTGGCGCAGCGAGTGGAGCTACCGCGAAAGCGACGCGCGCATCTTTAACGCGGTGCTGCGCGCGCGCGGGCTACGCCCCAAGGCGCCAGGCCGCTGGCCGCAGCAGAATTATGCGCGCGCCTATGCATTCCGGGTGCTGCGGAAGCTCGGCTTGACGGGGGCGTAAAGGCTCCGCATGGCCCTGCGCCATGACTGATACGCTCCCTGATAAGAATTTGGCAAATGCCGAACTCGTCGCCGGCCTGATCCGCCTGCTCGCAGTCAAACAGTGCGGCCCCGATGCCTATGCCGGGCCGCCGCAAACCGACGGGATCGGGCGGGTGTTCGGCGGCCAGGTGCTCGCGCAGGCATTGCAGGCGGCGCAAAGCACCGTGACCGATGGCAAGGCTGCGCATTCGCTCCACGCGTATTTCCTGCGCGGCGGGCGCGAGGGCGCTCCCATCGAATACCGGATCGAACGCGATTTCGACGGCCGCAGCTTTGCCAACCGCCGCGTAGTCGCCAGCCAAGCGGCCGAGGACGGTTTGCGGGTGCCGATCCTCAACCTTACCGCCAGTTTCCAACTGCCCGAGGAAGGGTTGGAGCACCTCGACTCCCCCATGCCCGACGTCGCCCGGCCCGATGATCTGCGCCCCGATATCGAACTGCGCCGCGACATCGCCGAGGAATGGGGTGACCGGCTGAGCGCGCAGCAGCGCCGCCTGATGCTGCGCCCGCGCCCGATCGAGATGCGGACCATCGACCGGCTGCACTGGATGAGTAGCGAACCGCGCGAACCGCGCGCGCATTCGTGGTTCCGGGTGGCCGCGCCGATCACCGGGGCGGACGACACCCCCGCCCTCCACCGCGCGATCATCACCTATGCCAGCGACTACACGCTGCTTGGCACGAGCGCGCTGCCGCACGGGCTGAGCTGGATGCGGAACGAGTTGGTCGGCGCGAGCCTTGACCATGCGATCTGGTTCCACTCGCCCAAGGACAAACCGGTGCGCGCGGATGAATGGCTGCTCTACGCCACCGACGCGCCGTGGTCGGGCGGCGGGCGCGGGTTTAACCGCGGCCGGATATTCAACCTTGAAGGCGAGTTGGTGGCGAGCGTCGCGCAGGAAGGGATGATGCGTAAACGTTCTTGAGTTCCGCAGCCCTTCCGGGCTGCGAAATCCTCGCTCATGCGACCTGACGGTTGCGTCGCTCTGGGCGGCCAGTCGGCCTTGCGGCGGCTTCGCGTCCGTTTGGTGAGAGGCAAGCCGGCACCAACGGTGTCACAAGGGCGACCGCCCGCCGCGCCCCATAGCGCGCAAGCCAAGCGGCCCGGAGGGGCCGCACCCGGCGCCTGAGGGCGCAACAAGCTAATGCGCCAGCAAAGTCACAATTTGCGGCTCACTCAGCATTCGCCGTGTTACCCCGCCCAGCAGCATTTCGGCCAGCCGCGAGTGGCCGAATGCGCCCATCACCATCAGCCCGCATTCGCGCAGCTGCGCTGCCGAGAACAGCGTATCGGCGATCCGCGCCTCCCCGCGCGAAATCTCCACGATCTCGCATTCGATTCCGTGACGGCTGAGGTATTTCGCCCCCTCGCTGGAAGGGAAATCGAACCGCGCCTTTTCCGTCGGCTCAGCAATGCTGACCAGCGTCACTTTGCACGAACAAGCCAGCAGCGGCAGCGCGGCGCGCAGCGCATGGCACGCTTCAGCCGAGCCGTTCCAAGCGACCATCATCGGTGCGCTGACATCGAGCCCCATCGCATCCTCGGGCACCACCAGCACCGGCACCGGGGCCTTCAGCACCAGATCACCCACCATCGCCGAAGGCCCGCGCCCGTCTGCACCCAGATCCGCCGGGCCGACAATCACGATATCGGCGAGCGGTGAGGCTTCGATTAGGCGGTGCTGGGCAAGGCCGTAAACGAACCGCCAGTCCCACGGCACCTGTTCGTGTTCGAGTTCGGATTCGATCTGGCGGCGCAGTTTATCGGCATTTTCCTTGATCACCGGCATCGCGGCCGCAACTGCCGCGCCGTACATATCGCCCGGCGCGAACACTTCATAACTCACCGCCTGCAGGCAAGTGATATGACCATTGGCCGCCTGCGCAATATCCAGCGCCGCCCGCAAGCGCGCGGTCATCGCGCGGTCGTGATCAATGTGCAGCAATATCGATTTCATGGTGTGTCTCCCACTGATGCGATCAGCAATGCGCGCGCCCAAGGCATCGCGCCTTGACCGGGATCAAATCTGGACGAGGTCTTGGCAGGCGTTGATCCGCATGCTTGCAAGCTGCTGCGCAACGGCTAGTCTCTGCGACGGGAGAGACACCATGCAGATTACGCGTCATCCACCTGTAAGGACTTCGCTGGAGCCGTCAAACCATCCCTACCTGACCGGCGCATGGACTCCGCTGCATGAGGAAGTCGATATCGCCGAATTGCCGGTGATTGCGGGTGCGATCCCGCTGGATATTGACGGCATTTACCTGCGCAACACCGAAAATCAGGTGCACCAGCCCTTGGGCCGCCACCACCCGTTCGATGGCGATGCGATGATCCATCAGGTGAACATCAGCGGCGGCAAGGCGAGCTATCGCAACCGCTTCGTGCGCACCCATTGTTTCGAGGCTGAACAGATGGCCGGTCGTTCGTTGTGGGGCGGGTTGATGGACCCTGTGGGAACGTCGCTGCGCCCCGGTTTTGGCGCGCATGGGGGCCTCAAGGATACCGGCTCCACCGATATCATTGTCCACGCCGGCACCGCCTATGCCACGCTGTACCAGTGCGGCGAGGCATGGATGCTGGATCCGGTGACGCTGGCGAGCCGCGGCAAGGCGCCGTGGGTGCCGCTCGACGGCATCTCTGCCCACCCCAAGGTGGACGAGGTGACGGGCGAGCTGATGTTCTTCAACTATTCGAAATACGCGCCTTTCATGCATTACGGCGTGGTCGATCGCAGCGGCAGCCTTGTGCATTATGTCCCCATACCGCTGCCGGGGCCGCGCTTGCCGCACGACATGGCGATCACGGCGAACTGGTCGATCCTCAACGACATGCCGCTGTTCTGGGACAGCGAGCTTTTGGAACGCAACATCCACGCCGCGCGCATCCATGACGGCATCCCAACCCGCTTCGCCCTGATCCCGCGCCGGGGCCAGCCCGAGGATATCCGCTGGTTCGAAGCCGCGCCCACCTATGTGCTGCACTGGACGAACGCCTATGAAGTCTCTGGTTCGGACGGCGACGAAGTGATCCTCGAAGGCTATCATCAGGCCAAGCCCATGCCCGAGCCGCTGCATGACATGGGCCGCTACAGCCACATGATGGCCTATGTCGACGAACACAGCTTCCAGAGCCGATTGCACCGCTGGCGGTTCAATCTGACAACGGGCGAATGCCACGAGGAGCGCTTGTCCGACCGGATCGCCGAATTCGGGACGATCAACCCGCGCTATGCGATGCGCCAAAGCCGGTATGTCTGGTCGACTACGACGCGGCCAGGCTGGTTCCTGTTCAACGGCTATGTCCGGCACGATACGCAGACCGGGGACGAACAGGTCTACCGCCTGCCCGAAGGCGTCTATGCCAGCGAAAGCCCGATGATCCCGCGTAAGGGGGCAACCTTGGAGAAGGATGGCTATCTTGTGACCTTCCTGATCGATGAGAACACGGGCACATCCGAGTGCGCGATCCTCGATGCCAGCGATATTGCCAAAGGCCCGATCTGCCGCCTTGCGCTGCCGCACAAGCTGTGTTCGGGCACCCATTCGGCGTGGGTCGAACATGATCAGCTGCGCTCGGATGCGGCGTTCCATAGGGGCCGCTTGGCTCCGACGGCATGACACCGGTCGAAGCTCCGGCGCCGCTTGTCGCCGCAGCGATTGCGGCGGCTGGCCCCCCGCCTTAACCCTCCGCGATCAAACCAACCTTCCGGGAATCCCAGCCATGACCTTCCGCCTCGCGCTTGCCGCTTCGACCGCGCTGCTGCTGACCGCCGCGCCTGCCGTCGCTGAAATCGCCGCCGACCCGGCTGCCGCGACTGTCCCTGGCAACGCCCAGTCCGAACACGACAAGCTGTTCGCGCTGTTCGAAGATGCCGACGCGCGCGATCTGGCGCTCAATCCGATCAGTCGGCTGTTCCGGGGCGAGGATGAAGGGGTTGACCGGCTGGGCGATCTGCTGACCGATTCAAGCTTTCTTGCCACCCGCACCGACATCAAGCTGAACCTTGCACTGCTGGCGCAGATCAACCGCAGCATCCTCTCCGAGACCGACCAGCTCGCCTACGACGTGTTCCAGTACACCCAGAACCGCGCGCTGGCGGGCGCAAGCGAAGATATGCGCGCGCTGAGCGAGGTGCGGCCGATCAATCACATGTTCGGGACCCATACCTTCTACCCCACCTTCGCCAGCGGCACTGGGGTTGCGCAGTTCAAGACGCTCGCCAATTACGAAGACAACCTGTCGCGCCACGATGACTACATCGCTTTTGTCGACCGCGCGATTGGCAGGTTCAGACAAGGCATGAAAAGCGGCGTGCTGGAGACCAAGCTGACCATCGGTATTGTCGTGACGCAGCTCGACACGCAGCTGGACATGGCGATGTCGGACTCAATGTATATGGCGCCGCTCAAGATATTTCCTATCAGCATTGCCGGGGCGGAGCGGGCGCGGCTGACCAAGGCTTACGCGGCCAAGACTGCCGAAATCTACGCCGCCAACACGCGCCTGCGGAACTTCCTGCGCGACGAATATCTCCCAGTCGCGCGCGACAGCATCGGCCTTTCCCAGATGAAAGGCGGCGCGCAGCTCTATGCCCGGCTGGTTGAGGATTCGACCACTCTGCCGCTCGACCCCGAAACGATCCACCAGCTTGGCCTCAGCGAAGTCGCGCGGATCAAGGGTGATCTCGAGCAGCTGCAAAAGGAAGTGAAGTTCAAGGGCACGCTGACCCAATTCTTCGACTATGTCCGCACCGATCCCAAGTTCCAGCCCAAGAGCCGCGAGGCGCTGACTCAGGATTATTACCGCATCGGGCGCGAGGTCGATAGCAAGATCGGCCGCTATTTCTCGCTGCTGCCCAGTTCACCGCTGGAAATCCGGCCCTATGATCCCTCGGTCGAACAATTCGAGGCGGGCGGTGCGTACCAGTCAGGCTCGGCCGATGGGGAACGTGCCGGCGTGTTCTATTTCAACGCTTACGACCTGCCCAGCCGCCTGACGCCGGGCAATGTCACACTGTACCTGCACGAAGGCGCGCCGGGGCATCACTTCCAGATCAGCCTCGCGCAGGAGAACGAGGCGCTGCCCGCGTTCATGCGGTACGGCGGCACCACCGCCTACGTCGAAGGTTGGGCGCTCTATGCCGAGACGCTCGGCAAGGAGATGGGCTTCTACAAAGACCCGTGGAACCGCTATGGCACGCTCCAGGACGAACAGCTGCGCGCGATGCGGCTGGTGGTCGATACCGGCATCCACGCCAAGGGCTGGACGCGCGATGCTGCGATTGATTTCATGCTGACCAATTCGGGCATGACCCGAACCGAAGTGATCGCCGAGGTGGATCGCTACATCGCGATCCCCAGTCAGGCGCTGGCCTACAAAATCGGCGCGCTCAAGATCCAGGAGTTGCGCAAGCGGGCTGAAACCCAGCTTGGCAAGCGGTTCGACATCAAGGCGTTTCACGAACAGGTGCTGAACACCGGAGGACTGCCGCTGGCGGTGCTCGAGGCCAAGATCGACCGCTGGATCGCCCGCGAGGCGAACCGCTAAGCCATAACTCCAGCGTACGCCGCCGCATCGGCTCGTCGCAGCATCAGTCCGGCTGCCCGCTCCTGTGGCAGGCGGACTAATGGCGTTCACCTGCGAGCAAGGTGTTGATGAACACTGCCGCCTCGCGCAAAGCGCCGATGAAGGGCCAATCAAACGGGAATGCTGGCCCCCACCACAGGAGCAATACCGCTGTGACCACGATATTTCATGCCTCGCGCACAATCGCGCTGATCGCCCTGCTGGGCGCCGCCACTGCCGCGACCGGCCTCTCCGCCCAGACCCAGACGCCAGCCCCGGCCCCGGCCCCGGCAGACCAGCAGGGCGAGGTGCTGACCACCGTCTATGGCGCGCTTCCCCCGCTCGCCGAGATGAACGATGGCCCCAGGGTCACCGGCATCATCTCCGCCCGCCGCGGAGGGCGCCTGCAGGTCACAGCCGATGACGGCACCAGCACAATCATCACTTTGCACCCCGAAACCGAAATCCGCACCCGCGGCGGGTTCCTCGGGATCGGTAACAAGACCTTCGATCAAACCGCGCTGATCAACGGCCTGCCGGTGATCGTGAAGACGTCGCAATATGGCGAGGGCCTCGTCGCCAGCGAAGTGCGCTTCAACAGCGATGATCGCCAGATCGCGGCAATGATCCGCGGCGGCACCGTGCAGCAGTTCGGCGAGCAAGGCGCCGCGATCCAGCAAAACGCCGCCGCGACCGAGGCACTGCGCGGGCGGCTGGGGGATATCGACAAGTACAATCTCAAGAGCACCGCCAATGTCTATTTCGACACCGGCAAATCGGTGCTGACCCCCGGCGCGCGGGCCAACCTGTGCGCCGCTGCGCAAACCGCCAATGCCGATGAGAATTCGTTGATGCTGGTGCTCGGTTATACCGATTCGACCGGATCGGACGAGGTCAATCAGACGCTTTCCGAAAAGCGCGCTGCGGCTGTGGTCAATCACCTGCAGCAGGTGTGCAAGTGGAAGCCTTACCGGATGCTCACCCCAACCGGCATGGCGACCGCCGATCCGGCTGCCGACAACGCCACCCCCGCCGGGCGCGCGCAGAACCGCCGCGTTTCGGTCAATGTGCTGGTGAGCAAGGCGCTCGACGGGCAGTAAGGCGGCTGCGGCGGGGCCGGGCGCGCGAGAGCGTCAGCCCTCCCCGCCCGCGATCTTGGCGGCGGCCCAATCACAGATACGCGCAACATCCGAAAGGTGCTTGGCCGCCGCAGCCGCGCGTTCGTTGCCGTAACGTTCGACCAGCTTGGCCAGGGCTTCGCTGACCGGGCTGTAGATCGCGATCAACCGGACATAGACAAGCGGGGTGGCTTCAACCAGCACCGCACGCCGATCCGACGCATCGGGTGTGCGGCGGACATAGCCCTGCCGTTCCAGCCGATCCACCAGCGCGGTTACGCTGCCGCTGGTGAGATCCAGCCGTTCGGCAATCAGGCGCGGCGCAACCGGGCCATGTTCGAGCAGGTTGAGGCACCTCAGGTCATTGCGCGCGATCCCAAGCCGCGCGGCGGCGAGCGCATCGAGCCGGTCGACCGCGCCGTGCAGCGCGCGCATCGCCCCAACAAGACCGGCATCGTCGGGCGGAACTGAAGGGTTGTCCATGGCCTTGTTCTGACACGCAAACTGCGACCGGACAAGATGCACGGCCATCAAGAAGCTCGACAATCGAGTATCTTGTCAGCCCCCCGCATGGTAGAAATCATACACCTTGCGCGCCACCGTCGCGCTCACGCCGGGCGCGCGTTGGAGGTCCTCCAGCGCAGCGGCGCGCACCTTGCTGGCGGTGCCGAAATACAGCAGCAGCGCGCGTTTGCGCGCTGGGCCGATGCCGGGGATCTCGTCGAGCGGCGAGGCAGTGATCGCTTTTGACCGCTTGGCCCGGTGCGCGCCGATAGCATAGCGGTGCACTTCATCGCGCAGGTTCTGCAGGTGGAACAAGAGCGGCGCATTGACCGGCAGCTGCTTTTCGCGCCCATCGGGGAAATGGAACACTTCGCGGCCATCGCGGCCATGATGCGGCCCTTTGGCGATGCCGATCACCGCGATGTCCCCGGCAATGCCGATGTCTTCGAGCACCCGCATCACGCTCGACATCTGGCCCTTCCCGCCGTCGATCAGGATCAGATCGGGGAGGATGGTTTCGTGCCCGCCCCGCTTCTGGTTCTCGTCCGCCTCACCATCGGCAAAGCTGCGAAACCGCCGCGCCATCACTTCGCGCATCATCGCAAAGTCATCGTTCGATTGCGCCTCGCGGATGTTGAACTTGCGGTATTGGCCCTTCTCGAACCCGTCCGCCCCGGCCACCACCATCGCCCCGACCGCCTTGGCACCCTGGATATGGCTGTTGTCATAGACCTCGATCCGGCGCGGCGGGGCGTCAAGCTCAAGGAACTCGGCCAGTTCGCGATTGATCCGCGCCTTGGTGCCGGTTTCCGCCAGCCGCCGCTCCAACGCCTCGACCGCGTTGCGCTGTGCCTGTGCCATCAGCTTGCGCCGGTCGCCGCGTTCGGGGATCGTGATGCGCACCTTGCGCCCCCCGGTTTTGGCCGCCACTTCTGAAAGCGCAGCCTCGATCAGTTCGCGCTCGGGCAGGTCACGATCCACCAGGATGCACGGCGGCGGCGGCACTTCCTCGTAGAATTGCAGCATCACGCTGGCGAGCACCTGCGCTTCTTCGACATCGGTGGTGTGGCGCGGGAAGAACGCACGGTGGCCCCAATTCTGACCGCCGCGGATGAAGAACGCCTGCACCCCCATCACCCCGCCCTTGGCCGCCAGCGCAAACACATCGGCATCGCCCAGTCCGGCCGCGTTGATCGCCTGCGAGCCCTGGATGAAGGTCGCCGCGCGCAGCCGGTCACGCAGCATCGCGGCGGTTTCGAACTGCAAGTTCGCCGCTGCCTCGGCCATCTGGCGCTCAAGATCGGCCTGCACCGCGCCCGATTTGCCCGACAGGAAATCCTTCGCCTGCCGCACCAGCGCGTCGTAATCGGTTTCGCTGACCCGCCCCACGCACGGCGCCGAACAGCGCTTGATCTGATACAGCAGGCACGGCCGGTCGCGGTTGTTGAAGAAGCTATCGGTGCACGATCGCAGAAGAAACAGCTTTTGCAGCGCATTGAGCGTCGAATTCACGCTGCCTGCGCTGGCAAACGGGCCGTAGTAATTGCCCTTCGCCCGCCGCGCGCCGCGATGTTTCTGGATCCGCGGAAAGGTGTGATCGGCGCGCAACAGGATGAACGGGAAGCTTTTGTCATCGCGCAGCAGAACGTTGAACGGCGGGCGAAACCGCTTGATCAACTGCGCTTCGAGCAGGAGCGCCTCAGCCTCGGAATTGGTGGTGATAATCTCCATGCTGCGGGTCTGGCTGACCATCCGCTGCAACCGCCCGGACAACCCGGTGATCTGGGTGTAATTTGCCACCCTCGCCTTCAGACTGCGCGCCTTACCAACATACAGCACATCGCCGCGCGTATCGAGCATGCGGTAAACCCCGGGGACGGGTTTGAGCAATTTGACCATCGCACGGATCGCCGCCACCCCGCCTTCCAAATCGGGCTGTGCGCTGGCGACGGTATAGGCGGCGCGTTCCTCGTTGAAACGCTCCGCGCTGCCGGGGTATTGAGGGGTGCTTGCTGGGGTTTGCGCCATCATGTGCAGATAGGGATGGAACGGGGCGATTGGCAATTCCCGCGCGCGCGCCTATCCGCGCCTGAATGGATCAGCATGATGTCATTATCCTCGGCGCGGGCGCGGCAGGGCTGTTCGCCGCCGGGCAAGCGGGGCAGCGCGGCCTGCGGGTGGCGCTGCTCGAGAAAGCGGATGCTCCCGGCAAGAAGATCCTGATCTCGGGCGGGGGGCGCTGCAACTTTACCAATCTCGGCGCAGGACCAGCAAATTACCTCTCAGCCAATCCGCATTTCGCCAAGAGCGCGCTGGCGCGTTATGCGCCCGGCGATTTCATCGCACTGGTCGAAGCGCATGGGATCGCGTGGCACGAAAAGACGCTGGGGCAATTGTTCTGCGATGGCTCGGCCAAGCAGATTGTGGCGATGCTCCTGGCGGAATGCCCGGCGGAGCAGGTGACGGTGTGCTGCGATGTCGATGCCGAGCGGGTCACGCGCGGGGCCGACGGCATATTCACCGTTAGCGCCGCCGATGGCCGCGAGTGGCGCGCGCCCGCGCTGGTGATCGCAACCGGCGGGCCTTCGATCCCCAAAATGGGCGCAAGCGATTTTGCCTACCTCCTCGCGCGGCAATTCGGGCTGAAGGTGGTCGAGCCGCGCCCGGCGCTTGTCCCGCTGACGCTGGGGGGGGAGGATGCGCTGTTCCGCGAGTTGTCGGGCGTCGCTGCGCCAGTGCGGGCGCGGGCTGGCAGCGGCAAGAGGCAGGCCGAGTTTGCGGAGGCTGCGCTGTTCACTCACAAGGGCCTGTCAGGCCCGGCGATCTTGCAGGTCTCCAGCTATTGGCGGCATGGCGAGGACGTGGGCGTCACCTTTCTCCCCGAAGCCGCAAGCGACTGGCTGATCGCGGCCAAGCGCGACCGCCCGCGCAGCCTTCTGCGGACGCTGCTGCGCGAAGCCCTGCCCGCGCGGCTGGCCGATGCGTTGGCCGATCGGCTGGGGCTGGAGCGCGAGCTGGGCAATATCTCCGACAAGGATTTGCGTAGCGCACAAAGCCGTCTGGCAGACTGGCGTTTTGCCCCCAACGGCACCGAAGGCCTTGCCAAGGCCGAAGTCACTGCCGGAGGGATCGCCACCGCCGAACTGTCCAGCCGCACGATGGAGGCCGCCAAAGTCCCCGGCCTTTATGCGATCGGCGAAGCGGTCGACGTGACCGGCTGGCTCGGCGGGTACAACTTCCAATGGGCCTGGGCGAGCGGCTTTGCCTGCGCCGAGGCCTTGGCCGAAGCGTCCCGCTAAATCAGCGCCGAGGCGCTCGCCCAGACGCGATCCTAAAACAACTTCCGCAAATCAATCCCGAGATACAGGCCCAAGGGGTCGATCACAAAGGGCTGGTAGTTAATCGGGGTATTGCCATTGGAATCGCGCACCTTGCGCTGCGCGTCGAACACATTGTCGGCGACCAAGCTGATGCGGAAGTCCTTGAGGAAGCCCTCGTTCTTGCCCGTCATTTCGCCCAGGTTGGCGAAGATGCGCAGGTTGAAGGTGGCGATATCGTCGAACAACAGATCGGTGCTGCCCGGCAGGCCCGATCCATCAAGCCGCGTGGTGCCGGTGTAGATGCCCGACAGCCGGAAGCCCATGCCCTTGCCGAACAGGCCCGCTTCCAACCGGCTTGATTGGCGCGGTTGGCCGAAGGCGCTGGTCGCCTGCCCATCGAGCTGGTCGAGCGGGGCAAGCCCGGGGGCGATCAGGATCGTGTTGTCGAGCTCGATCGTGTGGGTCAGGTTGAAGAAATACCGCCAGCCAGGAAAGCTGCGCTGCGCCAGCGGGTTGAACGCTGGCCCGCCAGCCGGGGGACCGCCAGCCGAAGCGCCGCCCGCCGCCGGGGCGCCGCCCGCCGCCGGAGCGCCGCCTGCGCCGGCCGGCTGCGCGGGCACAGCGGCGCAGAACCGCTGCTTGAACTGCTCGAGCGCTTCGGGCGGGATATTGCCATTGGCATCGCGCGAACGATCGAGCGCCATCTTGATGAACGCCGGATCGATTCCCGGAAGCTCGGCCGAGACATCCTCGCCGCGATCGATCTTGGCGATCAGCTCAGCCAGCGCGGTGGTGCCATCGGGGCCGCAAGCGCGGTCACGGAAGGCGGTGAATTGCGGCGGCACGGCGGCGGGCGCACCAGAGGGGGCACCGCCGGGCGCGCCACTACCACCTGCCGGTCCGCCCATCATCGCCGGATCGATGCTGCAAATGCGGGTGCGGAATTCAGCCAACCGCGCCGGATCGATCTTGCCATCGGCGCCGCGCACGCGCGACAGCATCGGCGCGAGCCGCGCGGTATCGATCCCCGGGAACTCGGCCGCGATATCCGCGCCGCTGTCAATTGCGGCGGCCAGTTTTTCCATAAAGGCAAGCCCGTCATCGGCGCATAGCCGCGTGCGGAACGCCATGAACTGTTCGCGCTGGTCTGCCGTCGGCGCAGCGCCGCCGCCAAAGCGCGCGCCCCCTGCCGAAGGGCCGCCCGCCGGAACGCCGCCAGCAGCCGGAGGCGCTGACGTTACCGCAGGTGCGGCTGCCGGCGCCGGTGCCGGAGTTGGGTTCGCAGCTGGAGCGCCGCCACCACCAAAGCCCCCTCGTCCGCCGCCGCCGCCGCCGCGTCCTCCGCCGCCGCCCGGCCCGCCAAACCCGCCTCCGCCGCCTTCAGCGCCTGCACCGATGCTGCCATTGGTCGAGAAGGTGAATTGCAGCCGGTTGGCGCGCGTCTCGGCAAAACTGACCGAGCGCCGGTCAACCGCAGTCAGCCGCCCCGTCGCATCGCGCGTGATCCGCCCCGGAAACGCCGCCTCGATCTCGGGCGTGATCTGCGGGAAGCCGCTGACGACATTGTCCGAACGGTTGCGAATATACTCCACCGTCAGGCGCGAGCCTTCCCAGAACGGCAGCTCATAGTTGGCGGCGAACTTGAGGTCGCGCTGCGTTTCAGCCGGAAGATCGGGATTGCCGCCGGTGGTGACGTTCGCCAGCACCGTCTGCCCAGTCGAAAAATCGAACACAGGCACGTTGAAATTGGTAATCTGCGGATCGCCGAGGCTGGACAGCGAAGGGGCAACCTCGCGGTAGATATAGGTCGCCGACAGATCGAGTCCGCTAAACGGCTGCCAGGTCAGCCCAGCGTTCCAATCTCCCAGCACGCCGAAATCGGACAGATCCTCGACCCCGGCCTGCAAGTTCAAGGTGAAGCTGCCAAGCGCATCGGCAAAGCCTTCGCGGCTGCTGGTGAGCGGAACCACCAGATTGGTCCCGGTCGACAGGCGGCGGCGGGTCAGCTGGGCCGCTTGAGTGGTGCGGGTGTCCGCGCTTTCGATCCGGCGCCAATCAAGACCGAAATCGAAGGTCGCAAGCAATTCGCCCCCCGGCAATTGCCCGATCGCCCCGTCCAGCGTGGTCTGGGTTTCAGTGGTGATGGTGCGGCGCGTCGCAATGTCGAACCCGCCCGCGGCATCGGTCGGCAGCGGGCCATTGACAGCCACTGTCCCGGCCAGCGCGGCGTTGACAAGCGCGGTTGTGTTAAACCGCCGGTCAATCTGGGTTTCGGTTTCGCTGAAAGAACCATCGAAAGTGCTGGTCAGGCGGAAGGCATTGACCGGCTTGGTCACCGAACCAGCCGACGAGACCGTGTCGCTCGAGGTGTTCCGCTCCAGCGGGGTTTCCTCGCCGAAGGTGCGCAGAACGCCCGCATCGGCAAGATTGCGACGCAGCACCACGGAGTTGAGCCCGTCGAGACTGCGGCTTTCATTGCGCGCATAATTGAGGTTAGCGCTCAATGATGTGCCGCTGTCGATGATCGCCTTGGCCCACGACACATTGGCGGTAAGCCCGAAGGTATCGGCCAGCAGGCTGCGAAACTCTGCCGGATCGGGATCGCCCGCGACCAGAGAGACCGATCCCGGGGTCTGCAGAATATCGCGCTCGGCCTCGGTCAGCAGCGTGGAATCCTCAATTTGGATATTAGCGTTGATCCGGCCGCCGTTGGCGATCTTGAGCAGGCCGAACTGCTGTTCGTTACGGCTGTAGCCGCCGCGCGAGGGCGCTTCGAATTCGAGATCGACCTGACGGTTGGAATAATTGTCCTTGAGGATCAGGTTGATCACTCGGCGATCAGGCGGAAAGCCGAAGCGCTGGGCGACTTCTTCGGGAAACACCTCGACCCGCGCGAGCGCTTCGGGCGGGTAATTGGCGAACTCGCGGAAACTCCCGATGCGGATCCCGTTGATCAGGATAACCGGCTGCCCGCCGCCGCCGCGCCCGCGTGCCGATCCGGTGCGCGCGCTGATCTGGGCGATAAGGTCGGTGATCGAGGTCACACCTTCGGCCGCGATCGCGGTCTCGTCCAGCTCGAGCAGCGGCGCCTGATCGACGAACAGCTGGCCCTTCAACCGCCCAGAGCGGACGATGATTTCGCCATCTCCCGCCTCGGTCACCTCGCCCTCACCTTCGCTCACGTCAGCGCTGCCGCTGGCGCTTTCTGGTTCGTTACTGTCGACCGGGACTGTGGTGGGTTGCGGCTGGGCCGCCATATCATTGGCGACCAGCGGCATGGCCAGCGCCAAGCTGACAGCGCAGGTACCTGCGCGCAACATCGCGCGGGAAAGCGGGGAGAGGTTCATGTGGTCCCTTTTACGTCAAGTCGAGTGGTCAGCGGCTTCTTACCGCTCTCAATCGGGCAGTCTCGTTACGCCAAGCGGCGACACAAGGATGCGCGTTGCTCTCTGATAGCAAACTGCGCAAAAGCCCACGAGTTTCGGCCTTAAAGCACGAGCCTTCCCTTTTGGTTCATGCATCGCTAAAGCGCACCCGCACATCGACGGGCGTATTGTGCGCCGCAACAGACAAAAGGAATTTCATGGCCAAGGAAGAACTCCTCGAAATGCGCGGGCGCGTGGTTGAGTTGCTGCCCAATGCGATGTTCCGGGTGGAGCTTGAAAACGGCCATGAGGTGCTCGGCCACACTGCGGGCAAGATGCGCAAGAACCGCATCCGCGTGCTGGTCGGCGATGAAGTGCTGTGCGAACTGACGCCGTATGATCTCACCAAGGCCCGCATCACCTACCGCTTTATGCCGGGCCGCGGCGGTCCTGGCCCGCAGTAATTGCCTGCGGCCCTGATGGGCGCCCAAACAAACCCTGCGCATCTCACGCTCGCTTCGGCCTCGCCCCGGCGGCGCGAACTGCTCGCGCGGCTCGGCGTGGTGCCCGATGCCGTGCTGCCGGCCGATATCGACGAGACCCCGCAGACGAACGAACTTCCGCGCGCCTACGTTTTGCGCATGGGGCGCGAAAAGGCGCTGGCGGTTTCTGGGGCGGTGGATGCACCGGGCTACGTGCTGGCGGGCGACACGGTGGTCGCGGTCGGGCGGCGCATCCTCCCCAAGACCGAGACCGAGGCCGAGGCGCGCGCTTGCCTCGAACTGATCAGCGGGCGGCGGCATCAGGTGCTCTCGAGCATAGTGCTGCGCGCGCCGGACGGAGCTTTGCGCGAGCGGCTTTGTGAGACGGCAGTGCGTTTCAAGCGGCTCTCGGCAGAAGAGCTCGCTGCTTATCTCGCAGGCGGCGAATGGCAGGGCAAAGCCGGCGGCTATGCGATCCAAGGCGCGGCGGAAGGCCTGATCGAATGGATCAGGGGCAGCCATTCGGGTGTGATGGGCCTGCCGCTTTACGAGACCCGCGTGCTGCTGAAGGCAGCGGGATTTGCCATTGCCTGACCCAGCACCGCCGACCTGGCTGATCGAGGAAGGTATCGGCGAAACCCGCGCATTGCTGATTGCAAGCGAACAGGTTCTGGCGGCCCGGCTGCTGTGGCCCGGCGAGTTGTCCGCAGGCGCGCGCGTGACAGGCCAGCTCACCGCCAAGCTCAAGGGCACCCGGCGCGGGGTCGCGCTGCTCGAAGGCGGCGCCGAAGCATTGGTCGATCATCTACCACAAGGCGTGACCGAGGGGCAGCGGCTCGACCTCGTCATTACCCGCGCGGCGCTGGCCGAGCGCGGGCGGCTGAAGCGCGCGCAAGCGCGGGTTGCGGGGGCTGAAAGCGCCGATGTCGCGCCCTCTCCGCTCGCCGAAGGTCAGGTGGTGCACCGCTTCCCCGCCGGGCTGTGGGAGGAGGTATGGGACGCAGCATCCGTTGCCAGCCTCGATTTTCCAAGCGGCACAATCCTGCTCAGCGTCACCCCAGCGATGACCGTGATCGACATCGACGGGATCGGCGATCCGCGCAGCGTGGCGCTGGCTGCGGTCCCTGCGATTGCGCGCGCGCTGGCGTGGTTCCAGTGCGGCGGCAATATCGGGATCGATTTCCCGACATTGGCTGCCAAAGCGGATCGCCGTGCGGTGGACGAGGCATTGGACGCAGCGTTGGCGGGTTGGCCGCACGAGCGCACCGCGATGAACGGCTTCGGCTTCGTCCAGTTGGTCGCGCGGCTCGAAGGCCCATCGCTGCTGCACCGATTCGCAACCGCGCGGCTGGGGGCAGCGGCGCGGATCGCGCTGCGGCGGGCAGAACTGGCAGCGCAAAGCGGCATGGGGCGCACGCTGCTGCTGACGGTTCACCCTGCGCTCAAGGCCAAGCTGAAGGACGATTGGCTGGCCGATCTCGCCCGAAGGACCGGCCGCGAAGTGCGGATCGACACCGACCCCTCCCTTGCCATCGAGGCGGCTCATGCCCAGTTATTGGGCGCATGACCTTCTCCGCCGCCAAGCCCTGCCCGATCTGCCGCAAGCCGCGCGGCCATGCGCTGACGCAGCAAAGCGGTAGCGCAGAACAAAACCCATTCCACCCGTTCTGCTCGCAGCGCTGCAAGGACGTCGATCTGGCGCGCTGGTTTTCGGATTCCTATGCCCTGCCCGGCCCGCCCGCCGATCCCGAGACGCTGGCTTCGCAAGACTGGCCCGAACAGGATTGATCGGCGCAGGATTAAACCCCCGGCCCGCGCCCAATTCCCCCTTGCCATTGCGGGCTGCCTTCGTCATAGGGCCGCTCTCATTTGCTCGCTGGGGTAAGCAGTGCTTGCCGAACCCGCCGCTTGCAGCGAATGCCCGAGTAGCTCAGGGGTAGAGCAGCGGATTGAAAATCCGCGTGTCGGTGGTTCAAATCCGCCCTCGGGCACCATTCGCCTAGGCCGCTGGGGCCGCTGGGAGTGCCGACCTGATGTCCCGCCGTACCAAGATTTACGAAGGCAAGGCCAAGATCCTTTACGAAGGACCGGAGCCTGGCACGCTCATCCAGTATTTCAAGGATGATGCGACCGCCTTCAACGCCGAGAAAAAGGGCACGATCAACGGCAAGGGCGTGATTAACAATCGCATCAGCGAGCATGTGTTCACGCGGCTGGCCCATATCGGCATCCCCACCCACTTCATCCGCCGCCTCAACATGCGCGAGCAGTTGATCCGGCTGGTCGACATCATCCCGATCGACGTGGTGGTGCGCAATGTCGCGGCTGGATCCATCTCCAAGCGCCTCGGGATCGAGGAAGGTGAGCCGCTGCCGCACACGCTGATCGAATATTACTACAAGGACGA